>NZ_JASPJT010000013.1:0-50299 GCF_030232425.1 Corynebacterium sp. MSK019 | reverse complement strand
TGTATTTCGTTCGGCGGGTTTGCTTCACTACTTCTCCTGGTCGAAAGTGGTGATGCATTCACCGCCTGAACCTACCGCCTGAAAGTGTCATAAACTCATACAGTTTCACATTTGCAGCCCGTAGTTTTTGGCTTCTCACCAGTCACCATCTTGAGAGTCAGACACACTTTTTGTCCATTACCCACGCCGACGCCCAGCGCACCACTAACCAAAAGCAAAAAACGCCAGCTCCAACCGGAACTGGCGTTTAGAATTGCGACCCTGACGGGACTTGAACCCGCGACCTCCGCCGTGACAGGGCGGCGCGCTAACCAACTGCGCCACAGGGCCATCATGATTTTTAGTGGTACTCCCAACGGGATTCGAACCCGTGTTGCCGCCGTGAAAGGGCGGAGTCCTAGGCCTCTAGACGATGGGAGCCCGACTTAACGCTGCAAAGAGTTGCCCACTCAGTGGCACACTCCGCGTACACCTGCAGTGTATGAACATTGCATTTGCGCGCGCTCTTGGCAACGTAAAGAACTATAGAGGATAAGTACCCTTTTCCCAAAATCCACGGTTGAACTGGAGTTTCTTACTATTTCCGCGGACGCTACTAGTACTCAGATAAGCTCGCAACTATGGCAATTCCGGATTTCATTGTTCAGCTCCGTGAAAAAGTGGGCCACGCTCCGCTCTGGCTCCCCGGTGTCACGGCTATCGTCATTCGCGATGTTCCGCCGAATGCACCGATGTACGCCTTGCCCGAGGTCTTGCTGGTTCGTCGCTCCGATAATGGTGAATGGACCCCAGTCACCGGAATTATCGACCCGGACGAGCAGCCTCACGACGCCGCCGTGCGAGAGGTAAAGGAAGAAACGGGACTCGATGTCACAGTTGAGGCCCTGCTTGGAACTGGCGCCGTTGGCCCTATCGAACACCTCAACGGCGATGTTTCCTCATATCTGGATATCTCCATGCGCTGCAGTGTTGTTGGCGACGACGTCCCCTATGTCGCTGATGATGAATCCACTGATGTCGGATGGTTCCAGATCTCACAGATGCCACCGATGAAGCCACGCTTCCGCTTGATAGTCGCCGATGCAGTGGCGCAGCTCAAGCACCCGGCGGGCTTCAAGCCACGGATGGGCTACCACAAGCGGGAGAAGTAGGTGCCACAGAGGGCAAATACAGGCAAGATACGACAAAACCCCAGGCTGTTGATGACCTGGGGTTTTGCGTGCTTGTGGGCCCTGCGGGGATCGAACCCGCGACCTGCGGATTAAAAGTCCGTAGCTCTACCAGCTGAGCTAAAGGCCCGCGCAACAAAATAGCCTAGCAATTACGCGCTTGTTTTTAATAATTGCCCTCCGGAGTTTTGCCCTGCCCGCGTCGATAAGTTCACGCCCCGGAACTTTTTACCCCTCCTGTCCGACTGAATTAATAAGCAGGAATACTGCGGACACTTGATGCAGGCTTCGACAAATCCGTCGGAGTACACGCATCGTTTATGTCTACTTTTTCAGTCGAGGAAACATGGATGTCGTCGATATATCTCGTTGGCAATTTGGCATAACCACCGTCTACCACTTCATTTTTGTCCCGCTGACAATTGGTCTAGCTCCGCTCGTCGCGCTCATGCAGACACTGTGGGCCACGACGAAAAATGACCTCTGGTACCGAGCGACACGATTTTTCGGCACCATCTTCATTATTAACTTCGCCATGGGCGTAGCCACGGGTATCGTCCAGGAATTCCAGTTCGGTATGAACTGGTCGGAGTACTCCCGCATGATCGGTGATGTCTTCGGCGGCCCGCTGGCTCTTGAAGGTCTCATCGCATTCTTCCTGGAATCCACTTTCCTGGGACTGTGGATTTTCGGCTGGGGGCGTATTCCCACCTGGATGCACACGCTCTCGATTTGGATTGTCGCTATTGCGGTGAATATCTCGGCGTATTTCATCATCGTCGCCAATTCGTTCATGCAGCATCCTGTAGGCGCGGTCTACAACCCGGAAACCGGCCGCGCAGAGCTTACAGACTTTGGCGCACTGTTGACCAACTCCACTGCCTTGGCAGCTTTCCCGCATGCCGTGGCCAGCTCTTTCCTTACCGCCGGCACGCTCGTTGTCGGCGTCAGTGGCTGGTGGCTGGTTCAGAGCCGCCGCGGTGGCCAGAGCAATACTGTTCACGAACGGACGTTTCACAAGTCCATGAAGGTCGGGCTCTGGACAACTGTGCTCAGCTCGCTGGCGGTGTTTATCACCGGCGATATCCAGGCCAAGCTTATGTTCGAGCAGCAGCCGATGAAGATGGCATCGGCCGAGTCCCTGTGCCACACGCAGACAGATCCAATGTTCTCGATTCTGACCGTCGGTACGCACAACAATTGCGACTCGGTGCTGCATCTCATCGAGGTGCCATGGGTGCTGCCATTCCTGGCCGAGGGCAAGTTCAGTGGCGTCACGCTCCAGGGCGTGCAGGACCTGCAAGAAAAAGCTGAGGCGGTCTTCGGCCCAGGCAATTACTCTCCGAATCTGTTCGTCACATACTGGTCTTTCCGCGCCATGATTGGGCTCATGGTCGGTTCTCTGGCTATCGCGTTTTTCGCTTGGCTATTTACTCGCAAGGGGCGCGTGCCGACGGGCAAGCGAGCCCGCATTTTCGCCGCTTGCAGTATCCTCGCGATTCCGTTCCCGTTCTTGGCCAGCAGCGCTGGCTGGATCTTTACGGAGATGGGCCGTCAGCCCTGGATTGTGCACCCGAACCCGGATCACGCGGGCGACCCGCGCACCGAGCTGATTCGCATGACCGTCGATATGGGTGTGTCCGACCACGCACCGGCCACGGTGATTATCACCCTGGTGGGCTTTACCCTGCTCTACCTGATTTTGGCAGTGGTGTGGTTCTGGTTGATTCGCCGCGCAGTTATTGCCGGACCTCCGACCGAATCCGCTGAGGCAATCAACGCCATCGGCAATGACCCCGAGCACGCTGGCCCATCGTCCCCAATCGCTACCGATCTGGGCGCGATCATCTCGTCTCCGGTTCGATTCAACAAGGTCCATGCCCAGTCCGCTGCCAGCCCCGACTCCGAAGTCTCCGCGACTGAGGACACAAAGTAGATAAGGATGTATCTCTGACATGTTCGGATTAGATCTTCCCGTTTTGTGGTTTATCCTGATCGCGTTCCTCTTCGCTGGCTACTTCCTGCTCGAGGGCTTTGACTTCGGCGTCGGAATGCTGCTGCCGTTCGTTGGCCGCGATGAACCGCGTCGTAAAGCGATGCTCGGAACTATCGGGCCGGTATGGGACGGCAACGAAGTGTGGCTAATTACCGCTGGCGGCGCGCTCTTCGCGGCATTTCCGGAATGGTATGCGTCCATGTTTTCCGGCTTCTACCTGCCGCTCTTCCTGATTCTGGTGGCGTTGATTGTCCGTATTGTCGGGCTGGAATGGCGCTTCAAAGTCAACGATGAGCGCTGGCGCGCCTGGTGCGACCGCGCAATCATCTTCGGCTCCTGGTTGCCGCCGATTCTGTGGGGCGTAGCGGTCGCGAACCTGGTGCGTGGTGTCCCGCTGAATGCCGACAAGAACTTGGACTCCGGCTTTAGTACCCTGCTCGGGTTGCTGAACCCGTACGCCCTGGTCGGCGGGATTGCGTTTGCGGCTGTGTTCGCTCTTCACGCAGTTACGTTCCTGCGGCTGAAGACCGCCGGCAAGCTACGCGACGAGGTCGGCAACGCCGCTCGAATTCCGGCACTGTCGGCGCTGATATTTGGCGGCGTGTTCCTCATCTGGACACAGCTGGGCTACGGAAAGACCTGGCTGTGGGCTGTTGTCGTCATCGCCGTCGCGGGGTTGGTCATTGCCATCTCCGCAACCGTAGGCAACCGCGATGGCATCGCTTTTTCCGCAACCGCCGTCACCGTGACTGCCGTCACCACCGTTGTCTTCGGCGCCATGTACCCGTACCTGATGCCGACGACGCTTGCCGACGGAGTCTCCCTCGATATCTGGAATTCCGCCTCTAACCCCTACACGCTGAAAATCATGACCTGGACCGCGCTGGTGATTACCCCACTGGTGATTGCCTACCAGGCGTGGACATACTGGGTATTCCGCAAGCGGTTGATGGCTGAACGTAAGGTCTCACAGTAGACCGTCCGTTGGAGGTTAGTTTCTAAAAAGTGGCACCTGTCGATCCGAAACTATTCAAGCTGTCGGCCCCAGCCTGGCGTTGGGTCATTTTCGCGGGCGCACTGACCGCCGCGAGCACAGGTGCCACAATCGCGTTGGGGCTGGCAATCGGCACTATTACGGCGCAGGTTCTGGGTGAGGCAACTCCTAATTGGACATTATTCGCGCTGATAGCCACGGCCGCTGTACTCGTTCGGGTGGCCTGCTCCTACGCGCTCGTGCGTTTCGGCCAATCTGCGGGTGCACGCGTGGCCACAGACCTGCGCAGCCGGGCACTGCGAGCCCTGGCTCTGCGCGATCCTCGCACTGTCGACACCGCGCACTGGCGCGCATTGCTTTCGGTCGGGCTCGATGGTGTGGCCGTCTACGTGGCGGAATTCCTCCCCGCACTGGTGGCCGCAGCGCTGGCTACCCCGATGGCACTGGTCGCAGTCGCATGGTTGGACCTCCCATCGGTTGCCATCGCGGTTGTCACGCTGCCACTCATTCCACTGTTCATGTGGCTGGTAGGTCGCCTCACTGAGGGCCGCACAGAACGCCGTCTGGCCGACATCGGCACGGTGCGTGGTCAGATTCTCGACCTGGTCATCGGCCTGCCAACGCTCAAAGCGCACAACATGGCCGACACCCCCAGCGAGGAAATCAAGCGCCTGTCGACCCGCCACCGGAAATCCACCATGGAGGTCCTGCGCATCGCTTTCCTATCCGCGTCGGTCCTGGAATTCCTCACCACCCTGTCAATCGCCCTCATCGCCGTCGGCATCGGTTTCCGACTTCTGGGAGGCCACATGACGCTGGCAACCGGCCTGGCAGTGCTCATCATCGCCCCAGAAATCTATGGCCCGGTGCGCCAGGTTGGCCAGAAATTCCACGCCGCCCAGGACGGTGTGGTCGCTGCCACCGAAGTCACGGAACTGTTAGACAAGGACGCTGGCCAGACTCCAAACTCCACAGACACCACCTCTGAAACTGTGGAAGAGGTGGCCGAAGGAACGTCGTCAAGCAGTGTCCCCAGCGCACCCACAGTCGTGTTCGAACGTCTTTCCGCGCCGGGGCGAGACGGCGTGCGGCCAAGTGAATTAAGCGCCATCGCGCGGCCGGGCACGGTGACGGTGCTGGCGGGGCCGAACGGCGTGGGCAAGACGACAGCGCTGCTTGCGGTCGCCGGCATCGTGCACGAGGGGTTGGAAGGCTCCGTAACTATTCGCGACGGCCAGCGCATTCTCCGTGACCAGGATCTGCTGCGGCGCATCGCGTGGCTGCCCCAGCGCCCAGTGTTGGACGCAGCGACGGTGGGAGACAATTCGCGGCGCTCGCTCGGGCAACGTCAGCGGGAGGCGCTTCGGCGCGAGCTTGCCGACGACACCCGCGACCTCGTCCTCCTCGATGAACCGACAGCTCACCTGGATGCCGACAGTGCGCAGTCCGTGATTAGGCTCCTGCACGCACGTGCCCGGCGCGGAGCCACAGTGATTGCCACCAGCCATAATCCGCTGTTGATTGCGGCCGCCGACGGCGTGGTGGAGGTGCAGTCGCGATGACTACTCTGCAAGCGCTTCGTCGCCTGGTGAAACCCCGCGACCTGGTGTGGCCGGTGTTGGCGGGCACCATCACGCTGCTGTCCGCGCTGAGTCTGACCGTGGTGTCGGCGTGGCTGATTACGCGTTCTTGGCAGATGCCACCGCTGATGGACATCACCTTGGCGGTGACGTCTGTGCGCGCGCTGGGTATTTCGCGAGCTGCGTTTCGATACCTCGACCGGTTGGTCTCCCACGATGTGGCGTTGCGCACCGCCGAGCGCTCGCGCGTGAAGCTATGGGAGCATTTCGTGGCCGACCGTACGCTGGCGCTGCGTGAGCGTTCCGATATTGTCACAGCGCTCGGGGCGAATATTGACGCACTTGCCGATGCCGTCGTGCGTTCAATAGTGCCCGCGTTGGTGGCGCTGATGACCTCCCTCATCGCCGTCATCTTTGTGGCTCTACTCTCGCCTGCCGCTGCGGTTCTCCTGGCGGTGGGACTGCTTCTGGCCGGCGGTGTTGCTCCTTACCTGACGTATCGCGCCACTGCGCGCTCAAGTCAGCGTCGCGCGGCCGCGCTTCAGTCGCATGCCGCTGCCGTCGAAGCGCTGCTTTCCGACGCCGCCGGCCTGCGTATCCACGGCCAGTTGGATGAGGCAGTCTCTGCCGCGTCATCCTCCAGCAAAACGGTTGCGGCCATCGATGACGCCGCAGGTCGAGCAAATGCCCGCGCCTCCGCACTGAGCACCGCGGCTAGCGTGTTGACCGCTGTCCTGACCGTGGTCGTAGCGTCATGGTTGGTGACGGATTCGGCCGGGGGCGCTGGCGGCGGTTTGCTGCACTCCCCCGAGTGGCTGACAGTTCTGGTTCTGGTGCCGCTAGCTGCTTTTGAAGCGGTTGGTCCGCTGCCAGCTGCTGCGCAAACACTGGCGCAATCGAGGGAAGCCTTGCTGACGCTCGCGTCAAGTGCGAGCGAATCAGAGGAAGCGGATGCCATGCGCTCGTCCCCAGCCCCCACAGCGCCAATCCACACGTCCACGCTCCCTCAGAACCACCTGGCAGTTCGGCCAACTCTGCAGGTTCAAGACTTGATCGTGGGCTACCCCGACGACAACAGCTCGAATACTGCGGAAGGGCCCGCTGCCCAGCCAGCTCAACTGCCGATGCAAAACTTCGAGGTCACCTTTGGCGACTACCGGGAGATCACGGCGCCGTCGGGAAGCGGAAAGACCACGCTGCTGAAAACAATCGCCGGACTAATCCCGCCGGTTGCGGGCACGGTGACTATCACTGACGGGGACGGACGCGAGCTGTGGCGCAGTGCGGCAAGTGCCGGCGAGCCCCACGAAAACACGGAGCAGTGCGACTTGGTGCGTTTTATCGCCGAGGATGAGCACATCTTCGCCACGACGGTGCGGGACAACATCTCTATTGGTAACCCGCAGGTCAGCGACGATGACATTTACTCCGTGCTGGACGCCGTGGGCCTGCGCGATTGGGTCGATGCCGCACCCGACGGCCTGGACACGATTCTGGACAGCGGCGCGGACAGTCTCTCGGGTGGTCAGCGGCGCAGGCTCATTCTCACCCGTGCGCTTGTCAGCACAGCGCCAATCCTGCTTCTCGACGAACCCACCGAACACCTCGACGAAGAGTCGAACCACATCCTGGAAATTCTCCGCAATACCACCGACCTGCCCGGTGGGAGGGGTCGCCGAACGGTGATCGTCGTCAGGCATCCGCGGACGCAGCGCTAACCGGGGCGATCCGATCTGCCAGATAAAACAGATTCGAAAACGGCAGTTCAGCGTGACACAATACTGTACGTGTTAGATACCTCCACGAGTCCACTCAGTGCCGCCACACCCGCCGATGCCACGTCCTCGCACATGCACATCGGCCCCTTTGAGCTCGCCTCCCCCGTGGTACTCGCGCCGATGGCCGGTATCACCAACGTGGCATTCCGAACGCTGTGCCGCGAGCAGGAGCTGCAGCGTACAGGCACGGTCTCGGGCCTCTATGTCTGCGAGATGGTCACCGCGCGAGCACTGGTCGAGCGCAACGAGAAGACCATGCACATGACCACCTTCGCACCTGACGAAAACCCGCGCAGCCTGCAGCTCTACACCACTGATCCGAAGTGGACCTACGAGGCCGCGAAGATGATCGTCGACGAAAACCTCGCCGACCACATCGACATGAACTTCGGCTGCCCAGTACCGAAGGTCACCCGCAAGGGCGGCGGCTCGGCGCTGCCATATAAGCGTCGCCTCTTCGGCAACATCGTCGCCGCAGCGGTCAAGGCCACGGAGGGCACGGACATCCCGGTGACCGTGAAGTTCCGCGTCGGCATCGATGACGAGCACCACACGCACCTCGACGCCGGCCGCATCGCCGCTGAGATGGGCGCCCAGGCTGTGGCTCTGCACGCCCGCACTGCAGCGCAGCGCTACTCCGGCCACGCTGACTGGTCGCAGATCGCGCGGCTGAAGGAGCACATGGTCGACTCCGGCTTCAGCGATATCCCGGTGCTTGGCAACGGCGACATCTTTGCCTCCACCGATGCCCGCAAAATGCTCGACGAGACCGGCTGCGACGGTGTCGTCGTCGGTCGCGGCTGCCTTGGCCGCCCGTGGCTGTTCGCGCAGTTGTCCGCCGAGCTGCGTGGCGAAGAAGTGCCGCCGGCACCAACATTTGGTGAGGTCGCGGGGATTATCCGTCGTCACGCGGAACTGCTCGTGGAGCACGAGGGCGAGCGTAAGGGCTGCCGCGACCTGCGCAAGCACATTGCCTGGTACCTGCGGGGATACCCTGCCGGCAGTGAGGTGCGGAAGTCTCTTGCGCGCGTCGATTCGCTGGCAACGCTCGACGAGATTCTCGCACCGCTTTACGACGGCCCCAGCGCCCACGCCCGCCCGGAGGACGCCGACGGCGCCCGCGGCCGACAGGGGTCCCCTGCAAAGGTGGTATTGCCGGAGGGCTGGCTGGACGACCCGGAGGACGACACCGTGCCCGAGGGCGCGGAGATTATGCACTCCGGTGGCTAAGCTTCGGTTCTGAGCGAGTGTTTACATAACTTTACGAGGGGTAATTGGGGGCTCCCCACTAACGCGCGACGTTGTTGAGGATTGCCTACTATGGAACGCATGCGCACTGTCTACCGAGAACAAATGGACAACTTGGCCCACAGCCTGATTGTGATGTGTGACCGAGTTGGCTCCATGCACAAGCTTGCGAACAAGGCCCTCTTCGAGGCTGATTTGGTCTCGGCTGAAACAGTTCTTTCCCAGATTGATTCTCTCGAGGACCTGCGCCAGGATGCGGAGCAGCGAGCCTTCGAGCTGTTGGCCCGCGAAGCTCCTGTGGCTGGTGATCTCCGACAGATTGTCAGTGGCCTCTACATTGTCGAGGACATCTCCCGCATGGGCGCGTTGAGTGTGCATATTGCCAACGTTGCCCGGCGTCGCCACCCGAACAAGGCACTGCCGGAGCCCGTGGAGGGGTTCTTCCGCGAGATGGCCTCCGTATCTGAGCAGATGACGCATGAAACCCGTCAGGTGCTCATCGACTACGACGTTGACCAGGCATTGGCCTTGGATAAGACCGATGACAGCATCGATGACATTCACCAGCACCTGTTTACGCTGACCAACGACGATAATTGGCCGCACTCCCCTGCGCAGACAGTGGATGTCACTCTGCTGAGCCGCTTCTACGAGCGTTACGCGGATCACGCTGTCGAGGTTGCCGCCCGGATTATTTACCTGGCCACCGGTTACAAGCGCGATGTCTACCTGGACAAGCTCGAGGATGAGCGCGACCAGCGCAGCTTTAACCAACGCCTGCAGGCCTTGGAGCGTCACCTGCGGATGTAGGTTCGTGAAGCTGCAGGCTGTTGGGGGGGGCTGTTGGGCTGCTCGGCGGGCTGGGTGTTGGGCTGAGCTGTAGGGATGTCGGGGTGGCTGCTGGCCTGGGGCGCGGGTTTTTAGGCCGGAGTGGAGCCGTTTTTAAGCCACACTGGGCTAAACACCTCCCCAGCCAAACACTGTCTCAAACCGAGAAACTGACTAGGTTTATGACACTTTACTGCGAGTAAACGCTATTCATCTGACATAAACCTAGTCAGTAACTGTTTGTGCGATTACTTTTCGCGTTAGATGTCTGGAGAATGCCGATTCTTATATCGTGTCCATCCCCGCGACCCAAGAGACAGCCGCTACTCAAGAGACAGCAACAAAAGACTTCTTTGACATTAAATCTGGGGTGACTGCCAGAACTCCCTGATCTGCCCCATCAATGGGCACAACGATTACCACGTTACCTGCGATTTCGCCGTTCTCATACACCGTCTCGAGGGTGTCAAACTCGTCAGGCGCCACCGCCCAAAGCTCCGTTTCGTCCGTGGTTTGGCCACCTGCAGTTACATAATTAATACCAAGCCAGGAACTCTGCCCCTGAGGGTCATTCCCCTTGTACTTTGCAGTAACATGCACAAGTCCGTATACAAACCCCTCTGGAGCAGGGTCATTGAACTGATTTTCCGCCAGAACCTCATCGTTAGCGTTTAGATTTACGCTATCGATAGTAATGGCCCACTGCTCACTTTCGATGGTCGTTCCAATCGGCAACGGATTCTCCCGACTACTGCCCGCAGCACCAGAATCGGAAGAATCAGATTTGCTTCCATCCGGGCTAGAGGCAGTCGTATCCCGATTGAACGCATCATCCACGGCATTGCCTACCGAAGAAACAAATACAATTGGCGCAATGAGCAATCCCAACACAGAAAGAATCAGAGCGATAAGAGCTGGTTTTTTGGTAGTTGCGCGCTGAAACAGTCCGACGACCGATAAAATAAATGCAACCGGTAGCGCCACCCAACCAATAATCAAAGCCCCCGGGATACAACCGAGTAAACCAATAATCGCAACTACAAGTGCAATGTAACCGACAATTGGCTTCGGCGCTTTCTCTTCGGCGATTACTGGCCAAGATTGCTCACCCACAGGGGAAAACTGAGGATTGAACTGCGCGTTTTGCTGGTTATCCATAATTGAATAACTCCTATGTAAATATATTTACCCAGATCCCTCTACAGTTTTCCGGGGGACGCTCGATTGCGTCTTCGGAAGATTACCCCGCCCGATAACAAACAGACAATTCCGCCCCAAAACAAACATTATTTTCACCCCCGGCCCCACACCGAAACAAACAGCAATCTCATAAACTGCAACAACAAAAAGAACCCCGTACCTCGCGTGAAGACGCGTGAAGTACGGGGCTCTTTCTTTTTGCTTCTTACGGCATACGCAAAGCGTTTAGCCGAAGCGACCGGAGATGTAGTCCTCGGTTTCCTTCTTGTCCGGATTCTCGAAGATCTTCTTGGTCGGGCCAACCTCGACCAGGCGACCCGGCTTACCGGTTGCCTCGAGGGAGAAGAATGCGGTCTGATCGGACACACGAGCTGCCTGCTGCATGTTGTGGGTCACGATGACGATGGTGAATTCTTCCTTCAGCTCGTGAATCAGGTCCTCGATTGCCAGGGTGGAAATCGGGTCCAGTGCGGAACACGGCTCGTCCATCAGCAGAACTTCCGGCTCAACTGCAATTGCGCGTGCGATGCACAGACGCTGCTGCTGACCACCGGAGAGGCCACCGCCCGGCTTGTCCAGGCGGTCCTTCACCTCATCCCAGAGGTTGGCGCCGCGCAGGGACTTCTCGGCAACCTCCTGGAGACGAGCCTTGTTCTTAACACCGGCCAACTTCAGGCCAGCCACGACATTGTCCTCGATGGACATGGTCGGGAACGGGTTCGGACGCTGGAACACCATACCGATGGTGTTACGAACGGAGACCGGGTCAATCTTCGGGCCATAGATGTTTTCGCCGTCGAGAAGCACCTCGCCAGTGACGTAGGCACCCGGGATGACCTCGTGCATACGGTTCAGCGAACGGAGCACGGTGGACTTACCACAGCCGGACGGGCCAATGAATGCGGTAACGGAACGCGGCGGGACGTGCAGGTCGACGTTCTGCACAGCGTGGAAATCGCCGTAGTAGATGTTGACATCGTTAAGGTCTAGGCGCTTAGCCATGGTCTTTCAAAAACCTTCCTTGAAATAGCGGACGTTAGGCGCCCAGCATTAACTGCTCTTGACGGAGAACTTGGCGGATACGACGCGCGCCAGGATATTGATGAGGGCAATGATGAGAACCAGCGTGAGCGCTGCGCCCCACATCTTGTCGAATGCCGCACCGGTATTACCGGCCTTGTACATGTCCAGCATGAACAGTGGCAGCGAGGACTGCGACTGGCCGAACGGGTTGTAGGTAATGATTCGCGAGGTTGCAACCAGGATCAGCATCGGTGCGGACTCACCCATGACGCGGGCGACGGCCAGCATGATGCCGGTGACGATGCCCGACAGTGCGGTCGGAAGCACGATCTTCAAAATGGTCTTCCACTTCGGAACACCCAGAGCGTAAGAGGCTTCACGCAACTCGTGCGGAACGATACGCAGCATTTCCTCGGTGTTGCGGACAACGATTGGCAGCATCAGCAGAACCAGTGCCAGCGACACGGCGAAACCGGAGCGGCTCATGCCGAACATGACCACCCACATCGAGTAGATGAACAGCGACGCAACAATCGACGGCACACCGGAGAGGATGTCGACCATGAAGGTGGTGACCTTGCCCAAGCGGGAGTTACCTGCGTACTCGACCAAGTAGATAGCGACGAAGATACCGAATGGCACGGTCATGAGAGTTGTGACCAGAGCCTGAACCAAGGTACCGACGATTGCGTGAGCAACACCACCGGCAGATGCACCAAGGGTGACACCGCGCTGGGAAGCAGTCCACCACTCACCACTCAGCAGTGACGGGGTACCTCGGACGACAAGCTCAAAGAGAACCCACACCAGCGGGATCAGGGCAAGAGCCATGCAGAAGTAAATGAGGACCGTGGAGACGTTGTCCGCTACCTTGCGGGAACCCTTAATCTGGGTGAATGCCGACTCCGTGGTGGGGACCATGTCTGCGGGGCCGTGAGGCGAAGAATCAGTAGTTGAACTAGTCATTGTTACTTCTCGTTTCTTTTCCTACGACCTTGCTACTTCTTCGCAATGATTCGGGCTGCGGAGTTGACCACGAAGGTCAGCAAGAACAGCACCAAACCTGCGGACATGTATGCGCCGGCCTTGAGGTTGTCATTGAACTCCGGTGCCGCATTGGCAATTGCGGTTGCGAAGGTGGTACCGCCGTCGAAAAGCGAACCACGGAATGCCGAAGACGGAGAGATTACGAGGTACAGAGCCATCGTCTCACCGAGGGCACGTCCCAGACCCAGCATCGAGCCGGAGATAAAGCCAGAACGACCGAATGGCAGAATGGCCAGCTTGACCATCTCCCAACGGGTCGCACCGAGAGCCAGCGATGCCTCAATGTGACCACGCGGGGTCTGAACAAAGACCTCGCGGGTGGTAGCCGCGATAACCGGCAGAATCATAATTGCCAGCACAATGCCACCGGTGAAGAGGTTTCGACCAGTCTCGAAGGCCGGCGAGTTTGGGTACAGGGCAAACATCGGGATAAAGCCCAGTGTCTTAGCCAACCACCCGTACAGACCGGCCAATGCCGGACCGAGAGCCATAAAACCCCACAGACCGTAAACAATCGACGGCACTGCGGCCAGCAAATCCACGAGGTAGCCCAGCGGCTTGACCATCTTCTTTGGAGCATAGGCAGTCAGGAAGATGGCAATACCCAGCGCAACCGGCATCGCCAGAATCAGCGCCAGGATGGAAACCGCGACGGTCACCAGAAACATGTTCGGAATACCGAAGTACATGGCGGAGGTATCCGCCAGGTTCCATCGTTCGGTGTAGGTGAAGAAGTTCGCTTCGTTACGGGACATTGCCGGAACTGCGCGCAGGAGCAGGAACACTGCAATTGCGATGATGGCAGCAGTCACCAATGCGGAAGATCCTACCGCCAGAATCTTGAAGATTCGGTCACCAGGACGAACAACGCCGGACTGAATGGCTTGCTCTTCCGAGCTCTCGTCGCCGGAGGAATCCACCTGCGGTGCTGAGGACTGCAACAGACTGCTGTCTACAGCCTCCTGCTTCCCTTCAATGGGAGTCGAGGAACTCATGATCTCATTTCCTAAGTAGAAGTGATTTGTGCTTCAACGCACATGAAGACCGATTGGCCTCAGTACCCCTCTACGAGCGGTACCCAATCAACTGAGGTGTCGATATATAAAGCCAACCGGTCTACGTCAGGTTTTCGGCCTACAGCTCAAATCTGCGTGGCCGGCTGAAGTAATCCTCGCGCCAATCGGGTAACAACAGAGCCAACTCTGCTTTCACCCGCGTTGCGCGCAACGAATTACTTGATAGCGTCAACCGCTGCGGACAACTTGTCCTTGAACTCACCCTGAACCGGGATGTAACCCCGCTCTTCGAGCTCTGGGCCCTGGCCCTCTTCCAGAACAACCTTCAGGAAGCTCTTAACCAGGTCACGAGTCTCCTCGTCGTAACCAGCGGAGCAGACGATTTCGTAGGTGGTCAGAATCAGCGGGTAAGCGCCATTCTCATCCATTGCGAACAGAGCGTCGGTGTCAACAACCATGTCGTGACCCTCAGTCTTGAACGTGACGGAATCCAGAGCCTTACCGACGGTGTCGTTGTTCAGCTCAACCGGGCCATGACCAAAGTCCATCTTGGCAATGCCCAGGTCCTTGTCCTTAGCGAAACCAGCCTCAACGTAGGTGATAGCACCGTCGATGTTGGAAACCTCGTCGACAACACCAGCCGAGCCGTTAGCGCCCTGTCCAGTAGCAGTCGGGAAGGACTTGGAAGCCTCGTGCTTCCACTGCTCCGGAGCAGCTGCGCTCAGGAACTTCATGAAGTTATCAGTAGTACCGGACTCCTCAGAGCGGTAGACAACCTTGATGTCCTTCTCCGGCAGCTTCGCGTCCTTGTTGACCTCAGCAATCTTCGGGTCGTTCCACTTGGTGATCTTGCCGTCGAAGATTTCAGCAACCAGAGCCGGAGTCAGAGTGACATCAACGCCCTCGAGGTTGTAGGCAACGGCAACCGGACCGATAACCATCGGCAGGTGCCATGCATCGTTACCATCGCAGCGCTTCTTAGCCTCTGCAACCTGGTCCTTGCCGTCCTTCTCCTTCAGCGGAGAGTCGGAGCCAGCGAAAGCAACGGTGCCGGCAATGAACTGAGTTTGACCGGAACCAGAGCCAGATGCGTTGTACGACAGGGTCGAGCCGGCCTCTTCAAACTTGGTGGCGAACAGGTCCATTGCACGCTGCTGCGAGGTAGCGCCCTCGCCCTGCAGCGTTGGCCCTTCAGCACAAGCAGCCAGGGTAAGGCTTGCAACAGCGGCCAGGCCAATGACGGATGCCGCACGGTTCTTCTTCAGCACAGTAAATCCTCCGGGGTTTTACACAATGAGTGAAACAGTTCACGTGGAACCGCCACACTCCGGTCCACTGCGCTGAACCTATCTACCGATAGTAACCGGAACCTGTTCAGAACATTAACAATTGGTGAACGGCGCAAGTAATTCTTTATTTATCCTCATTTTCCCTGTAAGAGGCCCTAAAATGCGCCCCTGAAACACTGAGGATTGGACAGCATCTCCTCAAAAACACAAGAATCATTGCCCCCGCGCCAGAGGAAAACCACCTAAAACTGAGATAAAGCTAAGCTCGCCCCCCCCTAGCTCGCCTTCAATAACTCCCCCAATAAACCGAACCGTCGCATCTACGCGCCGTACATCACATCACGGCGGGCCACCTCGAAACCGACCGCACGGTACGTGCGCACTGCCGGCGCATTGTCGCCTTCGACATAGAGAATTACCTTTTCCGCTCCCCGGTTTCGGAGATAGGAAAGCCCAACGTTGGTCAGCCATCGTCCGAGACCACGTCCGCGTGCCTTCGAGCTCAGTCCAATCACATACACCTCGCCAGTTGGCACAGACTCCTCGGCATGCCACTTCGTCCAGTGGAAACCGCAAATCTCCTCCGCACTGTCGCGCGCCCCGGCCACATCCGCAGCAAAGAACACGCCCTCCGGGTCGAACCACTGCACGTTCCGAGCGCGATCGAGTTGTGGCTGCGACCAACCGCCCTGCTCCGGATGCCAGTCAAACGCCTCATTATTCACAGCCAACCACACCCGATCCACGGCCGCCTCACCCCACTTCGCGCGTGCCGCAGTCAGGGTTAGCGCTTCAACATCATCGCGCTTATCGACGGCCCCCGCAGCCTTCTCCAACGCTGAGCTCGAAATGGACATCTGCAACAGCTCGCGGATGACCTTGCGTCCCGTCAACTCTGCCAAACGACTGGCACCGGCGACATCACCGTGAGCCCAGACAGGCAGGCGCTCGCCGACCTCAGCATCGATGTGCGCAAGCAGCTTCGCCCCCACTCCTTGCTTACGAAACTCCGGGTCAACAACCATCTCCACAGCATCCGGCGCAACGGCGGCCAGGCCCAAGTAACGGTCGTTCTCAATAATCGCAAAGTGTCGATGCCCGAAAGATTCGTCGTCAAGCCCTCGGACGAAAGCCTCGCCGAACGCCTCCACGCCGTCGGCGGAGTGGGCGTGCTGCAGTAGCGTATCGGCGGCGGTGGTGTCTACGTCAAGCAGTTCGGTTACGTTCATACGCCCCACCCTATACACAGCAGCGAATTCAACACTTCCCCGATGTCGTCTGAGCCAAAAGCGATGGGGTACTAATAGAGTGTGTCCATTTCCCGACGACAGAAGAAGATCGGTGGCTCTATCCTCGCCGTTGCCGCGCTGGTGATTGCCACCGACATGGGCTTCGCCAGCCATGCGGAGTACAAGCTCTCCGAGCATATTCAGGAGACTGCTCAGCTGGAGATGACCCCATACGTCGCCATTGGTGGCAAGGCCTACTTGTCCTCTTTTGTTACGGGAAAATGGAGCTCCGTAACCTCGCGCATCCGCGATGTCGAGGTGCCCGACTTCGGCTTGGTATCTCTGGAGTACGGAGCCTCCAACGTTAAGGTCCCGGCATCGGCGGTGCTCAGCGGTAATTTCCCAGAATCGCCGACGAAGCAGTACTTCACTAAGCTCTCGCTCGACGGTGTCTCTCTGGGAAACAAGCTGGGACTGACAGACTTGAGTATCCAGAGCCTGAAGGACTCCTCCCCCACCGGCGGCTGGGAGACCGAGGCTATCTTCGAGGCCACGCCAGCCGGATGGCAGGGAAAAACCCAGGTTACGGCGAAGTTGCGCATTGTCAGCCGCGACGTGGTCATTACGCCGATGGAGATTATTTCTGCGCCCTCGTCCCCAACGGATTCTAAAAGCCACATCAAACCTGAGCTGTCTGAGGCTGATACGCAGCACATCATGGACACCTTCGCTCTGACGCTGCGGGATTCAGAGATACCGATGGGCATGCCGGCGACTCGCGTGTACGTGTCGGGCGGTTCTATCACCATCGAAGGCGAACAGATTCTGTGCACCGTGTCGCCAACAAACTTCATGCCGCCGACATCCCAGCAGGATGCCGAGGCGTCAGCTCAATCCACGGAGAAGCTGCCGGAGAAGAACTGTCGGGTGCGTCGCTAAGGCCGTCGTCAAGCATCGCCGTTAAGCGTCGGTGCAGCGTTAGCACCATGCGACAACAGCCCATACATGGCCACAAGAGCTTCAGCGGTAGAGTGTGAAGCATGACCGAGAAGAATGGCAGCAACCAGACAGACGCCGCTGCACAGGAGCCTGCAGCTGCGGAAGCCCCTCGCCTCGACGGCAACGAGGCCATCAACCGCGCGGCCGAACAGGCCAAGAGCACCGCTACGCGCAACATCACTGAGCTTGAGGGGCTCCCGATCCCCGACGAGACCGCTAACCTGCGCTTCGGCCCGAATATTCACGACGGCCTGCTGGCACTACTGCCGCTGGTCGGCGTGTGGCGCGGTGAGGGGCAGGCGAACACTGTCGTCGACGGCGAGTACAACTTCGGCCAGCAGCTCATTTTCAGCCACGATGGCGAGAACTACCTGAAGTATGAGTCGCGCATCTGGAAGCTGGACGAAGAAGGCAAGCCGACCGGCCCTGACCAGCGCGAAACAGGATTTTGGCGCATTAACAACGAGGACGAGATTGAGTTCATCTGCGTCCACTCCACCGGCGTCACTGAGATCTACTACGGCAAGCCGGTTTCCGAGCGTGCATGGGAACTGCAGGCAGCCTCCACAATGGTCACTGCTACCGGTCCTGCATCCCTTGGCCCGGGCAAGCGCCTCTACGGTCTGATGCCGAACAACGATCTCGGGTGGGTGGACGAGCGCCTGCGGGATGAGGAATTCGCTCCCCGCATGTCCGCGCAGCTCAAGCGCTACGCGGGCTAGGTTCTCCCCGCTTTACGACGGGCGTTGTGTGGCCTTACTGCGTCGCCCAACTGCATCAAGCCCTACTATTTGGGGTCCTACTGCGTCGCCAGCGCCTTGTCACACAGGTCGCGGAATTCCTTTTCCGCGATTGCATCCGGCTGCCGGATGGGCTCACCATCGATGGACTTAACCACGACCGCGATACGCACCGAAGACACCAGCCATACCGCATCGGCGGTGAATAGGTCCCCGGGCACCAGGACCGTCGGGGTGACTTTCCAGCCGCAGTTGGCGGCTGTTTCAAACAGCGCTGCCTGAGTTGTGCCCGGCAGCACTCCTTCACCGGGGTTGGGAGTCAGCAGTTCATTGCCGCGCTGAACGATGATGGTCGATGTTGGGCCTTCCAAGAGCTTGCCCTCTGCGGACGTGAAGATGACATCGTCAAAACCCTTGGACTTGGCATAGCGCAAAGCGGCCATATTAGCTGCGTATGACAACGTTTTCGCGCCGATGAGCGCCCACGGTGCACGGGAGCCAAGGTCGAGCGAGAAACCGCGCTCTGCAAGCATGACCGATACCGGCTTCAGACGGTTTTCCGCCACCTTTTCCGCGGAGCTAGCCAAAACGTAGCCAGTCGGCTCTCCGGTGGACTCACGACCACGCGAGTACACCCACCGCAACGTCGCATCCCCCTCAATTGACCTATCGCGCAACTCCTGTAGTGCGACCTCGGTAGCCGCCCGCCACTGCTGCAGATCTGGGGTTGGCAAATCCAGCATTAGCGCTGACGATGCGAATCGCTTCTCGTGCCGGTCAGTATTACAGGTATGACCACCCCTGACCAGGAGTGTTTCAAAAACTCCGTCGCCGCGAATAGCTCCGAGATCATCCGCGTAGAGGAACGGCTGTCCTGCCTCGACAGCAACCGGGCCGCCGTCTGCGAAGACGTCGATAAGCACTAGAGAAGAAAGCGAATCCGTCATACACACAAGCTTAATCCATGCTTAATTTGAGGATTTCTGGTTAACATGAGGGAGTGAGTGTTGAGTATGTAAGTCCTTTGATGTCTCACGTGGCTGGCGCCGCTGCCCTCGAACTGGGCGGACAGATGGAAGGTTTGGAGAAGGCCTCAGAGAACGCCCCAGACGGAAACTCAGCGAAAAACGTTGAGCAAACCACAGGGCAAGCTAGCGTGGCATGGCACTACGGCCGTCCGCTGGTAGAGCAACGTCACCTGCAGGAGGACTGCGGCGTAGTAGATCGCTCGTACTACCGCGTTATTGAGGTCACTGGCGAGGATCGCCTGACCTACCTCAACACACTTTTTTCGCAGAAGGTCGACGAAGCCGCTCCCGGCACTGTCACTGAAGCACTGAACCTGGATGCAAACGGTCACGTTCTCCATCACATGACGTTGACTGTTTTGGACGATTCCGTGCTTATCGACGTGCCCCCTGCCGGCTTCGACTCCCTGTTGAAGTACCTGAACATGATGGTGTTCTGGTCCAAGGTGGAAATTGCTGAGGTAGAAAGGGCGATTATTTCCGTCATGGGGCCGAATGCCCCTGAGGTCCTGGTAGCCGCTGGTCTCGCATTCCCGCAGGTGGGTAAAGCTACGACTGTGGGACATTCCTACGTCCGGCACCTGCCGTGGCCACGCGGCGGGCGTGTGGATGTGCTCGTACGCCGACAGGATTTAGTCGGTGCTTGGGACGCGCTGGTGGCCGCTGGCGCCTCCCCAGTCGGCCTGATGGGCTGGGAGGCCGAACGCGTAGTCTCCTTGCGGCCCGAGCTGGGAATCGACGTAGACGAGAAGATGATTCCGCATGAGGCTCCCCGCTGGATTGCTTCTGAATTCGACACGGCTGCCGTGCACTTGGACAAGGGCTGCTATCGCGGCCAAGAGACGGTATCACGTGTCCACAATGTTGGTCGCTCCCCACGAGTTTTGGTGATGCTGCAGCTCGACGGCTCGGCCACGCTGCCGGAAACCGGCGATCCAGTGATGATGGGCAAGCGCGCCGTGGGCCGCGTGGGCACCGTCGTGCAACATGCCGATTACGGCCCGATTGCATTGGCGCTGCTTAAACGCTCAGCTCAGGAGCGCGAGGGCCTTGTGGTGGGTGACTGCGCCGTGGCCGTCGACCCTTCCTCCATCGACCGCGTTGAGCAGCTGCCGCCGGGCCGTGTGGCCATCAACCGCCTGCGTGGGAAATAGGTAACAGGAAATAGGTAAAGCCACCAGACAGAGTGGTGAAAAAATAACTTTTTCCATTCTTTTTCAGAAAGGACATTTCCCCAGGTCACTACGCATATTGAGTTGCCTGAGCGCGAGGACACGACCCACTATGGGCCTCCCCGCGTAACCCCTTCGTCTAAAAATCAGCTATGGTGTCTTACAGGAATTAACGCAATAAGACATAAGTGGGTCGGCCGTATCCCCGTGCCGTCCCACGGATTACACAAGGGGGTCAGGCCATGGGTCGCGGCCGTGCGAAAGCAAAGCAGGCGAAGGTTGCCCGGCAGCTCAAGTACGATTCACCAGAAATGGATTTGGAACGTCTGCAGCGGGAACTCGTCGGCAAGTCGAACGAGTCCGATCGAGACGACTATTACTCTGACTGGGAGGAATGGGCCTCAGGCGCTGGTCGCGACAGCTAGCGCAAGCTAACCGCTGTCGTATTTTCCGCAAAGCGTTTCTATTTCAATAAAGCAAGCACCCACCAACGATTCCGTTGGTGGGTGCTTGCTTTTGCTTCGTCGACTGCGTTTATGCTCGGCCGATTATGTTCGGCCGCGGCGAATCAATCCGAGTTACTGACTGCGTTTATGACAAAAATCGCCCGAAAAACGGCTCGAAAGTGTCATAAACTCATACAGTTTCACATTTGCAGCCCGTGGTTTTCTGGGATCTCCGTTGTGCAACCCAGAATCTAGACCGCCCCGTCGCATCAGTAGGCCGCCCTCCACGGCAGACCAGCCGGCCCAGTCCCCGGCCGCCCGTCGCAGTAAACCGACGGCCGGCCGACGCTTAGAAGCGCGGGTGGCTGCCGCGCAAAACAGCCCCGTCCTCGCCAGCCTCGCTCTTGCGGACAGTACCCAGCTCCCAAGCGTTGATGTGGCGGGCAGTCAGCAGAGCCAGTGCACGATCGCGATCCTCTGCAGAAACAATCGCAACCATGCCAACACCCATGTTGAAGGTCTTCTCCATCTCCTCGCGGGAGACGTTGCCGAGCTCAGCAATGGTCTTGAAGATCGGGCCCGGGGTCCATGTTGCGCGGCTCATGTCAGCGGTCAGGCCTTCCGGCATGATGCGGACCATGTTGCCAGCCAATCCACCACCGGTGACGTGGCAGAAAGTGCGAACCTCTGCCTCGTTCATGAGAGCCAGGCAGTCCTTCGCATAGATCTTGGTTGGCTCCAGCAGCTCCTCACCGAGGGTACGTCCGAAGTCTTCGACGTATCCGTCGAGCTCCAGACCGGCCTTCTCCAGGAGAACGTAGCGAGCCAGCGAGTAGCCATTGGAGTGAAGTCCAGAGGACTCCATGGCGATAATGACATCGCCCTCACGCACGCGGTCCGGGCCGAGAAGCTTGTCCTCTTCCACGACACCGACGCCGGTAGCGGAGACATCGTACTCACCCGGTTCCATCACACCCGGGTGCTCTGCAGTCTCGCCACCAAGGAGGGCGCAACCCGCCTGGACGCAACCCTCGGCGATGCCGGAAACGATCTCGGCGACGTGCTCCGGCACGACCTTGCCAATTGCAATGTAGTCCTGCAGGAACAGCGGCTCGGCGCCGCACACAACCAGGTCATCGACGACCATGGCGACCAGGTCCAGGCCAATGGTGTCGTGCTTGCCGACGGCCTGCGCCACGGCCAACTTGGTTCCCACACCATCGGAGGATGCGGCCAGCAGCGGCTTTTCGTAGTTGCCCAGTGCAAACAGGCCGGCAAAACCACCGAGCCCGCCACGGACCTCTGGGCGAGTGGCCTTCTTGGCAATCGGGGCGAATAGTTCAACGGCGCGGTCGCCGGCTTCGATGTCGACACCGGCTGCAGCGTAGGAAGCACCAGAAACGTTCTCGGTCATTAGAGGCTCTCGCTTTAAACTTTCTCCCCCGGGCGGCGTTACTGCCGTATCCGGGAGTATTGGCGGACCGGGAACAAAGCAACGGCTGCAATCTACAGCACCGCTTGCGCTTCGTTCTCGGTTCAGTTCTCGTAGTTCATTCTAAGGAGGTTTCGAGGCTAATTGCTCGTTGCGGCTTTGGCAGCCTGGGCTGCCTGCATCCTCTCAACCGCTGCCGCATTCGGATTGCCCTCCGGCAGACCCAGCGGGTACTTGCCATCGAAGCAGGCACAGCACACTTCGCTCTTTGCCTGTTCGGAAGCGGCGACCATGCCATCGATGGAGACAAATCCCAGGCTGTCGGCACCAATCGCGGTTGCGATACCGGAGACAATGTCATTCTCATCGACACCGTTGGCCAGCAGCTCGCCCGGAGAGGCGAAGTCAATGCCGTAGAAGCACGGCCATTTCACCGGCGGTGCGGCGATGCGCACGTGCACTTCCTTTGCACCGGCCTCACGCAGCATGCGAATCAGGGCACGCTGGGTGTTGCCGCGGACAATGGAATCATCGACCACGACCAAGCGCTTACCGGCGATAACTTCCTTCAGCGGGTTCAGCTTCAGTCGGATGCCCAGCTGACGAATCGTCTGCGAAGGCTGAATGAAGGTACGCCCCACGTAGCCGTTTTTGGTCAGCCCCTGTCCAAACGGGATGCCCGATTCCTGGGCGTAGCCAACAGCGGCCGGGGTACCGGATTCCGGCACCGGCATCACCAGGTCACCGTCAGCCGGGAACTCACGTGCCAACTGGCGGCCCAGCTCAAGACGCACCGCGTTGACGGAGCGACCACGGATGTTGGAGTCCGGGCGCGCCAGGTAGACGTACTCAAAAATGCATCCAGCGTGGGCGGTCTCGGCAAAACGCTGCGAACGCACACCAGAAGCATCAATGGTCACCATCTCGCCTGGCTCGATCTCGCGGACGAACGATGCACCGACGATATCCAGCGCGCAAGTCTCGGATGCGACTACCCAGCCACCGGACAGGCGCCCCAGGCACAGCGGGCGCACACCGTATGGGTCACGCGCGGCGTACAGCGTCTCGCCATCGGTGAAAGTAAGACAGAAAGCACCCTTCAAACGCGGCAGCAGTGCCATCGCGGCCGCTTCTACATTGGTGCTGCAGCCGTAATCTTCGGGGTGGTCAATCTTGCCGGTTTCGTCGGCAAGCAAAGTGGTCATGATTGCGGAGTCACTGGGCAGCTCGCCCTCTTCACGCAGCAGGCCCTTGTCGACCGCCTCATGGAACAGCGTGAGGTGGTTGGTCAGGTTGCCGTTGTGCCCCAGCGCGATGTCCGTGCCGTCAGAGGCCATCTGGAACATCGGCTGTGCATTCTCCCACGCAGGAGCGCCAGCGGTGGTGTAGCGCGTGTGCCCCACCGCTACGTGCCCCTTCAGGGCGTCGAGCGTCTGCTCATCAAAAACCTGGGAAACAAGCCCGAGATCCTTGAATACGAGAATTTGGTCGCCGTCGCCGACTGCGATACCGGCGGCTTCCTGGCCGCGATGCTGCAGGGCAAACAGGCCATAGTAGGTGAGTTTGGACACGTCTTCGCCAGGTGCCCAAACGCCAAAAACGCCACATTCTTCGCGCGGGGATGTCTCCCCCAGATCGTCGTAAGGCGAAATTGGCAAAAGTTTGGACTTTGGTGCACCTGAAATGTTGGTATCGGCCACGACATTCACACTAATAGCCCCACCCGCCTAGGCACCAATTCAGCATCCCCCCCCCACGGGCTTTAAGAAATGCGCGCCACCGGCAGATGATTCCCAATTTCCGCCGCGCGCGTGCCCGACATATCGATGTGCGCCTGCACCTGCTCTAACGTGATCATTCCGCACGCGAGTCCCAGCCAAATCTCCGGCGACATCTCCACGACATTGGGCGGCGTACCGCGTGTGTGCCTGGGCCCCTCAATACACTGGACCGCGACGAAGGGCGGCACACGCACCTCGACGCTATGCCCCGGCGCCTCTTGGGCGAGCATCCGCACGGACAGACGCACCGCTTTGGCAAGGCTCGCACGCCTTAACGACGACCCCTGCGCCCCATCCGCCCCGATGAAGGGGACAGCCTCTTGGTCAGACAGCAACTCGCGGCCGAGAAGCCGTTGCGCCGCCCAGGGTGCGGCGGTGGAAAGAGCGCTGCGAACGTCGAAAGGCGAGATTTTGGATACCATAACCTCATCCTAGAGTTATGCTTTCATATATGGATACGCAGTCAACTGAAAAAGCTGAACAGGTGCATGCTCCAGCGTCACCATCTCTTGTACTCCGTTTTATGGCATCGCCGACCGATGTCATTATGGCCGGAACCAATTCTGTCCACGGCGGCCGTGTGTTGCAGTGGATTGACAAGGCCGCTTACGCCTGCGCGACCGGCTGGTCGGGACGCTACTGCGTGACTGCGTACTTCGGTCACATTCACTTCACTCGCCCGATTCCCAGTGGCCACATTGTCGAGGTGCGCTCCAAGATTGCGCATACCGGTCGCAGTTCCATGCACATCGTCAACGAAGTGCTCTCGGCTGATCCGCGCGAGGGCAAGTTCACCCGCGCAGCTGACTGCCTGGTGATCTTCGTGGCCATGGATGAAAACGGTAAGTCGACTCCGGTGCCGAAGTGGGTGCCGCAAACAGAGGAAGAAGAGCGCGTTGAGAAAGCCGCTCTTTCCCGTTTTGAGCTCCGCCGCGACATCGAAGCCAGCATGCGCGCGCAGACCTACTCCGCGGACTCTTCCGCACCCGAACTGACCACACGTTTCCTGGCAAAGCCGACCGATGTCAACTGGGGCGGAAACGTCCACGGCGGCACCGCCATGGAGTGGATCGACGAGGCTGCGACGGCAGTTACCACCAACTGGGCAGGGCGCCAGACCATTTCTGTCTACGCAGGTGGTATTCGCTTCTACAGCCCAATCCACATTGGCGACCTGGTTGAGGTGCGCGCACGCATCCTGCGTACAGGCACGACCTCGATGCACCTGTCGGTGCAGGTCTACTGCTGTGAGCCCCGCAAGGGTGTCGGCGGCCTGCGCAAGGCACTGCATTCGACCATGACGTATGTCGCAATTGATGACGATTTCAACCCGCAGCCGGTACCGCACTTCCAGCCGACGACGGATGAGGACAAGCGCCTGCACGCTCACGATCTGTCACTGAAGGCATTGCGTGACAAGTACAGCCCGCTGCCGCTGATTGAGCGCGAACAGGATTAAGCCGCCTGGCTACCCGGCTTCCTGTTTTTCCACCAGATGGATAGGAACATCCAGCCAATCAGCGCGAAGGTGATGTAGGTGACGTACCGGTCAATCGTCTGCAGGGAGCCCTGGATGCTTGGGCCAAACTTCAGGCCCAAGTACAGGTAGAAGCACTTGAGCATTGCGGCACAGAGGAAGAGGTACACGCCTACTACCCAGCCGCGCACCTTCGCAATACCACCGATGGCCACGACAATCGTGGCCGGAATCGGCGAGAATGGCACAAACGATGCCAGCACACTCAGCCCGATGCGTTCATAGATGAAGTTCTCCATCTTCTTAAACCATCGCGGTGGGTGTCCGCCGAAACTCATCGTGATGAATTCCGTGCCCCACTTCTTGCCCATCCAGTAGAAGAACGGCATGAACTTGATTGTCGAAAGCGCCGCAATCACTACAACAGCGAAGAGGAAGAGCGGCCGGTCCTCGTTTTCCGACGCGAGAATCAGCACCGACAGATTCGATCCTGTCAGCCATGTGTGCAAGAACGTGTACTTGAGCAGCAAAACCGCACGGAACGGGATGATTGCAAAGCCATACACGGCAACCAGCATCAGCGCTGCATAGAGAAGCTTGTCTATTTTGTCCGGCTCACGCAGGAAGCTCGGCAAATCCTCACGAGGGTCGTGCTCGGCCTCGTTACGCATGTCGGGTGAAGTCATGAACCACAGTTTAACTGCACGCCCTCTTCTGCAGCAGGAGCCGCAGACTAGGCCATTACGTACGGCTCAGACGCACTCGCCAAGGACGACCGCAGCGCCGCCTACTATCCTGGGAAGATATGACCACCGATTCACCCGCGCCTGTACCCGCACAGCAGCCTCATGCAGCACGGTCTGAGTCTTCCTCACCATCGCTTGACGACGGCCAGGAGAACGCATCCTCACCGAGCATGCTGCAACGTGTTCGCGCCGCTATCCCGCCTGTGTCCATCCTGGTACTGACGGCGGTATTCCTCTTCGCCGGGTGGTTCACGCTCTTCGGTCCTATCAATGTTCTGGCTTGGCGTGGTGGCACGTTCCCCCGCACCGAGGCAGACCGCCCTTACTATCAGCAGGCTCTGAAGGATGTTGCGCGCTATCAGTACGAGGAGCAGCCCTCCCCTGAGGTTTACTTCGGCCTGGCGTGTGGCGCTACTGATGACGACATCCGCAGCGTTATCCCCAAGGTCGGCGAACACCCGAATTCAGACGCAGACCCAACTGCTGATGCAGATGCCGTCGCCGCCGCTGCTGCCACCAGGCCGGGTTCTGCACCTGCGGCTGCGAACGAGACTTCGAAACTGAATCCAAACCTTGACGCATTCGGCAACACGGTCGACTGCTCCGGTTCCTGGACTGCGCCATTCTTGTCATTCCTGCTCGCGTCCGCGGGTGTTCCGGTCTTTGATACGCCCGAGGATTCGGCTGCCACAACCGAGAACCCATGGCTGGTTACGGATGTCGAACAGCTCATGGATGCCTACAAGACACATGATGCTTTCGTCACCGACAAGGACTTCTCTCCTCAGGTGGGTGACATCATTTTCTACCGCTACCCCGCAGGCCTTGGGGTGCACGCCAACATGGTTGTCGCGGTTCAGGGTGACTGGGTCACCATCGGTGGCGATGAGCTTGGCAAGGTCGGTCTAGCTAGCATGACCCTGCGCAACCGAGGTGGCATCGTGGGCTACGGTGCCACGGGCTACTTCGAGCAAGCACCGCTGGACGCCACCAAATAGCCAAGTTTAAATAGGCAAGTTTTCCTCGATGAGGTCGCGCAGAGTGTCGTCGTCAGGCGAGACCTTAGAGCGGAAACGGCCGATGACCTCGCCCTCTGGGGAAACGACGAACTTTTCGAAGTTCCACTTCACATCCCCAGCCTCGCCGTCGGCGTCCGGGGTTTCCTTCAACAGCTTGTACAGTGGGTGCGCGCCATCGCCGTTGACCTCCGTCTTTTGGAAGAGCGGGAAGGTAACGCCGAATTCGCGCTGGCAGAACTGCTTGATTTCCTCGGCACTGCCGGGCTCTTGCCCACCGAACTGGTTGCAGGGGAAGCCGAGGACGAAGAAGCCGCGGGGTGCGAGTTCGTCGAAAAGTCCTTGCAGATCGTCGTACTGATCTGTGAAACCGCACTCCGAGGCGGTGTTGACGATAAGCAGAACGTGGCCGGCCCAGTCGCGCATCGTTGCTTCGTTACCGTCGATGGTGGTCACTGGGATGTCGAAGAGATTGCTCATAAACCCCACACTAGGGCAGTCCCTCGATAGCCGTCAGAGGTAGCGACTAGCCCACCTGCTCCATGCCTTCAAAGAGCTCGCGGCCCAGCGGCACCGAAGAGTGGTTGACCGGCTGCGCACCCCCATCGACCGCCTGGTCAATGATGCCGACAACATCCTGGCGCAGCTTGTGCTCCCGCAGTTTCGAAGCGTTGACGGAGACGCGCACCGCGCGGCCCTTCTCCAGCGAGCGCTGCACCGAGGAGCGCACCGCACGGCGCCACCAACCGGCGCCGCCGAAGCCCTCGCCGATAGCCAGCACGCGAGTCGGATCAACAGCACCAGTGGTCAGGTCGCGGACACCATTTCGGTCCGCTGCCACACGGAAGCCCAGCTCCGGCAGCACGTTCATGGTCTCTGGCGACATGGTCCACTTCGGCGGTGCAAAGACGTCCGTCTCAAAACCCATCGCACGCATCTGGCGCGTTGCGGCGGTCAGGCGCAAACGCGCTTCATGTTCGCTTAACGACGCAAATTCCGCGCCCCGGCCTCGAACTGACTGATCAAACCCCGCGAGAACAATCTCGATGCCGTCATCGCTACGACGGCGGAGCCAATCCAGCACCGCCGGAGCTTCCCGCAACGACCAGTTTTTACCCGCATGCGGCGCTACCAGCAGAGACGGTGTAATACCGCGCTGTTCCATCGCTGCCACGAAACGAGCGACGTCGAGCAATGTGCCATCGCGCAAACCCGACACCGACACCAAAAGCGGCGAACCGACCTCACCACCGTCAACAGTTACGAGCTCTTTGCCCGCTGGACGAATGACCTGGTCGGTCGTCCGAATCTGTTCTTGCACCCCACTGCCTGCCATGGATTCAACAAAAACAGGCGTATGTAAATTTTTGGTAACGGAGAGGACAAGGCTTGGAGAATACTCAGAAGCCTTTCAAGTAAGAGTTCAAAAAGCGCCATCGCAGGGCATCAATTCGCGTCTGCAGCGCGGATTATCCCCAATGCACAACCTCATCGAGCGCCAGTCCCTTGCGCCAACCGAACTTCTCCAAGTCACGCTCCTCGGCCAGGTGCGTTACTGGACCAATGCACAGCCAGGCCACCGGGCGCACGGGTGCCTCGACACCGACAAAGTCAGCCAGGAAATCCTCATGGTAGAAACTGACCCAGCCGACGCCGAGCCCCTCTGCCGTAGCAGCCAGCCACAGATTCTGAATAGCCAGCGCGACTGACATGAGGCCGGTGTCATCGACGGTGTCGCGGCCGAGAATGTTCTTGCCGCCACGGGTCGGGTCATAGGTGACGACGATGCCCGTTCCCGAGTCCACAATTCCTTCAATCTGAATCGGATTGAAGGTCTCACGCCGCTCGCCTTCGAGCTTGGCCGCGAATTCAGCGCGGCGTCCGGCTACGTGGTCGGCAAACTGCCGCAGGCGGTCCGGATTCTGAATGATATGAAAGTCCCACGGTTGGGACAGCCCCACCGACGGGGCTGCATGGGCCGCCGCCAACACGCGCATCAATCGCTCCCTGTCCACCACTTCTCCGGCGAATTCGCGGCGCACATCCCGCCGCCGAAAAAGGGTGTGGTAGACGGCCAACTGATCGTCGGAAAGCGAATCGGTGTCAAAACCCTGCGCTGCCAGCAGCGTGCGCATATCCATGCCGTTACTCCACCGCACCAGCAGTGTGGACAATCCAGGCGTACTCGAAGGCAGTCTGACGCCAACGTTCGTAACGACCGGAAACACCACCATGACCTGCGGACATCTCGGTCTTGAGCAGGAACTGCCCCGGCTGACCTCCGACAACCTCGCGCAGCTTGGCGATCCACTTTGCCGGCTCCACGTAGAGCACGCGGGTGTCGTTCAAACTAGTAATCGCGAGAATCTTCGGGTACTTCGCATCGGCCGAGATGTTCTCGTACGGCGCGTAGGAGGCCATGTAGTCGTAGACCTCCGGGTCGTGGTAGGGATCGCCCCACTCATCCCACTCCACCACGGTCAGCGGCAGCTCTGGCATCAGCATGGATGTCAGGCAGTCGACAAACGGGACCACGGCCTGAATGCCCGCGAACCTATCGCCAGCAATGTTCGCGACCACGCCCATCAGCATGCCGCCCGCCGAACCGCCGAGTGCTACCAGCTGCTCGCGTGTGGTCCACCCAGAATCCAGCAGGTAGTCAGCGACGGCGACGAAGTCAGTGAATGTGTTCTTCTTCGTGGTTGCGCGACCGTTCTCCCACCAGCCGCGGCCCATTTCGCCACCACCGCGGACGTGTGCAATGACAAAAATCATCCCACGATCCAGCAGCGACAGTCGCGCGATGGAAAAGCCAGGATCCATCGAGGCTTCATAGGAACCGTAGCCGTAGAGCAGCGTCGGATTCGGCTTGCTCAGGTCCAGGTCCGCGCGGTGGATAATCGATACCGGAATCTGGGCACCGTCGGCTGCACTCACCCATTCACGCTTGGCGACGTAATCACCGCGATTAAACTTCCCGCGAATCTTCTGCTCCTTGAGCAGCACCCGCTTGCCCGAGGCAATATCAATCTGCCAAAGCTGCGACGGCGTGGTGAAGGAGCCGTAAGCGTAGCGCAACACCGGGGTGTCCCATTCAGCATTGCCGGTAGTGCCTGCAGAGTAGAGCTCTTCGTCGAAGTCGAGCTCGACGAAGTTCACAGCGGACGCTGGCACTGGAGCAGCAGCATGGCTTGTATCAGAGGCATCACCAGCGGAGCCAGCACCATCCTCATCCTGACCCAATACCGCCAGCGCCACACGGCCAATACCGCCACGACGGTAACCAAACGCGATGTGCCCAGCGAAGCAGTCGACGCCCTCAACGCGGACGTCATCGCGGTGCGGAACCAGCTCAGTGAGATCCGAAATGCTGTCGAAAGACCCCGCCGGCACCATGGCCAGTGCGAAGTTCGAACCAGTCATATTGTGTGTAATCAGCCACATATCCCGGCCGCTAATGACGGCGTGATCGATGTCGTATTCAACACCGGCCTCACGCGGGCGCACGCAGGTGAACTCACCGGTCGGGTCACTGGCGTCCAGGTACCAAACCTCGGAAGTAATCTTCGAGGAGCTCTCAATAATCAGGTACTTTTCGCTGCGTACCGTGCCGACTCCAACCCAGTAGGCCTCATCGGGCTCATGGAAGACACAGACATCGTCCTCGGTGGAGGTGCCCACACGGTGACGCCACACGGAATCCGGCCGCCAGGCTTCGTCGACCTTCTGATAGAAGATCCACTCCGAGCCGACCCAGGTAGCACCTGCGGCGATGCCCGCAATTTCGTCGTCAAGCAGTTCGCCCGTGCGCAGATCCTTTACGCGCAACGTGTAGCGTTCGTCGCCTGTGACGTCGGTGGAATAGGCCAGCAGATTGCCGTCCGCGGAGACGCTCGCTGCGCCGAGGGCGAAGAAATCGTGGCCTTCGGCCAGCTCGTTGGCATCCAGGATGACCTGTTCTCCTGGTGCTGGGGCATCGTCGGCGATGGTCGGCGGCGTCCACGCGGCAAGACCGTCACCGGCCTCCGCACGCACGCGACAGCTCATCCCGTAGGACTTGCCCTCCTGCGTGCGCGAGTAGTACCACCAGCCGTTAAGGCGAGTTGGGACCGACATGTCGGTCTCCTGCACACGCGACTTGATCTCCTTAAAAATCGCGTCCGCGGTGCCGTCAACATCGGAGGTAAAAGCCTCCGTATAGGCATTTTCAGCCTCTAGGTAGTCGATAACCTCGGAGTTTTCCTTATCGCGGAGCCACTCGAAGTTATCGGTGAAGTCCCTTCCGTGGAAGGACCGAGTCACCGGCTTCCGTTGTGCACGGGGTGCGGGCAAATCCTTTTTTGCAGGCTTGCCGACGGATGCCGAGTCCAAGGTCACTTCGCTCACGCAGGTTCTCCAATCCAGTCCGAGAAGCGGCGGCCCGACAGTCGTTCGTAGGCCTCGACGTACCGCTCGCGAGTTGCTTCCACAACACTACCCGGCAGCGCTGGCGGCGGAGTGCCCTCGTCCTTCTTCCAGCCGGACTTGGAGCAGGTCAGCCAGTTTCGGACGTACTGCTTGTCAAAGCTCGGGTTAACCGAACCCTCCTGGTAGGAGTCGGCTGGCCAGTAGCGGGAGGAGTCCGGGGTGAGAACCTCGTCGGCCAGCACCAGATTGCCGTCGGAGTCGAGACCGAACTCGAACTTGGTGTCGGCCAGGATGATGCCGCGCTCAGCAGCCAGTTCAGCAGCCTGGGTGTAGATACGCAGGGTGGCATCGCGCAGCTCTTCGGCGCGCTTCTGCCCCAGGGACTCCACAACGGCGTCGAAAGAGACATTCTCGTCGTGCTCGCCCAGCTCAGCCTTGGTGGCCGGGGTGAAAATCGGTTCCGGCAACTTGGAGCCCTCGACGAGGCCCTCTGGCAGCTCAATGCCACAGACAGTGCCGTTTTCCTTGTACTCGACCAGGCCAGAGCCTGTCAGGTAGCCACGTGCCACGCACTCGAATGGCAGCATGTCCAGCTTCTTGCACACCAGCGCACGACCTAGGCACTCCTCCGGAATGCGCTCATCGTCAGCCGGGCCAGCCATGTGGTTCGGGAAGTCAATCTCATCGAAGAAGAACACGCTCATCGCGGTGAGCACTCGACCCTTGTCAGGAATCGGGGTCTCCAGAATGTGGTCGAAGGCAGAAATACGGTCACTGACCACAAGCAGCAGAGTCTCAGGGTCAATCTCGTAGATTTCCCGGACCTTGCCCGCGGAAAGATGGTTATACGAGGAAAGTTCAGGTCGCATGGCGATAAAGTCTAAACCCCTATACGCTTTTGCACTCTATTGATACCTCCGGCCACCACCCCAACTAGTGGGGAATGACGCAATTACCGTCGTCAAGCGGGAAAACTTTTGAGATTCCGGAGTGCTGCCCATCGAATTTTTCACAGGTGGACGACGGTGTTTACCCCTCACCTCCCCCGCTCGGTAGATGACCGGGCAAAAATATTTCTAAAAACGTGACAGAAAACACCGATACCAGTATTGTCTAAATTTAGTAATTCACGTCACACTTCAAGGATTTTGAAGGGAACAATCACATGGCAGCTCAGGCCAACAATAACTCTCTGCGCCGCGCAGTCGTTGTCGGCGGTAACCGCATTCCGTTCGCTCGTTCTAATAAGGAATACGCTAACGAGTCGAACCAGGACATGCTGACCGCTGCAATCGACGGTCTCGTCGCCCGCTTCGGTATCGGCGGCGAGCGCCTCGGCGCAGTCTCCGCCGGCGCCGTGCTGAAGCACTCCCGTGACTTTAACCTCACCCGTGAATGTGTCCTCGGCTCCGCACTGGCGCCGGACACCCCGGCTTTCGACATTCAGATGGCATGTGCCACCGGCATGGAGGCCCTCAACTCTGTCTCCAACATGATTAAGCTGGGCCAGATTGACTCCGCTATCGCCGGCGGCGTGGACACCACCTCCGACGCTCCGATTGCTGTCAACGACCGTCTGCGCAAGATCCTGCTGGAGGCCAGCCGCCAGAAGTCCACTCTGGACATGGCAAAGGTCTTCCTGAAGGCTCGTCCGTCCGACCTGGCTCCGGACACCCCGTCGACCGGCGAGCCGCGCACTGGTCTGTCCATGGGCGAGCACCAGGCCATCACCACCGCCAAGTGGGGCGTTACCCGCGCCGAGCAGGACGAGCTCGCCGCCGCTTCCCACCAGAACATGGCAAACGCTTACGACGAGGGCTTCTTCACTGACCTCGTCACCCCGTACAAGGGCGTTTCCCGCGACACCAACATGCGCCCGGACTCCACCCCGGAGAAGCTGGCCAAGCTCAAGCCAGTCTTCGGCCGCGGTCTGGAAGCAGAGCCGACCATGACCGCCGGTAACTCCACTCCGCTTACCGACGGCGCCTCCGCCGTCCTCGTCTCCACCCCGGAGTGGGCCGCTGAGCGCGGTCTGCCGGTGCTTGCCGACGTCGTCGATTCCGAGGCAGCCGCAGTCGACTTCGTCCACGGCGACGAGGGCCTGCTGATGGCTCCGGCTTACGCCACCCCGCGCCTGCTGGCCCGCAACGGCTGGACCTTCGACGACTTCGATTTCTTCGAGATCCACGAGGCCTTCGCCGGCACTGTCCTGTCCACCATGAAGGCATGGGAGGACGAGGAGTTCTGCCGCACCAAGCTTGGACTGGAAGGCCCGCTGGGCTCCATCCCGCGCGAGAAGCTCAACGTCAAGGGCTCTTCCCTGGCAGCCGGCCACCCATTCGCCGCTACCGGCGGCCGCATTGTGGCAGCCCTCGCCAAGATGCTGCGTCAGAAGGCAGACGAGACCGGCAAGACCACTCGCGGCCTGATCTCCGTTTGTGCTGCGGGCGGCCAGGGTGTTGTCGCAGTTCTCGAGGCTCGCGTCTAAAAGCGCACCACCGATAAAGACACTTTTACTTTCAAGGAGAATTTTCCATGACCGATAAGTACCAGGAACTCGTCAACGGTGGTCCGCTCACTGGACTGGCTAAGGCCGCTGGCCTGCCGCAGCCACCGTTCCTGCGCCGCCACAAGCCGGGCGGTCCGCTGCTGAACAACGACAAGGTGCTCGTCACCGGCGAGGGTGCAGATGCAGACGCAGTTGCAGCTCAGCTGGCTGAGTGGGGTCTGCAGGTCCGTCGTGGCAACGCCGCTGACGACAAGATTGGTGCCATTGTCCTCGTCGCCACTGAGGCCAAGCGTCCGGCAGAGCTGCAGGGCCCAGTGCTCGCTGCTGCAAAGCACATGCGCAAGCTGGACAAGGGTGGTCGCATCGTCACCGTCTCCCGCGCCAAGGATGCTCACCACAACGCAACCCCGGCCGAGATCGCTGAGAACGCTGTCGCCGGTGGTATCGAGGGCCTGATTCGCTCCCTCGGCCACGAGGTTCGTGGCGGCTCCACCGCCAACGGCATCCTCGTTGCTCCGGGGGTCTCGGTCACCGCGCCATCCGTGATTTCCTCCCTGCACTTCTTCCTCTCCGGCCGCTCGGCCTTCATCGACGGCCAGTTCCTCCGCGTCACCTCCGACGCGGGCGAGATCCCGTCCGACTGGGATAAGCCGCTGGCTGGCAAGGTTGCCGCTGTCACCGGTTCCGCCCGTGGTATCGGTGCCGCTATCGCTCGCCAGCTCAAGGCTGACGGCGCAGAGGTCATCGTCATCGACGTTCCACAGGCGGGCGAGGCTCTGTCCAAGGTTGCCAACGAGCTCGGTGGCCTGGCTCTGCAGCAGGACATCACTGCCGACGACGCCGGCAACGCCATTGCCGATGCCGCTGTGGCCCGCTACGGTCGCCTGGACATCGTCATCCACAACGCAGGCATCACCCGCGACAAGATGTTCGCCAACATGGACGACGCCAAGTGGGGCTCGGTCATCGCCGTCAACATCGAGTCTCAGCTGAAGATGAACGAGCAGCTGCTGAACCACAAGGCCTTCGAGAAGGCTCCGCGTATTGCCACCATGGCTTCCACCTCCGGTATCGCAGGTAACCGCGGCCAGACCAACTACGCCACCTCCAAGGCCGGCGTTATCGCAATGGTCGAGGCTTACGCTGAGGAGTTTGCTAAGCGCGGCGGCAACATCAACGCTGTTGCTCCGGGCTTCATCGAGACCGACATGACCGCTGCTATTCCGTTCGTCAACCGCCAGGTTGCTCGACGCGTGAACTCGCTGCAGCAGGGTGGCCAGCCGGGCGATGTCGCCCAGGCAATCGCCTTCCTGGTCTCCGACCGCGCTCTCGGCGTCAATGGTCACGTCCTGCGCGTCTGCGGTCAGAACATCGTCGGCGCCTAAGCGAAGTCGCGGCTTCCGCATAGGCTCCCGATAAGGAGGAAAGAGGAAAACTTATGGCTAAGACCCTGGATGCCATTCCCAATCTGGTTCCGCTCTACGCCAAGGCAGCTGCTGGTTCGGCGAAGAAACGCCCGAACTCCACCGAAATCAAGGTCGATGAACTAGTGGTCAAGGGCGTCACTGTCGATGCCGACCGTGACCAGGACTTCCGCGACGTCGTTGGCGCCCCGAAGTCTGAACAGGCTTTCTTCGGCCACATCCACGCCCTAATCATGCCCATCCAGATGGAGCTAATGGCTGCGGATGATTTCCCGCTGCCGATGATGGGCCTGGTCCACACCGAGAACACCTACCGCGAAATCTCGCCTGTCACACTCGGTGGCAAAGTTGATATCGCGGTGAAGGTTGCCGCATTCCGCGCTCACCGCTCGGGCACTGAGGTTGTTCTGGAGTCAACTGTTACATCGTCCACATCCGGCGCCACCTTGGTCGAGGAGCAGTCGGTGTATCTGGCCAAGGGCGTTCGCCTGAAGGATGCCGAGGGCTTCGAAGAGGTCCAGGCACAGCGTGAGGCCATCAAGTCCGGCGCCGAGACCATCAAACGCGAGCAGTTCAAGGTTCCCTTCCCCACCGCTCAGTGGAAGCTAGCTGGCAACACTGGCCGCCAGTGGGCCAAGGTTTCCGGTGACTGGAACCCGATTCACATCACCTCTGTCTCCGCCAAGGCCCTGGGTATGCCGGCAGCAATTGCACACGGCATGTACACCGCCTCCCGCGCGCTGGCTGAGGCGCAGGTTCTGCCGGGTCAGCCATACGAGTTCCAGATTTCCTTCGGGGCACCAGTCGTTCTGCCGACCACGATCAATGTCGCCCTCACCCACACCGGTGACGGCGCGGGTGCCGCACACGATCTGACTGATGGCAGCTCCAACATTGGCCGCGCAGTCAAAATCGTCGCATGGGACCGCAAGAAGAAGCGTCCGCACTTCACCGGAAGTGTTCGCCCACTGAAGTAGTGGATTTCGCTATGCATCTGTAGTTATTCCATAACGCATTGATGCTAAGCGCTGTAGAAAAGGCCGCACTTTGGAAACCCAGTCATCTCGTTGACTGGTTCATTCCAAAGCGCGGCCTTTTTGTTTGCCCTGTTTGGCTCCGCTGAGAGGCCTCTGGAATCTACCTCCCCTCGTTGGGGAGACACCCCCGCTGCCAGCCCCGCTATCTTTCTCGCCTTGAAAATCAACTGCTGGATTTTTCTGCCGTTAATACAGAGCCGCGGCTTTACTTCTCAATTGCATTACTAAGCACGTTCAGTCTTACGTAAGCAGCACCTTGTTGACACCACGTTCACTCCTGTACGTTATTGTTCAATCCATTGAACATAGGAGGTAATCGAGTGTCTTCATCATCGAAGACGCCGCTGACTTTCACGGAACTCCCACCGGAGGAGTCACCCCGAATCGTGTACTTCTCCAGTGCTTCTGAAAACACTCACCGGTTCGTCCAAAAGCTGGCTCAACCAGCAGCACGCATCCCGTTACATCCGCGAAAAGACGGAATGATTCGCGTTTGCAGCCCATTTGTCCTGATCACACCGACTTATGGTGGCGGATGTCGGCGCCGCGCGGTACCTAAGCAAGTCATCGCTTTTCTCAACGACGAAACCAACAGGAGTTTCATCCGCGGTGTCATCACCTCGGGCAACACAAATTTCGGCACCGACTTTTGCATAGCCGGAGCCATCATTTCTGCAAAATGCCAGGTTCCGGAGCTATACCACTATGAGCTACTGGGGACAGACCACGATGTGGAGAACGTCAAAGAGGGCCTGGAAGAATTCTGGAGGAGCGCTACTTCTTGAACATCTACAGCTATTCAACTACGCCACCGTCTTTTCGAAAGGACCCAGCTGCCCGCCTTCGGCCAATCAACTGGAACCGAGTGCAAGATGACAAAGATCTCGAAGTGTGGAATCGCCTAACAGCAAATTTTTGGCTGCCCGAAAAAGTTCCGCTGTCCAATGACCTTGCAGACTGGCGACGTCTCACCGATCTAGAACGCGAGCTGACCATGAAGGTCTTCACCGGACTGACCATGCTCGACACAGTCCAGGCGTCTGTCGGGGAGATTTCCCAAATTCAAGATGCCCGCACCGAACATGAAGAGGCCGTCTACACGAATATCGCTTTCATGCAAGCAGTGCATGCAAAGTCTTATTCTTCAGTATTTTCTACGCTATCCAATACCCCTGACATCGACGCTGCCTACCAATGGGCAGTCGCCAATGACATCCTGCAGGCTCGGTCAAAAGCTGTGCTCAAACACTATTACGGCGACGTTCCACTCAAGCGAAAGGCGGCAGCAACGCTTCTTTCGTCCTTCTCGCTCTACGCCGGCTTCTACCTCCCGCTGCACTTCGCATCACGTGGCATCCTGACCAATACCGCCGACATGGTGCGCCTGATTCTGCGTGACAAAGCTGTTCACGGCTATTACTCCGGCTACAAATTCCAGCGAGGCGTAGAAACCTACGACACCGCCACGCAAACGCAGATGAAGGCTTTCGTCTTCGAACTTCTCGATGATCTATACCAGCTCGAACTGAGGTACTCCGAAGCCCTATACCAACCACTCGGGCTCTACGACGACGTTGCCAACTTCATTCGATACAACGCCAACAAAGCGCTCATGAACTTGGGATACCCGCAGCGGTTTAACCATGAAGAGACCGCCTTCAAGCCCGAAATTCTCGCCGCCCTCACCCCGGGGTCAGATGAAAACCACGACTTTTTCTCCGGTTCCGGCTCCGCATATGTCATCGGAAAAGCCGAAGACACCGCAGATGAAGACTGGGATTTCTAAATCCACGTCTTTCCCCATACATCCTAAGAAAGGAACATTCGCATGACTGCACAGATTTCTATCCTGGTAGGAAGCTTGCGTCGAGCCTCCTATGCACGAAAGATTGCACTCAAGGCAGCCACGTACTTCCCCGATGACTTCAAAGTCGACATCGTCGAGATTCGTGACCTCCCTCTCTACAACTTCGACTACGACGACCCCGCAGTGTCCGATATTGCGACTCCCGCGGAATACACCAGTTTCCGGGAAACCATTAAAGCCAGCGATGGCATCCTATTTGTCACCCCAGAAAACAACCGCACAATTCCTGCAGCTCTGAAGAATGCCGTTGACATCGGATCTAAGCCCAACGGTGATGTGGCATGGAAGAACCTGCCCGCGGGAATTATCAGCCACTCCGTCGGCCGTATGGGCGGTTATAGCTCTCAGAAGAACTTGCGACTCGCGCTGTCGTACTTCGACATGCCGATGCTCGGTCAGCCAGAGGTCTTCCTGGGACAATCGCCAACACTCATTGACGAACAAGGAGAATTCACGTCGTCAAGCACTGAGGACTTTGTTCGCGACTACATCAACAGATTTGCAGACCTAGTTCGCGAGCAGAGCCCACGCCACTAACTGAAATCCCCTAATCAGCGCAGCGTTACTGGGGATATCGCCGTATGAAGATTCTTCACTGACTAGGATCAAACGCTGCGTTCTCTGCGCGGTTAGGCGCTCGTCGTTAGGCTCATTTTCATGACTGTTTCTATCTCGGCCGTGATCGCGCTTAACGACGACCCCCGCGCCGCTGCGCGGTTTTACGCCGAAGGTTTTCACTCCAACATCAAGCCCAACTCCACCACGCTCACCATCGGCGGGATGGACTTTGAACTCATTGAGAACGGGAACCGCCGATTAACCCCCGCTGTGTCTTTTATGGTGCGATTTGCCCCTGGTCAGGAAAACCAGCTGCGCAGACTGTGGGAGCATCTGATGGCGGGTGATGAAACCATCAGCGGTGGTGCTACGCTCATGCCCCTGACCAGCTACGATTTCTCGCCGCTCTTTGGCTGGTTGGTCGACGGCAATGGGGTCAACTGGCAACTGATGATTGATTCCTTAACCAGCGGGGCTGCAAGCACGGACGCTGCCGCAAAGACAGCGAATCCCGCCGTTATTCCCTACTTCATGTGGACAGGCGACGAACCACAGGCTGCCGCCGCCACCGAGGTATACAACCGGCTTTTCGGGTCAGGGAATTTCATGACGCTCGACTCGCCGGGCATGCACAATTTCACCTTCGGCGACGGTGTGGCGATGCGCCTCTCCAGCGATTCGGCCGAAGAGGTCGAAAGCGCCTGCCAAGCGCTTGGCCTAACAGGCGCTGAGGTTGCCGAGGGCACGGAAGCCGTCGTCAAGCCTGACCGATTCGGCGTGTACTGGACGCTCTAGCGTTACTTACGGGTCAACGCGATTGCCGCGCCGACGACGGCTAACAGAACTGCACCAATAGAGAACCACATCATGTTGGAAGAGCCGTCATCCTCGTTTTCTTCGGTGCCCTTCGGATTCTGCTGGCTACTAGTCGGGGCCTCGCTACTTGGCGACTTGTGCGCGACCTGTTCAAAAGCTGGGCCCGGAATCTTCTCGCCGACCAACTCCGTGGTCAGCTGGTAAGTCACCGGGACGTTTTGAACACCCGCGACATCGTGGGATTGACCGGCACCCCAGCTGTTGTTGAAGAAGACAACGATGTACTGGTCGCCATCCAACCAGGCTCTTTCAGCCTCGTAATCGCCCGACTTTTCACTATCTTCGCCGATCCGATTGCGATAGTTAATCCGGGCCGAGTTACCAAATGTAGTCTCTTCACCGATCTGGTGTTCATTGGCCGGACGGTTTTCCTCGCTGCCGGCGAGCTGGCGTGCCGAGTTCAGCGTCTTGATATCCAGGCCGGAGATCTGTGCAAGCTTGTCCGCTTCTGGGGCGTCAATGAGTTTGACGGCGCCGCGGAGCTGCTGCCCATACTCGGACTTGATCTTGTACACGTGCGTCTCACCAGGAACAATGTCGGCCGTGACGCTGCTGATGCTGTCGGCAGTAAGTTCCGTGGCGTCATCGAACCACGAACCTGGGGTGACCTTCTTAGCCTGATCCGCTTCCGGTGTCGCGGGCGGAGGGGTCAAGCTCTCCTTGTCGGACGGGAACGCCTCCGGCACATCAATCAGGTTTTCGTTGGCGAAACGCTTGATGGTTACTTCTGCAGGAATGTCCTGGCCCTCGAAGGGGCCTCCTTTTCGGGCCACGGAGAACACCATATTGCCCGACTTACAGTCCCCCTCCGCTCCTCCGGACTGCTTGGTTGTTATCGATGCGAAAAAGGGGCCATTGGAGTCGATGATGCCATTGCCGAAATCATTGGCAAGGAAGCAACTGCTGTCATCCAAATGCATAGTGAGCGCGAAGTTGCGGACATCTAGGTCCATCAAAGTCGCGCCTGACGACGCTCCCGGCACCGTGGCCGCACTAATTGCAAGCCGCTCTCCCTCAGCGACCGGGACGGAGAAGTACTCAGCACCGTCGCCTTCCTGATTACTGATGCTGCGCTCGGACTCAGGAGTCTTTTCCCGCAGCTTGGTCGAGAACGTTTCCACGTCGGCAGGCACCTTGGTAGCGCTCGTAGGAGCGTCGCCGCCCTGTATCTCTTGCGCGCTGGACTGCGCGGTGCGTGCGGTGCGGGTCGCCAGCGTCTTCATGGACTCAGCCAGCGAATCGGAGTCCTGGGCGTCCAGGTACTCACCGCCAGTGGCCTCAGCAATGCACTCCAGTTCAGCACGTGCACCTGCATCAACAAGGAAACCAACTGTGTTGATGACCAGGTCAATGCCCTGCTGCTTGAGTTCCTTGGCTACCTCGCACACCGGTGGCGGAGCACAGGTGTCCTCACCATCGGAGACCAACACAATCGAACGTTGCCCTTCTTTCGGCAACTCATCGGCAGCCTGACGCAGCGCAGGCCCCATCGGGGTGTGGCCGGAGGCTTGGACCTTTCCTACTTCAGCAGGAATCTTCGCCGAGTTACCCGCCTGCACGGGCAGCAGCGTGGTGATGTCCTGACAGCCAGCTTCCCGCTCCTCCGGCGAATTGCCAACTTCCGTGCCGTAGACCATGAACCCAATTTCGGAGTCCTCTGACACCGATCCCGCGAACTTACTCGTGGCAGTCTTCGCTGCCTCCATTCGGGTCTGGCCGCCCGCGTCGTCGGCAAGCATTGACCCTGAAGCATCCAGGATCACCATGGTTGGCGAGATAGTACTCGCGGCCTCTTGCGCCTGTGCACGCCCTGTTGTGATTCCCGCAAAAGAGCCTACGAGCACCAGCAGCATGGAGATGGTGAGCACGACCGCTGAGAGTTGTCTTCTTCTGATCATGTGGTCGGTTCCTTTTCTTCAAGCGTAAATCTTCAAGCGTAAAAAGAACGTTACATGACAAAAGTATGTCTGATTCTCAAGATAATGACTGGGCAGACCCCAAAAATTACGGGCGCCAAATATGATTACGGGCTGCAAATGTGAAACTGTATGAGTTTATGACACTTTCAGGCAATTTTTCAGGCCATTTTTGTCATAAACGCAGTCAGTAACTTGCATCGCCCTGCCGCCGCTGACATAAACGCAGTCAGTAACTCGCATTGGGATAAGTAGCAAAAGATGCCCACCGGTCGACCCGCCGAACGGGCATACTTTTTGTCTATTAACCAGCTCCCCCTAGCGGGACTCCAACCACGCCACAATGTCGGAGTAGACCTCTTCCTTATTCAACTCGTTGAGAATCTCATGGCGACCATCCGGATAGACCTTAAAGCGCACGTCCTTCTTGCCCGCGTTCAGGTATTTGCCCACGACCTCAGTCACACAGGCAGCGCCACCCGCCGGATCAACGGCACCGGAAACCACGAAAAGCGGCAGCTCATCAGGCGCTTTCTCATAGGCTTCAGGCGAGTTCGCGTAGTGCGTGCCGACGAGAAGGTCGCGGAAAAAGGCATTGGTGGGAACGAAACCACACTTGTCGTCCGCAATATAAGCATCAACAACCTTGTGGTCGCGGGTGAGCCAATCAAACTTAGTGCGGCGCTCAAAGCCCTTGTTGTAATCAGCAAAGGTGAGAGTGTTGAGCAGCTTGCCCGGCGCGGTAGGACGAATCTTAGCCAGCAGGTTTGCCACCTTCATTCCCGCGTCGCCCTTAGCCCCTGGCCACGACACAGTACCCATGATAATGACGCCGGTGAGCCCTTCGCCGTACTTGGCGATGTAGTTACGAGTCAGAAGCGACCCCATGGAGTGGCCGAGAATATAGTGCTTGCTGCCTGGGAATTCAGCATCAACATACTGGCGCACCGCGTGGAGGTCTTCGAGAATCAAGTTCCAGCCACCGTAGTCAGCGAAGTAGCCCGGGATGCCAGCATCTGTCTTGGTCATACCGTGGCCGCGATGGTCGTGCGCGACGACGGCATAGCCCTGGGATACGAGGTACTCGGCGAACTTGGCGTAGCGGTTGGCGTACTCGACCATGCCGTGGACAATCTGCACCACTCCCTTAGGAGTAACGGGCGCGCCCTTGTCATTTTCTGGAACCCAGCGCAGCACATTCAATGTGGCACCTGGGCGAGAAAGCGAAGTCCTAACAGCCGATGTCACGTCGGGCACCTTTCGCGTAGAGGTTTCGATACTTACCGCTCATCGTACCGAGGAACTTGGCTGCTCACTGGTGGTTTCGCCAACAAACGACGAAAAACTCTGCCACCAACGTGACAGAGTTTTTCAAAGGTACTTACGTTTGCACGTTTGCGCGTTTCGCGCTTCGCGATTCGCGCGTGACGCTCGCGAAGCTACAGAATCTCGCCCGGCTTGTAGGCCGCGGCCTCTGGGTACTTGTCCACGACAGCCTGCACACGTGCAACTACGCGGTCAACCTGGGATTCCGCGGCACCGATGAACGCATGGCGGTTCGCCAGAGCGTCGGCAAGCCCTGCGGCATCCAGCGGGAAACGCTCATCTGCAGCGAGACGTTCAGTGAGATTCTGCTCAGCACCCTTTTCGCGCATATCCAGTGCGGTGGCGACGGCGTGCTCCTTGATGATCTCGTGGGCTTCCTCGCGGCCCATACCAGCGCGAACGGCTGCCATGAGGATCTTGGTGGAAGCCAGGAACGGCAGGTAGCGCTCCAGCTCACGGTCGATCATGGCCGGGAATGCACCGAACTCGGACAGGACGGTGAGGAAGGTTTCGAACATGCCGTCCATGGCGAAGAAAGCATCCGGCAGTGCAACGCGGCGAACCACGGAGCAGGAAACGTCGCCTTCGTTCCACTGAGTACCGGCGTATTCGGAGAGCATGGTCATGTAACCACGCAGGATGACCTGGAAACCGTGGACGCGCTCACAGGAGCGGGCGTTCATCTTGTGCGGCATGGCGGAAGAGCCGACCTGGCCTTCCTTGAAGCCCTCGGTGACGGTCTCATTACCGGCCATCAGGCGGATGGTGGTGGCCAGCGACGCCGGGCCTGCGCCCAGCTCGACCAGTGCGGACAGAGCGTCGAAGTCGAGGGTGCGCGGGTAGACCTGACCAACGGAGTCAAAGACGCGGTCGAAGCCGAGGCCTTCAGCGATTTCGTTTTCGAGGGAGGCCAGTGCGGACTCATCACCGTCAAGCAGATCCAGCATGTCCTGGGCGGTACCCATCGGGCCCTTGATGCCACGCAGTGGGTAGCGGGAAATCAGGTCTTCTACGCGCTCGATGCCCAGCAGCATCTCGTCCGCAGCAGAGGCGAAGCGCTTACCCAGGGTTGTTGCCTGTGCGGCGACGTTGTGGGAGCGACCTGCCATCACCAGCGACTGGTACTCGGAGGCCTTTTCCGCAGTGCGGGCGGCAACGGCAACGGCCTTGTCGCGCACGACCTTCAGCGACTGCAGAACCTGCAGCTGCTCAACGTTTTCGGTCAGGTCACGCGAGGTCATACCCTTGTGAATGTGCTCGGTGCCAGCCAGGTCGCAGAACTCTTCAATGCGAGCCTTCACATCGTGGCGAGTAATACGCTCACGGGCGGCAATGGAGTCGAGGTCAACCTGGTCGATGACCTTCTCATACGCCTCGATAGTGCCCTCCGGCACCTCAATTCCGCGAGCGACCTGAGCCTTCAGAACGGCAATCCAGAGCTTGCGCTCGAGGATGATCTTGTACTCAGGGCTCCACAACTCAGCCAGAGTCGCAGAGGCGTATCGGTTAGCAAGGACGTTTGCGATCTTCTTTTTCTCAGCCACGCCCTCAAGTATTCCATGACCACTGCATCCGCGGTTATCTAGGCCATGGATGACCACGCATTTCTTCCACGCCCTCGTTGAATTTGCGCATCAATCGCACGAACTCCGCGAGCTCCGAGTCTTCCCAGCCATGCGTAATGTCATCGACGGTATTCTTACGCGCCTCAATCTCCCGGTGCAGCAGCTCTAGCCCCTTGTCGGTCGCGCTATGCACCTTCGCGCTTGACGACGGCGCGGACCTCTTCGCGATATACCCCTGCCGCATGGCGGCGGCCAGCTGGCGATGCACTGTAGAAATGTCCAGCCCTAGTGCATCGGAGAGCTCGGCGACTGTCATATCCGGCTGTGCTTCCAGCCTAGCCAGCAGTGCTGCGGCGGAGCGATCCAACAGGATGTCCTTACGATGTGGTCGGTAGCCGCTGGAGCTCACCCGGGATAGCAGCATGTTCTCGTAAACGAGCGCGGCCAGGTCGTCGTTTCGCACGGTGGCAGTCAATCCTCTTGTCGCCTTTATGTCGGCCCTTTAATGGGCCTGCGGGATGTATCTGTTTGCTGAACAGCCCCTATTCTAGCGCGCCACGGATGCGGTTAAGGCCGAAAAAGCACATTTGCATCATACAAACCAATTGTTATAATTCGAGCCCTAACTGCATTTTTGCATGATACAAATGCCGGAAAGCAGTTTCGCCAAAGCACTAATTCCACGATCGTTTTCAAACGAGAAAAGAGACCGTATCTTCAGCATGACAACGCATACGACCACACAGAACAGGCACAAACAGAACGAGCAGGACGAGCAGCACGGGCAAGACAAGCTCTTCTCCCCCGCGTTCATCATCAGCTGGCTGATTAACTTCAGCATGTACCTGGTGTTCTACCTTTCAATCACAGTCATGGCGCTCTACGCCGTCCAGCGCTTCTCCGCCTCAGATGCCGCCGGTGGCTTCGCTGCCAGTTCTTTCGTGGTCGGCGCCACCATCGCGCGACTCTTTTCCGGCTACTTGGTGGACACCTTCGGTGGTCGCAGAATCATGCTTGGCTCGCTCGCTGTCATCGTGGCAGCCTGTGCCGCCTACATTTGGGCCGCATCCCTGCCGGTCCTGATTGCAATCCGCATCATCCACGGCCTGACCTACGCATTAGCTTCCACCGCCGTGATGGCCGCCGCCCAGACCGCTATTCCGGCTTCGCGCCGCGCAGAGGGAACTGGCTATATCTCGCTCGGCACCACCCTGGCCACCGCGATTGGCCCAGCTCTCGGCCTAGCCCTTATTGGCTCGGTCGGCTACAGCGTCCTCTTTACCACAGCCCTCGGCCTGTCCATTGTCGGACTGGTGCTGGCACTCGTTCTGCCACAACACAACGGGCCCACCACTGCGGAAACCAAGGCCGAGGCCACCGAGGATTCGTCGGCAAGCGAGACGAAGCGCACATTTTCCTTCGATGACATCATGACGCCGAGAGTGGTGCCGATCGGTCTGTTCATGCTGCTCATCGGCCTGGCGTATGCGGGCGTGATTACATTCCTGAACCGATACTCGCAGCTGAGCGGCCTGGCTAGGGGCGCCAGCTTCTTCTTCATCGCCTATGCGGTGGCGATGATGGCGGCGCGTTTCTCACTGGGACGCCTACAAGATCGCCGCGGCGACAACCCCGTTATCGCCATCGGCCTGGTGTGCTTCACCATCTCACTGCTTGTTCTGGCTTTCGCAACCGCTGACTGGCACGTTATCGCCGCCGGTGCGCTCTGCGGCCTGGGCTACGGCACGCTGATGCCGGCCTGCCAGACCATCTCCGTGCACCTGGCGCCGGCGCACAAGTTGGGCACGGGCATCTCGACGCTGCTCCTGCTTGTCGACGCAGGCATCGGCCTCGGCCCAATCGTGCTTGGTTCGGTAGCCGCCACTATGGGCTTCGACAAGATGTACGCAGGCCTGGCGGTTGTCGTGGTTCTCGCGGCCGTTTTCTACTGGTTCGTGCATGGCCGCAAGCCTGTTGCGAGGCGCCATCGCGTGGATCTTTAGAACTAATTGGTGTGCAGTCACTTTTCACAAGTGAATATCGCACAAGGAACACCGATAGCAGTGATGTGTCGTGAGTCACCTATACTTTTTCACATGACTGAATCATCCACACCACAGAGCATGATTTCGATTGCCGGGGTGAATAAGCACTACGGCGATTACCACGCTTTGCGCGACATCAATCTGGAAATCCCAGCTGGTCAGGTCGTAGTTGTCCTCGGCCCCTCCGGCTCTGGTAAGTCCACACTGTGCCGAACCATCAACCGCCTCGAGACCATCGACAGCGGCGAGATCCGCATCAACGGCAAACTTCTCCCAGAAGAGGGTAAGGAACTCACCCGTCTGCGTGCTGAGGTCGGCATGGTCTTCCAGCAGTTCAACCTCTTCAGCCACATGACCATTCGCGACAATGTCACGTTGGCCCCACTGAAGGTCCGCAAGATCTCAAAAGCCGAGGCCCGCGAGCGTGCGGACAAGCTGCTCGCCCGTGTCGGCATTGCGGAACAGGCTGACAAGTACCCGGCACAGCTCTCCGGCGGTCAGCAGCAGCGCGTCGCCATCGCACGCGCCCTGGCCATGGACCCGAAGGTCATGCTTTTCGACGAGCCCACCTCCGCGCTCGACCCGGAAATGATTAACGAGGTCCTCGATGTCATGACCGACCTGGCCAAGGGCGGCATGACCATGGTCTGTGTCACCCACGAGATGAGCTTCGCCCGCCGCGTGGCCGACCGCATCCTGTTCATGGCCGACGGTGCGATTGTCGAAGACACCGACCCGGAGACCTTCTTCACCAACCCGCAGAGCGATCGTGCCAAGGACTTCTTGGCCAAGATCGTCGGACACTAGGCGGGGCTGGTCACCATGAAGCTTTCACTATTACGAGGAGGCCGGGGACGCAGTCGCAACCAGGGCCGCCGAGGTGTCGTCGGCAAGCGAGTTGCGGCGGCTGTCGTAGCTGTTGCCACGACGATGAGCCTCGCGGCCTGCGGTAGCGGCGGACCCCGAAACCTGCTGGCCGATATCGAAGCCGGGCACGTGACGCTGGGTACGAAGTTTGACCAGCCGGGCCTCGGTGAGCGCACTCCGGACCGTGAGTTCGCGGGCGTCGACAACGATGTTTCCCGCTACGTCATTGAGTACATCGCCAACAAGAACGGTTGGGATGTGCCCGAGATGGAGTGGCGCGAGACCCCGTCCGCTCAGCGCGAGACGCTGATTAACAACGGCGAGGTCAACATGATCGCCGCCACCTACTCCATCAACGCTGGCCGCCTGGCTGCCGTCGACTTCGCCGGCCCGTACCTGGTCACGCACCAGGCACTGTTGGTGCGCGGTTCCGAGGGCATCCAGGGGCTTGACGACGTCGCCCCGGGCACTCGCCTGTGTTCTGTATCCGGCTCCACCCCAGCGCAGAAAGTCAAGGACGCTCTACCGGAGGTGCAGCTGCAGGAGTTCGATACCTACGCCGCGTGCGCGGAAGGTGTGAAGCAGGGTGTCGTCGATGCCCTGACCACCGATGCGACCATTCTCGCGGGCTTCGCCCAGCGCTACAAGGAGCGCTTCGGCGACGACTTCCGCGTGGTCGAGCTGCGCAACCCCGATGGTTCCTACTGGACCAATGAGTACTACGGCATCGGCCTGCCCAAGGGTGATGATGCCAGCCGTGAGGCCATCAATGAGGCGCTGGAGTCGCTGTACGACACCGGTGAGCTTCAGAAGATCCTGAAGAAGCATTTGGGCGACAAGTTCGAGCTCGACGACAAGCCGGCAATCGGCGATCTGTCGTTCGTAGAGAAGAAGTAGGAAGGGGTGCGAGCAAACAATGAATCCAGAACTATGGAGTGAAATGGGGCCGGAACTGCTTCCGGCTTTCTGGGTAACCATCAAACTGACGATTGCTTCGGCAATTGGTTCCCTGATTTTTGGCACGCTTCTCACCGCTATGCGCGTGAGCCCCGTGGGAATCCTGCGTACCCTGTCGACCTGGTACATCAACATTGTCCGCAATACCCCGCTGACGTTGATTGTGCTGCTGGCCTCGATGGGTCTCTACTACAACTTGGGGCTGCTGCTGGCTGCGGAGAATGACTCCTTCATTGTCAAGCAGAACTTCCGTCTCGCGGTGTTGGCCTTCGTTGCCTACACCTCGTGCTTCGTTGCGGAGTCCCTGCGCGCCGGTATTAATACTGTGCCGTTCGGGCAGGCCGAAGCCGCCCGCTCCCTGGGGCTTAGCTTCGGCCAAAGCTTCCGCTACATCATCTTCCCGCAGGCGTTCCGTGGCGCTATCGTGCCACTCGGCAACACCCTGATCGCGCTGACCAAGAACACCACGATTGCCTCGGTAATCGGTGTGGCTGAAGCGTCGCTGCTGATGAAGACCATGACCGAAAACTACGCCAGCGATATCCTGATTATCTTCGGCATCATCGCTGTCGGCTTTATTATTCTGACTCTGCCGACCGGCCTGTTCTTCGGCTGGGCTGGCAAGCGATGGGCGGTGAAGCGCTAATGGCTACTCGCGCAACAGTTCTTTACGACGCGCCGGGCCCCAAGGCTCAGCGCTTCAACCGAACCCTCACCTGGATCGTGGCCGCAATCACCGTTGCGATCCTCGCCTGGGTCGGAATGAAACTGGCCGACAAGGGCCAGTTCGAGGCGAATAAGTGGTCGTTCTTCCTAGAATCCACAACCTGGACCACGTACATTCTGCCCGGTCTGGTCAGCACCATTGTCGCGGCTGTCGTCTCTATTGTGTTGGCACTGGTTATTGGTGCTCTCCTGGGCGTCGGTAGGTTGAGCCCGGTCGCTCCGGTGCGCTGGCTGTGCTCGGTGATTGTCGAGTTCTTCCGCGCCATTCCGGTGCTGGTGCTCATGCTGTTTGCCTACTCGGTGTTCGCGCTTTGGCAGCTGTTTCCGTCGAACTACCTCGGCTTTGCCGCCGTTGTGTTTGGCCTGACCATGTACAACGGATCCGTCATTGGCGAGACGCTGCGCTCCGGCATCGAATCGCTGCCGAAGGGCCAGCGAGAGGCCGCGATTGCGCTGGGTCTCTCCCACCGCCAGACGATGGTCACCATTTTGCTGCCGCAGGCAGTCGCCGCCATGTTGCCGGCGATTATCTCGCAGATGGTCATCGCGCTGAAGGACTCCGCACTGGGCTACATGATTGGCTACGTCGAGGTTGTCCGCTCCGGCCGCCAGCTTGGCGAGTACTACGGCGCCATGATTCCATCGCTGGTCGTCGTAGCAATCATTCTCATTGCCATCAACTTCGGCCTTGCCAACCTTGCTGAGCGCATCGAAAGCCAGCTCCGCGCCGGCCGCGCCCGCCGCAACATCATTGCGAAGGTCCCGCATCAGCCTGATGTCGGTGTCACCACCAAGGACCAGGCCAACGTGGATTGGCACGATGAGGACTACAAGGACCTCCGAGGCACCTACGAGTAAAGCTAATCACGGCTTAACGCCACACTTGCTTTACGACGAACACAGCGACGCCGGGTTAAGTGACAAAAAGTGTGTCTGATTTTCAGCCTATTTGCTGGTCAGGCCGCATAAAACGGGCTTATATAAG
>NZ_JASPJT010000012.1:0-64944 GCF_030232425.1 Corynebacterium sp. MSK019 | reverse complement strand
CCTTATATAAGCCCGTTTTATGCGGCCTGACCAGCAAATAGGCTGAAAATCAGACACACTTTTTGTCACTTAACCCGTTCTTGCCCCATCCCTAAAACGCAAAAATCCCCCGGCCTTACGACCGGGGGATTTTGTTCCTTGTGGAGCTTAGGGGAATCGAACCCCTGACCTCCTGCTTGCAAAGCAGGTGCTCTACCAATTGAGCTAAAGCCCCGTACACCGAGCAATTATACCTTGTTCGGCAGTGGGCCTAGGAGGACTTGAACCTCCGACCCCTTCGTTATCAGCGAAGTGCTCTAACCGCCTGAGCTATAGGCCCCGTGGAACGAGATATAACTTAACCCGTAACCATGACACTTCACAAATCGCCTGGTCAGAGGCCTAAATATTGAGTTAAAAAGTAGTCATTAAGTAGTCATTACGGCTACTCCATGACCAGATTACTGAAAACACCTCTGAACCAACGCGGCCCCGGGGCCACCGAACGGGGGTGACACCGGGGCCGGCAGGAGGCTAGGCAGCCTAGTCGTCGTCGGCAAGCGAAATCTTGAGACCTCCAACGAGACCGCCGCAAGCGTTGTAGATAACCGCGCCGAGGGCCATGAGCCCAATCGACAGCACCCACCACAGCGCTCCCACAGCGGCCGCCAGGCCAAGGACGAGACCCGCGCTGATGGAATCCTCCCCTCCGACCATTTCACTGATCGGAGCGAGCAATCCCATCCCGGAGAGCAAGAGGTAGAGCAGGCCAACCGCGGCAAGCCAGACGAGGAAGCCAATGAAACCGGTGGCCGCCGTAATGCGCATGGCGGACCAGGGGCTCACTTTGTCGACTACCAAGTTAGTTTCGGCCATGCGCTTACTCCTTCTCCGCCTCCGAGTCACCGGACTCGGCAGCACCGGTGCTCTTGGTGGCGCCGGTGCGCTTCGGGACTACGTCCAAGGTTCCGGCCTCAGAGACCTTGGAAGCGGTCTCCTCGCCCTCATCCTCGACGTTGCGGTCGATAGCCAGCAGTTCCACGCCGTCAGCGAGGTTGACCAGGCGCACGCCCTTAGTGGCACGCGAGGTGGCGCGAATCTCGTTGACGTTGGTGCGGATGATGTCGCCGGCGGAGGTGACAGCGAAGATTTCGTCGTCGTTGTCGACCACCAGGGCGCCCATCAGCGGACCACGCTTCGGGTCGTACTTGAGCGTCAGCACGCCCATACCGCCGCGGTTCTGCGGGGTGTACTCGCTGAGCTTGGTCTTCTTGCCGAAGCCACCGGTCGTTGCAACCAGCAGGTTGTGCTCTTCCTCGACCACGACCATGCTGAGCAGCTTGTCGTCGCCCTTGAAGCGCATACCCTGGACACCGGCAGTGGCGCGGCCCATCGGGCGCAGCGCGTCGTCGGAGGCGGTGAAACGGATAGCCTGGCCGCGCTCGGAGACGAGTAGCAGGTCATCGTCAGCAGAGCACAGACGAGCACCGATGAGGGAGTCGCCTTCGCGCAGGTTGATGGCAATCAGGCCAGCGGAGCGAGCGGACTCGTAGTCCTCCAGGCGAGACTTCTTGACCTTGCCCTCGCTGGTGGCCAGCACCAGGTACGGGCTGTCCTGGTAGCTCTGAATCTGCAGCACCTCGGCGATGCGCTCCTCCGGCTGGAACTCCAGCAGATTGGCGACATGCTGGCCGCGGGCGGCGCGAGTGGCCTCCGGCAGTTCGTAGGCCTTGAGACGGTAGACGCGACCCTTGTTGGTGAAGAACAGAATCCAGTCGTGCGTGGAGCAGACGAAGAAGTGGCGGACAATGTCGTCCTGCTTCAGATCCGCACCGCGCACGCCCTTGCCACCACGGCGCTGGGCCTTGTAGGCATCGACCTTGGTGCGCTTGGCGTAGCCCGTGGAAGTAATGGTCACAACCACGTTTTCGCGGGCGATGAGGTCCTCTTCGGTGACATCGCCCTCAGCGGCCACAATCTGGGTACGACGGTCATCGCCGTACTTCTCCACAACCTCGGTCAGCTCTTCCTTGACGATGGCGCGCTGACGCTCCGGGTTAGCCAGGATGTCCTTCAGGTCGGCGATCTCAAGCTCGATCTCAGCCAACTCGTCAATAATCTTCTGGCGCTCCAGAGCAGCCAGACGACGCAGCTGCATCGCCAAAATGGCGTCAGCCTGAATCTCGTCGATTTCGAGCAGACCCATCAGGCCCGTGCGCGCGGTATCAACCGTGGCAGACCGGCGAATCAGAGCGATGACCTCGTCCAACATATCCAGGGCCTTGACCAGGCCACGCAGGATATGGGCGCGCTTTTCCTTCTCGTCCAGGCGGAACTGGGTCCGTCGAACGATGACCTCAATCTGGTGGGCGACATACAGCGTCACCATCTGGTCAATGCGCAGCGTACGAGGCACACCGTCGACGATGGCGAGCATGTTCGCACCGAAGCTGGTCTGCAGCTGGGAGTGCTTGTACAGGTTGTTCAGCACCACACGCGGCACGGCGTCGCGCTTGAGCTTGACGACGATACGCATGCCCCACTTCAGGTCAGATTCGTCATCAATCGAGGCAATGCCCTGCAGACGCCCGTCCTTGACCTGATCCGCGATGTTGGCAATCATGCGGTCCGGGTTGACCTGGTACGGCAGCTCAGTGATGACAATCGACTGACGAGTGCCCTCCTGCTCAATCGAGGTCACACCGCGCATGCGAATCGAACCACGGCCGGTGGTGTAGGCCTCCTTGATGCCCTTATCGCCGACAATTTGGGCGGCAGTTGGGAAATCCGGGCCCTTGATGCGTTCCATGACCGCATCCAGCGTGGTCTTTTCATCCGCTTCCGGGTTGTCCAGGCACCAGTTGATGGCATCCGCGACCTCACGGAGGTTGTGCGGTGGGATGTTGGTGGCCATACCGACGGCAATACCGCCAGAGCCGTTCATCAACAGCTGCGGGACACGCGACGGCAGAATAACAGGCTCTGTCGTACGACCGTCATAGTTCGGCTGGAAATCGACGGTGTTTTCGCGAATGTCGCGCACCATTTCCATGGCCAACGGCGTCAGACGGGCCTCCGTGTAACGCATAGCTGCGGGGCCGTCGTCACCGCGGGAGCCGAAGTTACCCTGACCGTCGACAAGCGGATAGCGCATGGACCACGGCTGCGCCATGCGCACCATGGTGTCGTAAATAGCGCTGTCGCCGTGCGGGTGGTAGTTACCCATCGTGTCCGAAACCGGCTTAGCGGACTTCACATAGCCGCGCTCCGGGCGGTAGCCGTTGTCGAACATGGCGTAGAGAATGCGGCGGTGCACCGGCTTGAGACCATCACGAATCTCCGGCAGCGCACGGCCCACAATCACGCTCATGGCGTAGTCGATATAGCTCGACTGCATCTCTTCATTGATGTCGATCGGGCGAACCTGGTGGCCCAATACTCCACTTCCGAAGGATGAGCCGTCGTTGTTGTTATCGTCGCTCAATGACTGCTTCCTTTACTTAAAAGAGGTTCGCATCCATTCTACAGGGCTTTAGAGCCAGCTTTACGACGCCGTGTGCAACTTTTCGATACCATTGTGGTATCAAATACTCGGTTTCTAAGCCTGATAGCGACGATTGAGGCAGTAAGGAGAGCGCGATGGCGATGACCTTAAGGCTCACGAAAGAACAGGACACCGCCCTGGCGCTGCTGGCGCAAATGGAGGGCGTATCCAAACATGAGGCCGTCATTCGCGCCATTGAATCCGCCGCCGCGAGAGCCCTTCAACAAGGTCAGGCCCGGGAAATTACGGCAAGCGTGATTGATACCGACATGGCGCTGCTGCGAAAGTTGAGCTCCCCGAGCCCCCGGGGAACAGAGGAATGAGGGCGCCCCAAGTTCAACCTCTCAGCGAGGCTGCAATCCTGGCGGCTACCGACGAACTGGTGGTCAAAGTGCCGGAATTGGCTGACGCTACGCTTGTGCGACCATGGGCAATCAGCGCCATTGCTGCCGCCAGCCCAGGTGTCATTGCTGGTCACCGCAGTTTTCCCACGGTTTCTGCGGCTGCACAAGCGGTCGCTGACGCAACGTTTCACGTGAAACCACTGAGTTTTGGAAACACCGCGCTGGGCGCACTACTTGCACACATACTCCTCATCACCAATGGCGAAGAAGTGTCATTCGCAGCGACGTGGAAACTGGTCAAAAGCGGCATCTAGCCAGGGACGCGGCCTAGTCACCCTTCCGGGTAAACGGGCTCGTCGGAATGCGATTGCCGGACTCCAGCCGACCCGTGTAGTACGCCGAGACGTCACCTTCAGTCAGCTCGACCTCGTACCAGCCATCACGGACATAATCAGCCGTTCGGTCCTGCCCACCAACTAGAACACGTCCCGCCGCGTGCTCCAAAGTGACCTCCGGCAACTCTTTCGCCGTCTTGCTGAATACACGCAGGAAGCGGTCCGGGCCGCACACGGTAAGTTCGCGCTCCAGGAGTCCAATTCGCAGCTCTAACGTACCGAGCACCGTGTGATGCTCCACCTTATTGCCACTGTAAACAGCGAAAACAGCCTCACGGGAACCGTCATTGACCAGCACAAGATTGCCGCCTTTGAGGTAGGCGTGCAGCCGGTACGGTGTCGGCAGCGCGGTCGCCTGCTCGGACTCCTGCACAGGATAGTCACCGGCCGGCTCCGCCTCCCAGCGCTTCACAAACTCCGGCGCTGGTCCCGGCTGCTCTGGAAGCTGCATTCCCGTAGACGCCGAGAAGTCCAGTGTGGATACCAAATCACCACATACCCGACGACGCCAATCAGTGATATTTCCGCAGCTCACGCCGGTGACTTGCTCCAGGAAACGGATCACCGAAGTGTGATCGAAGACCTCTGAGGACACCAAACCACCCACCGACCACGGTGAAATGACAGTCATCGGGACGCGGAAACCGAGCCCCTTCGGCTTGCCCAGGTACCACTCCCCCGGCTCATTCTTCGGCGGCAGCGGCGGCACCACATGGTCGAAGTAACCATCAAACTCGTCAAAGTTAATCAGGAAGACGGTCTTGGCCCACACCTCCGGGTTGGAGGCCAACGCATCCAACAGGCGGTAAGTGATATTCGCCGACTGAATCGGCGAGGACGCTCCCGGGTGCTCGCTTTCCGCGGCCGACGGCACAATCCAGGACACCTTTGGCAGCTGTCCGGATTCAACGTCCCGTCGGAAAGCATCAGCGAGCGTGCCCGGCTGGCGACGGTAAAGCGCACGATCGTAGAGATTCCGTTCCGCCTCAGGCAGCTTCTCCACAGCGGCATTCAGGCGGTCGACCATCTCCTGCTGCTCTGCAGTTGGCGGCATCCCATCGCCCAGTTCCAGCAGCTTCTCGTGGAAGCCCGTCATGTCGCGACCAGGCAGCCCGGCCTCACGAATGACCTTGCGGCCAATATTTCGAAACGCGGCGAAGAAATCCAGGTTGTTGTCCGTGTAGTTATCCCACTCCTGGTAGACGCGCCATGGCACCCCAGCCGCCGAGAGATCCTCGGCATACGTGCGCCACCTGTACCCCGGGTGCGTCGGCTCGTACGCCGCATTGCCAACCGCTCCAGTCCCCCACGGTTCCTTTCGGGTATCACCCGAAAACAGGTAGTTGCGGTTCGGGCTTGTCGACGTAGGCATCGAGGAAAAGTAACCATCGCAGATAGTGAACGTCTCTGCGAGAGCGAATTGGAACGCGATGTCCTGGCGGTCATAACAGGCCATCGTGCCCTTGCCCTTGGCCTCGATCCAGCCGTTACAGCGGCCGCCGTTTAGTGCAACCTGCCCGTCTTCCCAACCGTGCGGCAAACTTGCAATGTACTCCACCGAGAGATCACCGCGATTAGCGGCGTTGCGAATCAGGTATGGACTGACCCCACTCTGGTTGAAAACGCCCGGCAAAGCGGAATTGTCGTTGTACCCCCGCACACCTCGGAGAGTGCCGAAGTAGTGATCAAAAGAGCGGTTTTCCTGCATCAACACGACAACGTGCTCAACCTGGTCGAGGGAGCCAGCCGGTCGGGGCTGCGCGAGTGCATGGCGCAATGATGGCGGCAGCAGCGTGCTCGCAGCGGTGACAGCACCGACTCCTGCGGCGGTCTGCAGGAAGTGCCGACGGGAAAATTCAGATATATTTTTAGGTGAAGTTGCCATAGGCATCTACGTTAAGAAGCGCAGATTACCAGCTGGAAAATTGCGGTTTAAATTTCCTCAATAAACTGCTCTAGACGGTCAACCACAGCCTGTGGCTCACGCGCCCAGCGATTGTGGCCCAGCCGCTGCTCAATGAACTCGTACTTTGCCGAATTCGGCAGCATCCGTGCCAGCGCCTGTGCGGAAGCCTCCGGGCAGTCACGGTCACCACCACAGTTCAGCAGCAGCGCCGGGGTGGTCACCTTCGGCATCTCAGCGGCGTAGTCGATATCCGCACCGCGCGGTCGCAGAAGACCCGTGCGCGAGAACCGCGCCCACTCCACCACATGGTTACGAGCCTGGCGGCCATAGCCGGCCAAATCAAGCCTGCCCGCTGGCCAATAGCCCAGGATCTGGGACACCACCTGCATAAACGGTGCACCGTAGCGAAGCCGCTTGTACTCGTTGCCAGTAAAACAGTTGTAGTGCGGAGTACCGGAGCCGACCATCACTACGCCGGCCACGTCCGCTTCCGGTCGGGCCAGATACAGCGAGGCAATCTGACCGCCCATGGAATGACACAGCAAGTAGACGGGTAGCTTCTCCCCTGCTGCCAGATGGTCGAATTCCTTCCGAGCACGAGCCACCGCCAAGGGATAATCCACCGACGCTAAATCCTGGTAGCCCCAATTGTGACGGCGGGTGGCCACCGCAGTCTGGTTACCCTGGCCGCGTAACTCCGAGGTCAGGACGCAAAAACCTCGACGCTGTAACTCTTGGGCAATCGGCCGGTAGTAGCGAGCACCCATGCCAAAGCCCGGCCAAATAACGACAATGCCCCGAGGCGAACCTTCGGGAAACCGAAGCGCCATCGGGGTCACGGAGCCATCTGGCAATGTCTCCTGCACAATACGTGGCTCGACTGGCGGTTCCCCGTTGACCATGCTTCCCCGAGTATCTTCCATTTCATAAACATTAATGGCTGAACGGAGGTTTTGTCAGGGGAACCGACAAGCCGATAACCAGACTTGGTATCGGCTTAGACGTCGAGGAAGCGAACGTCCTTCGCATTACGGGTAATGAACGAACGTCGTGAAGCGACGTCATCGCCCATCAGAATGGTGAACAGTTCGTCCGCCTTCTGCGCGTCCTCGAGGGCGACCTTACGCAGCACGCGGTGATCCGGATCCATGGTGGTATCCCACAGCTCAGCGGCGTTCATCTCACCGAGACCCTTGTAACGCTGAACACCATCGTCCTTGTTGATCTTGCGGTTGGCAGCCAGCCCCTCTTCCAGCAGCTGATCGCGCTCAGCATCGGAGTAGGCGTAGCCCGGCTCACCCTTGGCCCACTTGAGCTTGTACAGCGGCGGCTGGGCGAGGTAGACGTGCCCTTCATCAATCAGCGGACGCATCAGACGGAACAGCAGCGTCAGTAGCAGCGTGGCAATGTGCTGACCATCGACATCGGCGTCGGCCATCAGCACGATCTTGTGGTAGCGCAGCTTCTCGATGTCGAACTCGTCGTGAATACCGGTGCCCAGCGCCGTAATAATGGCCTGGACCTCGTTATTCTTCAGCGTCTTATCCAGGCGCGCCTTCTCGACGTTCAAGATCTTACCGCGCAGCGGCAAAATGGCCTGGAACAGCGAGTTTCGGCCTGCCTTTGCAGAACCACCTGCGGAGTCACCCTCCACGATGAACAGCTCGGACTGCTTCGGGTCCTTCGAACGGCAGTCCGCCAACTTACCCGGAAGACCGCCAAGATCGGTCGCGGACTTACGACGTACCAGGTCACGGGCCTTACGAGCCGCCTGACGGGCATGTGCCGAAGCAATGGCCTTGTTAACAATGGCCTTGGCCTCAGCCGGATTGGCCTCCAGCCAGTGACCGATGTGTTCATTAGTCATGCGCTGGACGAAGGAACGCACCTCGGTGTTACCGAGCTTCGTCTTCGTCTGGCCCTCGAACTGCGGATCGGCGACCTTCACCGAAATCACGGCAGCGAGACCTTCACGGCAGTCCTCGCCGGAGAGGTTGTTTTCCTTCTCTTTCAACAGGCGGTGCTCACGCGCATAGCGGTTCATCAGCGATGTCAACGCAGAACGGAAGCCCTCTTCGTGCGTGCCACCCTCAATGGTGTTAATGGTGTTGGCGAAGGTGTGCACCGACTCGGAGTAACCCGAGTTCCACTGCATTGCAATCTCGACCTCGTGGCCGTCACCTGCAGCATCGAAGGAAATGATGGTCGGGTGGATGATGTTCTTCGACTTGTTCAGAGTCTCGACATAGTCCCGCAGACCATTCGGGTAGTGGAAGACCTTGCGGCGCTCCTTCGGCTTGGTGGTCTTCTCTGCCTTCTCCTTCTGCTCCTCAACCGCATCCTTGGCGATTTCAGCGGATTCGGTCTCCGCCTGCTCCGCCAGAGCCTCGGCCTCGAGCTCCTCCTCGGAGACACGCTTGTCCACCAACGTGATGGTCAGGCCCTTGTTCAAAAACGCCATCTCGCGCAGGCGGCGAGAAATGGTGTCGAACTTGAAATCGGTGGTCTCAAAAATCTCCGGGTCCGGCCAGAAACGCTGCGTGGTACCCGAACCGCGAGTCTTCTTACCTCGGATAATTTCTTCCGGAACAGCCTGGTCGAAGTTCTGGTACCAGGTGTAGCCATCGCGGATGACCTCGGTTTCCATGCGCGTCGACAGCGCGTTAACCACCGAAATACCCACACCGTGCAGACCACCGGAAACAGCGTAGGACTCGGAGTCAAACTTGCCGCCGGCGTGCAGCTGAGTCATAACCACCTGCACCGTCGGCATACCCGACGGGTGCATTTCGACAGGAATACCACGGCCGTTATCGCGGACCTGAACGCCGCCGTCTTCCAGCAGAGTGACCTCAACATCGGTGGCGTAACCCGCCATCGCCTCGTCGACGGAGTTGTCTACAACCTCCCACACCAGGTGGTGCAAGCCACGCTCACCAGTCGAGCCAATGTACATACCCGGCCGCTTACGCACGGCCTCGAGGCCCTCGAGGATGGTAATCGATGAGGCGTCATATTGATGTTCGGTAGCAGCCACGGTTCGGCGCGTCTCCTATTCTTGGTTCTCTCCCCGCGCAACATTCGTCAGCGCGCGAAAAATAGGCCGGCGGTCAAGCGCTATCAGCGCCAGCCAGAACTACATAGGACTACTAGATAGGTCTGGCTAGTTTGGAAGTCGATAACGTCTCAAGAACCGCCTGCCGGTTTTCTCCTGCCCATCTTACCCCAACGTAGTCCCCTACTGTGGATATAGCCGATGCGCTCAAAGGACCAAATTTCGCAGTTTTACGCATACCGACGGCTAATCGTAGACCGTTTACCGACCTTTACCCGTAAGTATCACGCGGTCCTCGGCCCTCGATGTGCAATTTGCCCTTGCGCCAATTCGGCGCTTTCGGCCCCAGCACCTTAATTTCCTCAACCACTCCATCCCCGACGCGTTCCGCGATCGACTTCAAAACCTGTCGCTGTGCCAGCCGCAGCTGTGTTGCCCATGCTGTCGATTGGCACTCGACCACCAAAGTGCCGTCCTTGAACTCCTTGACCTGGGAGTGTTCCGCGACAACCTTGCCGACCATCGAATCCCACTCCGTCATGATCACACCGTGGGCAATGTGGATCTGCCAGCCGCGATCGACTACTGCCTTATTCAGCACCGCACCAATCGGCGCAGGTCGACGGTCATATTTCCGGTACAGCCGAATCCCCGCCTCCTTCAATAAGCTCGGCGAAATCACCGTACCGGCACGATCTCGTACCACTGCTTGCGCTGCCCGCTGCTTATCGACGTCCGCAACGATCCCCTCCGCGGCCTTCACAGGCACACGGCTATCGAGGCCAGACCACGAGCCCTTCTTCTTCGGTGGCCGCTGGAGATTCGGTAACTTGTGACCGCCCTCCTTAGCGGCATCGCGCATGCGGAAGAAAGCGTCACTGATCAGGTCGTTTTCCTCTTCCGGTGAGTTATCCGGCTCCATGTTCTCGACCATACCCGTCACTCTTCCGCGACTGGGTTTTCATCCAGCAGTGAGATTCGCCCCTGCTCAGTCTGCGCCACCGTTACCGTGTGATGGGTCACCGAAGAATCCTCGACCAGTGCCTGAGGCAACTCCTCTCCCACCGCCGAGGTGATCAACACCTGCTCAGCCTGCTGCGCGATTTCCATGAGAGCTTCCCGACGATGCCGGTCGAGCTCCGCAAACACGTCGTCAAGCACCAAGATCGGGTCGGGCCCATCGGCACGGAGCAAAAAGTACGCGCCGAGACGCAGCGCGAGTGCAAAAGACCAGGTCTCGCCGTGGCTAGCGAAGCCCTTGGCGGGGTCATTGCCGAGAATGAGGTTGAGATCATCGCGATGCGGACCAACGAGACAGGAACCGCGCTCAATCTCCGCGGTGCGGCGCTCCGCCATCTTCGTCAGCAGCAGTGCCTCGAGCAGCTCCGGTTCGCTGGGCAATGGCCCGCCATCCAGACTGTCGACCTTCGGCGCATAGGCAATCGTGGCTGGGCGCGAGTGCGGGGCAAGCGTGGCATAGGCCTCGCTGACATGCTCGGAAAGCTCGGCGATCAAATCCATGCGCGCAGCCATTAACGCCGCTCCCACCTGCGCCAATTGCGCATCCCAGGTGTCCAGCGTGCTCAGTGCGGCCTGCCCCTCCGAGGAAGAATAGCCACGGCGCAGCGTCGAGCCCGCCGACTTCAGCAGCGCATTTTTCTGACGCAAGATCTTGTCATATTGAATGCGGATACCTGCGGACAGTGGCCGTCGTAAAGCGAGCAAATCATCGATGTATCGGCGACGGGAAGCGGGCTCGCCCTTGACCAGCGTGAGATCCTCGGGCGAGAAAAAGACCGACTTAACGATCCCCAGCAGCTCCCGCGGAGACTTCAGCCGCGTGCGATTAATCTGCGCCTGATTCGCGCGATGCGGATTGATGAGCAGATGCGCCGTCAGCTCGCGGCCATCATTGACCGCCGTCGCCGAAATGCGTGCCGACGGGGTCCCCGAACGAACCAGCGGAGCATCCGTAGACACTCGATGCGAGCCGAGCGTGGAGAGATACCCAACGGCCTCGACGATATTGGTCTTGCCGTAGCCATTTTGCCCGGTAAATACGGTAATTCCAGGCGTGAACTCGACTTCCAACTCCGGCCAGGAGCGGAAGTCCCGCAAGGACAAATACCGAATGTGCATAGCCGCAGACTAGCCCGGCAGGCGTACAGGCATCAGCAGGTAAGTGAAGTCGGTCTCCGGCGTTGGGTAGAAGCCGTCCTCACCGAGCTCCGGGATAGCTTCCGGCTCTGGAATGAGAATCGCGGGACGCGACGGCTGCGTAAAGCCCAGCAGAACGCGGTGGGAGCGAACAGCGCTGAGCCCCTCGAGCAGGTACTGCGGGTTGAAGGCGATCAGAAGTGGTTCCCCATAGAAGTTGCAGGCCACAGTCTCTTCTGCGTGACCAACTTCGTCGCCATGAGCAGAAAGGACAACCTGGCCGTCGGAGAAGTCCATGCGAATCTGCGCACCGTGATCCGCCATCAGGGACACACGACGGATGGCATCCTGCAGCTGGTCAACACGAGCAACAGCCATGGAGGAATGCTGCTTCGGCAGCAGCGGACGGAACTTCGGGAACTCGGCGTCCAGCAGTCGCGTGGTAGTGCGACGAGGATCGGCGAGGATAGCCAGCAGACCTTCGGAGCCGACCTCACGATCATCGGATCCGTCGCCGAATGCCAAGGTCACTGGCTCGCTGGAAGTGGTATCGAGAGTGCGGGCAGTCTCCGCGAATGTCTTTGCCGGGATGAGCAGCTTGGTCTCCCCCTCCGGGATCTGCTCCCACTCGAAACTGCGAACCGCCAGGCGGAAACGGTCGGTGGCAGCGAGAGTGACCTCGTTACCTTCGGTTTCCATCCGGATGCCGGTCAGCATCGGCAGCGACTCATCCTTGCCGGCAGCGATAGCGACCTGACCAATAGCCTCAGCCAACAGAGCGGCATCGACAGTGCCGGTAGCAGCCGGAGCTTCTGGTAGCTGCGGGTAATCTTCCAAGGTCAGACTTGGCAGCTCGAAGCGGGAAGAACCACAGCGAACGATGACCTTCGTGCCATCAAAGTGCATCTCTACCTGCTTATTCGGCAACTTAGAGACAATGTCAGAAACCAACTTGCCATTGACGGCGAAGCGACCGGGCTCATCGACCTCTGCACTAATACGAATCTGAGTCGAGACCTCGTAGTCATAGCCAGCGAGCTGCAGACCATTGTCATCCGCGAGAAAAATCATGCCACGCAGAATCGGCTGAGTCGGGCGTGCAGGCAGGTTACGAGCAACCCAGCTCACCGCACCCGCGAGATCGTCCTTAGCCGCGCGAATACGGACTTCGGTCTGCTCCATCGTTCCTCCACCGGTATTGGATGTCTGTTATTAGCCGTCTTTTGTGTTGTCAGCACGCTATGTCAGCGCACATGACTGGAGTTACAAAGATTCCATCGTACAACTCTACTGCAGACTGCCAAAGACCTCACTGGGATTCTTGTAGTCCGTCTAGTGCTTGATCGTAGTTCTTACTCGTTCTTGGCATTTATGAAGTTGTGCGCGAGAGGTTGCTTGCCAGAGGTTGTGCGCAGGCCCCCTTTTATCTAGAAGTTTCTAGAGATTTTTAAAGTCGGGAGTAGTAATAGGGGGTGTGCACATTGTGAAATTACATGATTCCCGCTGGTCTTCACTGATTTCGCGCTGTGGATAACCAGTGCGTCTAACTGTGGATAACTTGGGGTGTCTGTGGATAGTGTTCGGGCTTCATCTTTCATCCACAAAATTTAGGAGTTGTCCACAGCTCTGTGCACGGAAAAACCGCAGTTAATAACAAGAATTCCGCACGCCGAACCCAAGGATTTTAAGCCGTGCCGCGAGCTCGGTCACGAATGCGTGTAGTCAGGTCGTTGACCTGGTCCTTTGAGGGCTTTTTCTCCTGAATTTCCTTAACAATCTTGCGTTCAGCGTGCAAAACCGTCGAATGGTCACGATTTCCGAACTCTCGGCCAATCGACGGCAACGAAAGCTCGGTGAAGGACCTCGTCAGGTACATAGCAATCTGGCGTGCATGAGCGACCGGGCGAGTCTTACCCGGGCCCACCAAATCCGCAACCGTTAAGTCGAAGTACTCAGCCGTGGTGGAGATGATGATCTCCGGGGTAATCTGCACCTCGATTTCGTCGGCACCGAGGATCTCCTGCGCAAACTTCAAGGTCACAGGCTCATGAATCATGGATGCGTGAGCACTAATCTGCAGGAGACGCCCCTCGAGCTCACGAATAGAAGACGAGGTGTTCTCCGCGATGTACTGGAGTACATCATGCGGAACGACCAAATCAGACAGCTGTGCCTTCTTCGACAGAATTGCGATTCGCGTCTCCAAGTCCGGGTATTGCAGATCCGGATTGAGCCCCCACTGGAAGCGGGTACGAAGGCGATCCTCCAGGGTCTTAAGCTCGCGTGGTGGGCGGTCCGACGACAGCACAATTTGGTGATTGGACTGGTGCAGGGCATTGAACGTATGGAAGAACTCTTCCTGTGTACCTTCCTTGCCCTCCAAGAACTGGATGTCATCGATGATGAGCATGTCCAAATCGCGGTAGCGACGCTTGAAGGATTCCTGGGCGTCGTCACGCACGGAATTAATGAAGTCGTTGGTGAACTCTTCCGAGGAAACGTAGCGAACCCGCAGGTTAGGGTACAAATGCTTGGCGTAGTGGCCAATGCCGTGGAGCAGGTGCGTCTTGCCAAGACCCGAACCGCCGGAGATAAACAGCGGGTTGTAGGTGCGCCCCGGAGACTCCGCAACAGCGACGGCGGCCGCGGCGGCGAACTTATTCTGCGGACCAATAACGAAGGTCTCGAAGGTGTAGTTCGGGTTGAGGGTGGGCTCCTCGAAAGGCATGCTCATCTCGGTTGGAGTGCCGTGGCTCTCGGAACGGAAAGGACTTGTGACCTGGCGCTGATCAGCAATAGTCATCGGATTCTCGGCAGATGAGTGCGAAAGCCCCTGGGCCATCGAATCTACGGCGTCCATCGATCGGTGCTGTGACTGGGCACTCTGCTGATTATGGACATTCTGCTGGTGTGTCTGCGGCACCTGTGGCGTCTGCGTCGATCCCTGGTGCTGCTCGTGGCGATTGAAGTCATTCGCATCTGCACTGGGGAACGGGTAGTTGCGGCCAGATTGCTGTTGGTGCTGCTGGTTTGGCTGTTGACGCTGAGCTTGCTGCGAACGCGAAGCTGCAGATGGCATCTGCCCCGAGTGCTGTGCAGATGGTTGAGTGGTCTCTGCTGCCTGGCTATCTTCAGCGTCGTCAGCAGGATCGGCAACGGTGATGACCGTTTCCAACTCCTCGCCGGTCAGCGAGGCTAAGACGGCCTCGATAATGCCCTTGAGCTCTTCTTTTACCAGTGCCTGCACCACTGGCGATTGAGTGCTGAGCAGGAAAAAACCTGGAAAGTCACCAGTGTGCGTCACTGACCGCAGCAGTGCCTTGTGTGGCGGGCGTAGTGGTGCAATGCCCAACTCCGGCGCACCTTCTGGTGAAGTCAGGATAGAAACGACCTGCTCCCAGAGTCCACCTGGCAATTCTGGTTGTTCGCTCACTGTGTGAATGTCCTTTTACATGTTTACGTTCATCAAATTTATCGAGGCGACCTGTTTTTGTGGAGTGTTTTTGGCATGGCGAGAGCGCCATATCTGCCCATTTGGGGGCTATTTCTTGTAATTCGCCCTGTGGGGTGTTTCTACACAAGGTGCTATACGCCCCGAGCAGGACTTCCACATGTTTGTCCACACCTGTGGATAAACCTTGTCGCTAATTGACTAACAGTTTATCCACAGTTTGCCCACAATGAAAAATAGCCCCCTAGTCTGCGTTTACCTAGGTAAACACGTTATTTCCCCTGCTCGCTGTGATTCATGGTGTGGAAGTTATCCACAGCTAATGGGATAAACACCCTGTGGATTGCAGTGCATAGGTCAGTATTTCCACAGGTCAACATCGGTACCGTCGGAAAACTTGGAAAATGATTCTCCAGGTAAATCCGGCGTGTTGATTTGAATTTCTCGCTCGATTCGACGTAACCTATCTGGGTGTTTCATATCCATTGAGATATGAGTCCGAGCTTGTGCTTGGACCCGACAGAACGCATGTAGCTTTCAATCTGTCGGTAAGTAATTTTTCCGTGCATCACGGGAATGCGTCAGACGCATCGCTGCCTCGCACTCGAAGCGAGGAGTTTACTGCGGTGTGTTCAGCGTGGACTCGTGGTCGTTTGAGTTTCAAGGAGTGTCAACCGTGTCGAAGCGGACGTTCCAGCCGAATAACCGCCGTCGTGCACGCGTGCACGGCTTCCGTACCCGTATGCGTACCCGTTCCGGTCGCGCCGTTGTGGCAGCACGCCGCAGCAAGGGCCGTGCCCGCCTGTCCGCTTAAGCAAGAGGACACCGATTTCGGTGCTCCCTCAGAGCAATAAGCTGCGTTCTTCGCGTGACTTCACGGTCACCGTACGACGTGGACGCCGAATCGGACGCAAGACCTTGGTCTTGCATATTCGTGACACCGCCGCTTCTGGCGGTGAAGATAAGACCGATACGCAGATTGCCAGGTTTGGTGGTCCGCGTGTCGGTCTTGTCGTATCTAAAGCTGTGGGCAACGCCGTGACTCGTCACGCTGTATCCCGCAGGCTCCGCCATGTTATGGCCGCGGCCGCGCAGAATCTTCCGTCCACCATGGACATTGTCGTTCGCGCGCTGCCTGCATCTGCCACAGCCACCAGCCAGGAGCTGTCCCACGATGTGCAATCGGCACTCGCCACATACGAACGTCGGCGCTAATTCGCTTGACGACGGCCCCCTCGCTCAGACCCCCGGCGCACGTGTGGCTGAGAGGGCGATTCTCTTCTACCGCCGTCGTATCTCTAATCTGAAGCCCACGAGCACATGTCGTTTTGAACCGACGTGCTCCGCATATGGTCTTGAGGCTGTGCGCCGTTTCGGAGCTATTCGTGGCCTGTGGCTGACTTTCTTGCGCATCTTCCGTTGCGCACCCTGGCATCCGGGTGGCTGGGATCCAGTTCCTGCCACATTCCCCGGCCTGGGTTCGTGGTTGAGGCGAATGCACAGGTAACCTCTAGTAATGCTTAGCCTTTGACGGGGCTTTGTAGACGAAGGCGCGAGTGCGCTGTCCCCTAAAGAACGGAGTGATCTTAGACCGTGCTCAATTTCGTGTATGTGCCGATTTCGGCCATCCTGTGGTTCTGGCATAAGGCCTCAGGTTTCCTATTCGATCCCTCCTCGGGTATCTCCTGGGTGCTGGCCATTATTTTGCTTGTGGTCACCATCCGTATCCTCCTGTTTAAGCCGATGCTGAACCAGCAGCGTTCTGCCATCAAGATGCAGCAGCTCGCTCCTGAGATGCAGGCCATCAAGGAGAAGTACAAGAACGATCAGCAGGCTCAGGCTCTTGCTATGCGCCAGCTACAGAAGGAAATGGGTGTCAACCCGCTCGGCGGCTGTTTGCCGATTCTGGTTCAGATGCCTGTGTTCATTGGCCTTTTCCACGTGCTGCGTTCGTTCAACCGAACGGGTACGACGGGCAATGCGCTTCGCATGTCGGTGGAGCAGAACTGGAATACGCCTAACTACGTCTTCGGTGTAGATGAGGTGCGGTCCTTCCTGCTGGCTCGTGTGCTCAATGCTCCACTGTCCAGTTCGGTTGGTATGGGCGAGGATCAATACGCAGCCTTTACTGTGCCTGGTACGCCTGCGGACTTCACCCGCATGGACATCATGATCGTTGCCATTCCGCTGATTGTTATTGCGGCACTTGCAACGCACTTCAACGCTCGCATGTCTGTTGACCGCACGCGTGCCCGCCAGGAAGCCGGTCTGGTGAAGCGCCAGGAAGGCGTTATGGGTCAGCAGATGGACATGATGAACAAGATGATGCTTTGGTTCTTCCCGATCATGATTCTTGTTACCGGTGCTTTCTGGCACATCGGTCTTCTTGTCTACATGGTGACTAACAACGTCTGGACCTACTTCCAGCAGCGCTACATCTTCGGCAAGCTGGATGAGGAAGAGAAGGAAGCTGTCGCAGCTAAGAAGGCTGCCAAGCGCGAGGCACAGGAGAAGCTCGCTCCGAAGGTTGGCCAGAAGCCAATCAATCCGAAGAAGGGTGGCAAGCGTCAGGCAGCGCAGAATGCGCAGCAGGCGCAGTCCGGTCAGGCCTCTGCAGCGAACAAGGCTTCTAGCCATCTTCCGGATGGTAATTCGGGGAAGGGACAGCAGGGCCCAGCCTCGAAGCCAGCGCCAGGACAGAAACCCGCAAATCGGAAGAACCGGAAGCGGAAAAAGAAATAGCTGAAGTGGAATCGCCCTTCGTCTACATAAGTTAATTAATCGAAACGCCCCGCAGTTGATGCGGGGCGTTTTTGCTTGCCTTCGTGCTCTATCGAGCAAACAACGTCACTGTTATTACAGGCATGTAATTTTCTCCGGGGCCTGGAGTTTGGCATCCAACTTTGATCAATGTTTCACGTGAAACATCGCTGTTGCACTGTCGTACACTAGGGGTAATGAAAAGCTCGACGGGTGACGGCACAGCTGCCCCATTGGAAAGGTTAGTGGAACTGTTGAGTAACTCCGCGAAAGACGTCGATAATCAAGAAGCCTCCGCAGGTTTGGTCGATGCGGATCTGCGTTCGGTGATAGATACCGTGTTTGGAGGGAATGCCGATCGAGCATACCGCTACCACTCATGGTTGGCTGAGGAGGCTACAGTCCGAGGTTTGATTGGGCCACGTGAAACTCCAAAGCTGTGGGATCGGCACATTATCAATTCTGCGGTAGTTGGAGAAGCGATAGGCAAAGGGCTTGTAGTTGCGGACATTGGTTCGGGGGCAGGCTTGCCCGGGATTCCGCTTGCTCTTGCACGACCAGATTTGAAGGTGGTTCTTGTAGAACCATTGCTGCGCCGTACGACTTTCTTGAACGAAGTTGTGGAAGATCTCGAGCTGGACAATGTGACCGTGGTTCGCGGCCGCGCTGAGGAGAAAGTGGTTCGCGCTGAGGTTGGCCAAGTAGATGTCGTCACTTCTCGCGCTGTTGCCCCTCTTGGGAAATTGGCGGGCTGGTCGCTTCCTTTAGTTAAATCCGGAGGCGCGATGGTTGCACTGAAGGGTGGAACTGCGCAAGAGGAGATTGATCGGGACGCAAAGCTTATTGCCAAGGCGAAGGGAACTAATCCCCGCGTTGTAGAGGTTGGCGGTTCCGTGTTGGGAACTTCGACGTACGCCGTGATTATTCAGAAGAAGTAGGTTGTAAGTCCCCCTCCCCTACTCCACTGCCGGTTCGCTTGTGTTTTGGTTTCGACATTGAGGCGCGTAGTGCCGTCGGGCTAGAGTGGGATAAGTATCGCGGTATGGCAAAGTCCTACCGGCCAAGGTGGATGTTTCACGTGAAACATTTCCACAATCGTCGGCGTCTAACGCTTGTTGGGGCTTGATGATTACGCTTTTGCAGATAGTTACTAAGTTTTTATTCGCACTCCAGTGGCCATGATTGGTGATTGCTGTGCTTGTAAGGGGAATAGTTAATGAGCCGGAAGTCCTGGCAAGACACACCCATCGCTGCGGCAGCTCAACGGGCAGCGCAAGTTAAGGCCCCGAACCGTTTATCGCTTCCACGCCCCGAACGCCCGCGCCGTATTACTATCGCCAACCAGAAGGGTGGCGTGGGCAAGACCACTTCGGCAGTCAACATCGCGTCGGCGCTCGCGCGGCATGGTCTCAAGGTGCTAGTCATCGATAATGACCCGCAGGGAAATGCTTCTACGGCCCTGGGGATTGAGCATGTTTCCGGGACCCCGTCGACGTATGAGCTTCTAATTGGCGAACTACAGATTGACGATGTCATCCAGCGTTCCCCTGAATCTGAGAATCTCTTTTGTGTGCCAGCGACGTTGGACTTGGCGGGCTCCGAGATTGAGCTGGTCTCGCTCCTGAACCGTGAGCGCCGACTTCTCGATGCAGTGTCAGATCAGTACCTGATTGACAACGGCTTTGACTTTCTCATTATTGACTGCCCTCCTTCGCTCGGTCTGTTGACTCTGAATTCGATGACTGCCGCCAACGAGGTTTTGATTCCGATTCAGTGTGAGTTTTACGCCTTGGAGGGTGTGACTCAGCTGATGAATAACGTGCAGATGATTCGTCAGCATCTCAATCCGGAGCTACATATTTCTGCTGTGCTGCTCACTATGTTCGATGGCCGCACCAAGCTTTCGGAAGAAGTTGCCAATGAGGTTCGTAACTACTTCGGTGAGGTTGTGCTACGTAATCTCATCCCTCGATCCGTGAAGGTATCGGAGGCGCCGGGATACTCGCAGACCGTAATTTCCTACGATCCAGGGTCTCGGGGCGCAGTTGCTTATCTTGACGCCGCGAAGGAATTGGCAACGCGTGGCGACTATTCCGCAGTTCCGGGTGGAAGTGCGATTGGGCAAAAACCAGCTTCCTCCCCTACCCCGTCCAATTCCACTGAGACAAATTAAAGCCACTAGGAGTAGTTACCGATGTCGAATCAAAAAAAGGAGAACCGCAAGGGAGGGCTCGGTCGCGGTATCGCCGCGCTGATCCCAACTGCTCCGGCGGCTAACCCCTCGGTAGGTGAGAGTGCCGCGGATATTATCTTCGGTCCCCGCCGTACCCAGGGGACGAAGCAGCCTGGAAGTAGCGGAGTTGCCGACGTACTGGGGGCAGCCGCGACGGGATCCGGCACCTCGTTGACTGAAGGCAAAAACGCCGGAAAATCTGCAAAATCCGGCCAGAGCAAACCTCATACCAATGAGGCGCAGAAACGTCACAGTGACGATAAGGTTATTGGTAAGTCTAGTGATGTTTCACGTGAAACATTGCCCTCGACGACGTCGGGAGCAGCGGACCATGGCAGCGCCGAGGCTACCGATGTTGACGCTTCGGCCGCAAACGAGTTTGGCGCGACCTATCGCGAGATCAACTTGAAGCTGATCACGCCGAACCCGAAGCAGCCACGAGAGGTCTTCGATGAGGAGCCCCTAAATGAGCTCGCTCACTCTATTCGTGAGTTCGGTCTATTGCAGCCGATTATCGTACGACCAATCTCTGAGGATAGTCGTGCGGCCGCACTCGAGGCAGCGCGCAAGGAAGATCCGAACGCGCCGCAACCCGAGTTTGAAATCATCATGGGTGAACGTCGCTGGCGTGCTTCTCAGCGAGCTGGGGTCGACACGATTCCCGCCATCGTTCGCGATACTCCAAACCAGGACATGCTTCGCGATGCCCTACTAGAGAACATCCATCGCGTTCAGCTGAACCCACTCGAAGAGGCCGCTGCGTACCAGCAGCTACTCGAAGAGTTTGGTGTAACTCAGGCAGAGCTGGCGGATCGAATCGGTCGCTCGCGGCCCGTTATTACCAACATGATTCGACTCTTGCAGTTGCCGGTGGAGGTACAGCGACGAGTAGCGGTCGGTGTTCTGTCGGCTGGTCACGCACGTGCCTTGCTTGGAGTTAAGGCAGGTAAGGAAGAACAGCAGCGCCTCGCCGAGCGAATTGTTGCTGAAGGACTATCCGTCCGTGCGACCGAAGAAGCAGTGACATTACTCAATGCCGGCGAGCGACCGAAAAAGCAGCACCGTGAGCCCACTCCGCAGCCGGAGGTCCTTCACAATTGGGCTGACCGCCTGTCCAATTCTTTTGATACGAAGGTGACTGCCCAGATGGGCAAGCGTAAGGGCAAAATCGTTATCGAATTCGGCAACCTCGAGGACTTTGATCGCATCATGTCACTGATGCATCTCGACGAAGAGTAAACCCGGTTACTGTGACTGAAGTATTCATCGAGAAAATTTCGCTGGCCGACATCGAGGGAATCTATCCAGAGACGATGTTAAGCCTGTTTTGGGAACAGGGCATGGAGCATATCCGTACAGCAACTGCCCTACCCCAGTTCTCGACTGAGCCGCGCGAACCTAATTTGGACCCCAGCACGCCAGAAGAGGATGAAGCGCCTAACGGTGATTTAAAGCATTCGGACGGCCAACCCCCTACTCGGCCAGGCGGAGCTAGTGAAAGCCTCTTAAATGGCGATTTAAGCCCTGATTTAGCCGCCCAGGTGCGCTTGGAGAAGGAAGCATGGCTCAATACCGTCTACCTTTCCTGGGGACCGTGCGGATATTCACTACGACGAAAGCCACCGGCATCACTTATCGATGGGAAACTTGAGACCGTCGGCACGCTGCTCTTTGCTCCGCCACGCTTCTGCCCGACGACATTTTCCATGCCTTCCGGACCAATATCGCCGGATGCGATTGCGCTGACGAGTCTGCATTACAACGCTTTAGAGGTTGACGATGACATGCTCCGCGTGCTCATTGTGACCGCTCTGCACAAGCTCGCGCTGCGCGGGATTTCAGCGGTAGAAGCGTTTGGTTGCAGTGGCACGGCGGATTCTATGTCGGCATCCACGCCGTCGTCGCCAACGCCTGACGACGGTACGGAGAATCTAATCGCTGATTTCGAAGCGCAACTCGAAGAAAAGCTGAATCCAAAGCCGTGTATTTCAGATTCGTTGGCGGCGATTAACCATAACGCCGGTGATTTGATTCGTACGCGAACCCTTCTTGACTCCGGGTTTCGGGTGGTGACTCCACATCCGATTCATCCGAAACTCCGTATCGAGTTGGATGCGGAATTGGACTGGGACGAAGAAATCGGCCATGCGTTGGATCTAAGTGCGAAAGAACCCTTTATGCGCTCAAAGCTGTTCAGTCTTTAGCGCTGGGTTTCATTGGTCAGCCGTGTTTAGGCTTTTTCCTCTTCAATCAGCTGCGCAAAGCTGTAAGCGCCGGTCATTGGCTGCTGCTCTTCATCGCCCAGGTACAGACGCTTTACAGCGACAACGATAGATTCGGCAATTACGTCCCGCTGATCTGGGGAAGAAAGAATTGCGACGTCATCCTCGTTGGTCAGGTAACCAACGGCGACTTCCACCGTGGGCATCCTGGTCAGACGGAGGAGATCCCAGGTACGGGCGTGCGAGCGGCAGTCTACCAGGCTCGTACGGGCAACAATCTCTCGCTGGATAAGGCCAGAGAGCTGTTCGCCCAGAATGGAGTTGGAGCCCTTCATCGAGCCAAAGTAAAAGGTCGCAATACCGCTGGCGCGGTTGTTGTGATAGTGGTCAGCCTGCAGGGAGATGAAGACGTCAGCGCCAAATGCGTTGGCCATCTCAGCGCGATCCTCGATGGACGGATTGTCGGTACGAGGACGAGACAGAATAGTCTCTGCACCTGCCGCGACAAGGCGACCCTCAATGCGAGAGGCCAAATCCCAAAGAATCTCTTCTTCAGAAATCTGACCGTAAGGGCCGTCGACCACAATGCCGGGCTCCCCTGCCCCAAGACCTGGATCAATGACAATGCGCTTTCCAGAGAGCTTCGGCCCCATCGTGCGCAGTATTTCCTTCTCGTGGAAGGCGTTTACAGAGCCACCAGTAACCCTCCTGCCCAAGTAGCTGAGCGCCCGGAGAGTAACGGGACCACAGATACCGTCGGGCTCCAGCCCGTAATTGAGCTGGTATTCACGTACAGAGGCATCGGTCTTCGGGCCAAAGTGGCCGTCTACTCGGGCATCGTGGAAGCCGAGTTCCTGCAAGGTAGCTTGGAGAACGCCTACGTCCTCACCGGTCATTTGCGACAGTGGATCGTAGGACAGTACGCGGGTGCCCAGAGTGTACGAGGCTTCTCGCAGTAGGCGCAGGGTGCTGTCGCGGATAATCCCGTCGGCATAGACACCGCGGGACTGTTGGAACGCCAGAAGAGCGTTGCGCATGTCCTCATCAAAGAGGTCATCGTCACCAGACCACTGAGGCGAGTTCTCCTCCGCGGCTGAGCCCTCCCAATTGGGCAGAAGCCCAAGACGAGCCAGGGTAGAACGTACCTCGGCTACACGAGGTGACCTATCGCCCACCTTCAGAAACTCTGGCACGAAAACTCCCTTCCGAACTCCACAATTATGTTTAGGCCGTTGTGGGTCCTCACAACACTTAATCAGTATTACTGGCCAGTGAGCTAAACGAAACTTCAGTTAAGAAATCTCGCGCACTCTCAGAGGATATGGTCAGCAATACCTCTCAAGTTGGCGGCAACCTGGTTCCTTCACGGTATTAAGGAAGACGTAAACCGCCATTTCCAGCAAGATTACCAGGTCGCAGGCGCGAATTGATTGTTACGAGGGCGCGTCGGCTAGCCCGACGGCAGAACCCCAGGACTAACTCTAAATCACAACCACAACTTCAGTCACATCATAATGGGGTGTGTCCAACGAAGGTGGCAATAGCGAAGTGGCGGGTGGGCAGTCGTAACCTCGTATCGGATAAGGAGCAACCCCAAGTTCTTTTAAAGGTGCTTTTCGATGAGCGACGTGATTTCGCCCTTCGGGCGGACTCCGCGAATCTCTTCGACCTTCTTGCCGTCCTTGAATAGGAGCAGGCTTGGGATGGACATGATCTGGAACATGCCAGCCAGTGCACGCTCCTCATCAACGTTGACCTTGGCGATGACGGCCTTGCCATCGAGCTCGGTCGCAACCTCGTCCAAAACGGGAGCAATCTTCTTACACGGGCCACACCACTCTGCCCAGAAATCAACAAGCACCGGCTTATCGGATTCGAGGACATCGGACTTAAAGGTGTTGGCGGTGACGGTTACCGGAGCCATGAAATTCTTCTCCTTAGAATGAGCTCGTTTGAGTTCTTAGTGGTTTTGTTTTGTGGTCTTGATTCTAATTTTTCAACCTAGCTTCTTCAGCCTCGCGTACGGATTTGGCGCTCAAGGCGTCAAAAATTAGGGCTTCCGGTGGTGCGAGTGAAGTACTAAATTGTTAATTAATGGTGTTCTTGAGAACGCTGCAAGTGCTCGATGAGTACGGGGCGTACCGGGCTATAACACGTCCTGCTGCGCCCTGATTGAGCTACAGCTAACAACAATTGGGCTTACCGGCTATCGGATATTCCCCATAGTTGGATATCTGCAATCGTAGGGCTTATCCAACAATTGCGATACCCCAACTATTAGGTGTTTATCCAGCTAGTGCGACTGCCCTGCTGTCAGCTACCGAGCAACAGTTTCCAAGTAGTGCTCAGCATCCAGCGCAGCCTTGCAGCCAGAACCAGCGGCGGTAATTGCCTGCTGGTAATGGGAGTCAACAACATCGCCCGCTGCAAAGACGCCCTTGAGGGAGGTCTGGGTGCTCGGAGCGGCTACCTGAATGTAGCCATTCTCATCGCAATCCAGCTGATTGCGAACCATCTGCGAACGTGGCTCGTGGCCAATTGCTACGAACATGGCAGTCACATCCAGGACGGACTTCTCACCAGTGACGGTGTCTTCCAGCTCGAGACCGGTAACTGAACCCTTGTCCTCACCAAGAACCTGGGACACAACCTTGTTCGTCGCAAAGCGAATCTTGTCATTGTTCTGCGCGCGCTCGACCATGATCTTCGACGCCCGGAACTCATCGCGGCGATGGACAATCGTCACCGAGCGGGCGAACTTGGTAAGGAAGGTTGCCTCTTCCATTGCGGAGTCACCGCCGCCGATGACGGCGATATCGTGGTCGCGGAAGAAGAAACCATCACAGGTGGCACAGGCGCTGACGCCATGACCAAGCAGCGCCTGCTCGCCCGGAGCGCCGACATAACGCGGGGCGGCACCGGTTGCCAGGATGACAGCGTGAGCCTTGTGCTCTTCTTCACCAACCCAGACAGACTTGATATCGCCGGTGAGATCCATGCGATCGACAATCTCCATGCGCAGGTCAGCGCCGAAGCGCTCTGCCTGTGCGCGCATCTGATCCATCAGCTCTGGTCCCATGATGCCCTCGGAGAAACCTGGGTAGTTCTCCACATCGGTAGTCGTCATAAGCAGACCGCCAAACTCGATGCCCTCGAACACCACAGGCTTCAGGTCGGCACGGGCTGCGTAGGTGGCAGCCGTGTAACCGGCGGGACCGGAACCGACGATGATCAGGTCGTGAACGATATCGCTCATGAAGACTCCTATAATTTTTATCTCTCACATCACATGGCGCACAGTGATGCTCAGTAGTAAGCAAATTTTTCAGCTCCGGGAAAGAAATTACCGGAACCAGCCACCTCAACCAACGTGAGGTTAGCCATCTCTATTCCCCCAGCCTCTCCCCTGCTCCGCAGTTGTTAGGCCACCTGCACTTCTTCCAATTGTCGCCGAAGCGTACGACGCGCCCGCGCCCGCCGAGACTTCAACGTCCCGCTCGGCTGCCCAATACTGCGAGAGGTCTCCTGCAGCGAATATCCAAAGATGTCCAAGTACAGCAGGGCATCCCGTTGATCCGTTGGCAGCTGTTCCAATGCGGCGGCCATAGTCACACGTAGCGGAACATCCGGGCAGGGAATCGGCTGTGAACTCATAAACGTCTCAAAATCCTCCTCCTTATCGCAGAGAGGGATCTCCCCGAAACGACCGCGGTTGTGGTCAATACACGCATTCTTCACGATGCACGTCAGCCACGTCGCCACCGTCGAACGCCCGCGAAAATTCGCCGCCCCCGCAATTGCCCGCGCCAGCCCCTCCTGTACCCCATCCAAGGGATCGAAATCATCCCGACGATAGCGCCGCGCCATCGCTACCAACTGCGGATAATAACGCCGTGCCAACACCGCGAACGCGCGACGATCCCCCGCCAGGTGCGCCTTCAATAATTCACGATCGACCTCGTCCGCAGATGCATGCTTTTGCATACCGACGACGCCACAATCCCCCAGTCGCCGACCCATGCGGGCCTTACGGTGACTGTCCCCAATTCGATTTCTTCCCCCAAAGTTCATGGCTCCTATGCAAACACGAAACCCGCGCTCTCCGCTTGGCAAAACTGCCGTGGAGACCGCGGGCTGTGGATGAATTTCAAAACGTCCCAGTAGCTGTGGATAACTTGGGACAACTTGAACTGTTGCCACCTAAGGCAAGCTCAGAGCGTTATTCCGTACCACGCACCTGAATGTCGCCAATAGCAACTGGCAGCAACGAATCCGGAGATTGCTCAGCCAGATTGCGGTCGCCGACAAGTGGGTTGTCCGCATCGGAATTCTGCGACTCAGCATCTGTATCAGCATCTGTATCAGCGTCAGTGTCTGAGTCGCTGTCGGCTACCGCTTCCGCAGCCGTCGGCAAGCCGGAGATCCAGACAACAAGGTTCTTCCACTCAGTGTCGCGGCTATCGATTTCGATGGTCGTCGTACCTGAGGTGGCAGTAGCGCTTCCGAGAACCGTTGTGTCATCCAAGTTCGTCGAGTCAGCATCTCGTAGGCCGCGAACTTCAATGTGTGCGCCCGGGGTCGCCGCGACCTTAAGCTCTCGAATGGTTGCCGGTTCATCGAGAGTGACCCGAATACCAACGCCAGGTTTGAAGTCCTCTGGGCGATTGCCGAACTGGCTGAGGTAAGTAGAAGTTACCCAGAAGCTTTCCTCGTCATTATCGATGGTCAGCTCAGCCATGTCCGGATTGTCCGGACCTGCTGCAGGGTTGTCGGTGTCGGCTTGCCACTCGCTAGCGTCGGCAAGCGAGAGCGTCGTGACCGGAGCCGGACCGCGTCGTACGGACTCGGAGTTAATCGGTGCGTCCGAGGAACGGTTAACCAGACCAAAGATGCCCGCGGCGACGAGTGCACCGACAATGACTACGCCGACAACGACTGCGCCGGTGCTGAATGCGCGGGTGCGATTCTTGGTGTGATGAGCGTTTGATTGGGCTGCACCGCCGGCATCGACGGATTCGCGCGCACCGGTGTCGGGGTCGATTGCGAGAAACTCCGAAGAATCGGGGCCCAGCGCTGCGGCGCGCAAGTCCTCGGCGAGCGTGCGAGCTGGCGACTCCTGCCCATTGAAGTCCTCCGGGCGTGTTTGCTTCGCGCGGTCGATAGCAGCAGAAATATCGGAGGGGATGTTCGTCACGCTGTAGAACAGCTCGTCGATGACAGAAAGCAACGCGCTGTAGTCCGAACGTTGCGAGCTATCGGGCAAAACGACGGGGAAAGCGTCGTAGATGTGGCCGTCGCTGCTGATGCGCAATTGTCCAGGCTTGTTTGTCAGGCCAAGGCAGCGCCCAGATTCGTGGGCGTCGGCGATTGTCTCGGCAAGTGATGCTATTGCGAGTGCCAGGGCATCCGGGTGGGCGGCCTGATCGAACCGCTCAATACCGATACTGCTGGTCCAGTCGGCGACGATGAGCACCTCGGTGCGTGTCTTCGCCACACTATGAATGCGGGACATCCCGGTGCCAGCCAGGTCACGCAGCTCATTGGTCGTCGTGGCAATCTTCTGGGCGGCAACCGATGGCGAAGTGTCGTAGTACGGCAGTGCAATCGTGTCGACGAAGACAAGTGCGACATCTGAGTTGTCGGGATCTCCCATATCCATGGCGCGCCACAGGCGCAGACCTGGGTAGGTCGCGACTTCAGAACGCAGACGGAAACGACCACCTGAGACCATCTCGCCGGGTACATAGCGGGTCGGGCGAGAACCCTGCGTCGGCATCGGCGGCAACAGCGGCGAAGCGGTGAAGCCCTCGTTTGCCAGACCCGTGGCCTCGCCAATCAGGTTCGACGGGGCAATCGAGAAAGCATCAGCGGCGAAGCCACGTTCGCGCTCCATATCCTCACGGTCGGCGACGGCATTGTCGGCTGCATGAGGCTGCGGAGCAAAGCGACGTAGACCCGGAATGCGGCCGAGGAAGCCACCCAGAACGCGGACCTCTTCCAATGGAGCCTGAGCGAGCACCAGGCCGGTACCGATGAGGAAGACCACGCCGGTGACGATGGTCTGCAGTAGCACACCGAAGGAACCGAAGAAATCGAACAGCACAAGGTCGGTCAATGCGAATGCGCCCCAAGCAACGGCGACACCGACAAGCGACGCCCCCAGTGCCCACAGCACGGTGTGGACGGTCGCCTTACTGTCCAAGTGTCCGAGAGTGCGGCGCAAGAGCAAGAAGCCAATTATTGCGCCGGCGACGAAACCGAAACCGTTGGCGGCACCGAGCAACACGACGACGGTCTCATCGTCAGAAGCCAGACGAGGAGCGAAGAACGACAGAATCACCTTGACGGTGGTAATGCCGAGGATGATGAAAGTCGGGGTCCAGGCCTCTTCACGGGCGTAGAAAACACGCAAGTGCAAAAGCACAATGGCGTATGGAATAAGCGAGAACGCCGAGAAGGACAGCGTCCAGCCGAGAATCTCTGCGGTTTCGCGGGGGAACTCCAGATACGCGAAAAGACCGACGGCGATGGGGCGGCCGAATGCGGTGAAGAAGGCAACGATCGGCACCAGCGCAATCATGGTCAGGCGGGTACCGATGGACAGATCTCGGACCACTGCCCCATCGTTGCCGTCGGCTGCATTGCGGGACAGTCGCGGCATGATGGCGGTCAGCAAGGTAACGCCGATGATGCCGTAGGGCACCTGCAACAGCAGCCAAGCCTGCTGGTAAATCGTCGGCGCTGCCTTGGAGGCAGTCGAGGCAATATTGGTGGTGATGAAGTAACCAGCCTGGGAAATTGCCACGTAGGTGATAATCGCGACACCCATGCCGGTGAACTGTTTGATGCGGTCGTCGATACCCCACAGCGGACGCAAATCAATGCCCGCGCGCTTGAGGTAGGGAATCATGATGGCTGCCTGAATGACGACACCCAGGGTGGTACCAAGACCCAAAAGCAGGATGTGCGGATCGGAGAGTGAACCGTCCGAATCCGGACTCAACTGGCCGGGCAGGAACAGATATAGCAAGAGCGTGGCAATGGCCACGACGTTGTTAGCGACAGGTGCCCACGCACCGGGTTTAAAGATTCCCTTGGTGTTTAGCACCGCCATGAGCAGCGCAAATATGCCGTAGAAGATAATCTGCGGCAATAGTAAGAACGCAAATGACGTTGCCAGCGGAACGTTGACCTTACCGGCCTCGTTAAGGCTCAATCTGGTCAACAGTGGCGCACCTATCACCGCCAGCACCGTCACCACTGCCAACAGCGTCATAGAGACAGTCAAGAGACGTCTAATGAAGGCGGCACCGTGATCTGGATCCTCCTTCTCCGCGCGCACCAACACTGGCACCACCAGAGAAGTCAGCACTGCACCGAGGACGATTTCCGTAATCAGGTTCGGCAGTGTGTTGGCGACGTTGAAGGCTGAAGCCACAGCCGGACCCAGCGTCGCGCCGATGAGCAGGTTTCGCAAAAAACCCGTAATGCGCGAAATCAGGGTAGCGATTGCCATCGAGCCCGTGGAGGCGACGATGTCCGAGTTCGACTGTCCCTGATTTGCGTCCGCCGTCGAGCCTGCGGAGGAATCGCTGGAAGCGGTTGCTGTCGCAGTTGCCGCCTTTGCTGGCGATGGTGATGCCGATTCCGTCATCGCGTCAGTGGCGGTATCGGCATTTGCCTTATGGCCGGATACGCGAGTTAGGTCCGGGGCCGCTTCGGCCGGCTGAGATTCAGCCGTTGGCCGCGCCGCCGGAACTGGGGCCGGTGGCGCGGGGCGACGAATGCGGCCTCGAAGTCCAGATTTATGCGCGTCTGAGTCAGTCACATGTCCTATTGTTGCTTAAAAGGGGGTCTATTTCCGAAAGTACTGTGACCGTTTTGCGGCAAAAAACCCACCAACAGTGACGATGACGAGGGTCACGATAGCCAAAACCCCAACCGAAGCGCCCGATTGCACGGAAATACTCACTGATCGGGAAATGGGCGTGCCGCCAGGTGATTCGAGCCACAGCAACAGATTGTGGGAGTTGTCTCCACTATCCCGTGGCCGGTCTCCCTCTGGAGCATTGGTTGCCGGAGTGGATTCTGCATCATCACCCGACTTCGGAGTGAACTGAACAGTCACCGACCCCTTGGCGGGGATGGCGGCCTCATACTTCTCCTTCAACACCGAATCTCCAGCGCCGACGCGCACGAACGCGGGAACCGGCAGCGGCAGGCCATTGCGAGCCAGCACCGCAATCGGCGACAGCTGCGTTGCGCGGGTGTAGACACCGCCGGGAGCTACCAACGTCACTGAATTGCGCAGGCGTCGAGTCATAATCAGTGCCTGGTCGCTGAGTTCTTCGCTCCGCCGCTGCACGTCAGGTGACTGCAGCTGATTTCGCCGGCCGAGAGTTGTAAACGAGCGCAGCAAGTCGTGCCGCAGGGGGCGGGTGAATTCATACCGCGTCAGTGCGACATTGGGATCGTTGGACATGATTGTGGTCAGGTCCGTGATTTCGCGGGAGGCCAGTTGAGCCTTCTCCACGAGCGTCTCACTCACTGGCGCGGGATCGGCAAGTTCGTCAATTGGAGTAACCGAGCCCGCATCCAGGTCGTGAGCTGAAGCGGTGATGGAGTCCATCAGCGGAGTCAGCTCAGCCAGGTTATCGTCCACGGCTTTCCTGACCGCAGCCATGAAATCTTCAGCGTCGCTAGCGCGTGGATCCCAACCGGACGGTGGTGCTGCCACCACAGCCGCACGAGGGTCATCCGAATCAGTCAGTGATTGGAACAGAGTGCCAATCGCTGTCTGCATCCGTGCAGCTTCGGAGTCGATTCGGAAATCGTAGCGTCCGAGCAGATTCGAATACGCCACAGTCTGGGGAGACCGTCCTGTTGCAGCCAGAGAGGTTGTCAGTGCCCCAGGGAGGGCGAAGGCGCGGCTACCGTCGGCAAGCACGCCACTATGGCCGGGGCGCAGTGTCTGACCATCGGCGGTGAAGGCGGTGTTGTCTGCGACTAACACGGTGGTGTCGTGCGCGGCTTCGGGTGGAGTGGGCGACGGTGGCATCGTCTCGCCGGTATCTACGCGGTTTTCGAATGCGCGCTCCGGGGTGGTCCCGTTCAGGGCCGTGGCCGCCGAGTACAGCGGGGCGCTTTCCGACGTCACGTATCCCTCGGCCGGCAAATAGAGGCCCGGCAGTGCCTGAACGTCCAAATGCTTGGCGATAGTCTGCCGACCAGCGGCGAGTGCCTCCATCGAAAGCTCGTGATCCCCCACGCGAGCCACGGCGCTGGCATCGGTGCCGCCCCACGGCAGTGACAGTGTGCAGGTGTCCTGTGTGAGATCGTGCAGCCGATTGAGCCAGGCGGCAGCATTGTCACTGGCGGGCATATGCGTGAGATTGGTGTCATCCGCGTTTCCCCAGGAATCCCGCAGTCGCGGAGAGGACTCCACAGGACTTGGGCGGCTGGTGCCAATCCAGTAGTCGCGGGTCATCCTGGAGATTGCGTCGAGGGTCTCCGGGTCGATGGCGATGCAGGTTGATTCCCGCAACCTCTGCCCATCCGGGCCGGCAAAGCCCTTTTCCAACGAGGTGAGCAAACCGTCGAGGCGGCCACCGCGTTCGAGAGACTCGGCCAAAGAATTGTCGGTGAGGATGAGATTCGGCGACGAGGGTGCGTCACCGGTCTCACCGCCGACCAGTGGCACTGGCTGGCTGATGGGCCAAATCAGCGAAAACGGCACTGGGTCGCGGCGGGTGGGCGCATCGGAATTGTCGGTCTCATCGTTGTCGTTCTGATCACCGGCAGGCGGTTCCGGCTCATCACCTTCCGCTTGCGGATCCGTCACCGGAAGCAGTGCGCGTGTTTCCGCCAGCAGGCGGTCGATGTCATCTGCCGGTTGCCCGTTAGCATTGATGAGCAGCGGAAACGTGCCGGCTTCCGTGATGTCGAGTCCTTCTGGAGCCGGTGCGGAGATAGGAACACTTAGCGTAACCTCACGCTTCTCCCCCGCTTTCAGCTCGATGGGGGCACTGAAGGTCCCAGCCACATCAAACACCGATTCAGGCTCAGCGAGAATCGTCCGCGCATCTGCAGAGGAAGCCAGTGCGCCGGCCCGCTGTGGGCGCAGCGCAACATTGCTGATATCCGCATCGGAGGTGTTGCGCACCTGCACCTTGATGGTCAGCGTCGAATGTAGAGCCGCGACATGCGGAGTGAAGCTGGTTATCGAAAGCCGAAGGGGGCCCTGTTCACCGACACGATTGGTGCCACTGCCCCACAACTGCTCATCTTGCGCAAAAGCTGGGGGCGCAACGGTCGTCGGCAAGCACAGTATGAGCGCTGCGGAAGCGGCCGTGACTTTACGAACAACATTTCTTGGCAACTGCAACCTGAACATGCGCAATCACCTCGGCGTCTGCCGGCCTGCTCGCTTTTCCGCGCGGGCGAGATCGGGCAGCAGATTGTGCGCGCGCCGGGCCAGTTTGCGTTCGTCAGCGTAGGCCAACCGTTCCACCAGGGTGTCTACAGGAACCCACATGACCTGGGTGACCTCGGGGTCTTCGTCGTTCAAATCGCCATCGACGTAGCGCAGAAGGTGATGGTGCACGGTCTTGTGAATCCGCGTGCCATCGGAGACAAACCAGTAGTCAATCACACCGAGCTCTTCGATGACCTCGCCGCGAATGCCCGTTTCTTCCCACACCTCACGTTCGGCGGTGGAATCGAAAGCTTCGCCGGGTTCGACATGGCCCTTAGGCATCGACCACAGCAGGCGCCCGCGACGATCGTGCCGACCAATCAGCGCGACATAAATCCGTGACAGGTTGACTTTGCCGCCATCGCCGACAGCCTCAGCAAGCCCCGAGACGACCAGTCCGCCCGCCGAAGTCTCAATCGAGGTCTGCATCGGCGCTGCATTTTGCGCGCGCGACGAGTGCGCACGGCGATTGTTTGTGCGCTTCGTCTGTGCGTGACGACGGCGATTGTTCCTATCCTGACCGTTCTTACGGCCACCGCGGTTGTTCGACTGCTTCGAGGGTCGTGCCGACTTCGGTGATTTGGAAGATTTCTTGGCGCCACCGGAGTTTGGCTTGGCCTTTTGGGGGCCATTGGCACCGGAGCCACTACGTTTCGCAGAATTTCCGCTGGTAGTAGCGTTGCTAGTGTTGGTGGACGAGGAAACGCCACCCCTTCTGCGCGGTCGCCGACGACGTCGACGGCTCTTCGCCGCCGAGTTGTCATTGCGTACCACGTTGTTCATTCCACTTAGACTACCGGGTTTATAGGTATAAGCGGGTATTGTGTCGGTCGTGACACAATCGACTCCTTCAACGACAAATGGTGACCAGCCCGGGGGGACTACACCTCACGGTGCTACTCCGGCGACTGCTGACGCAGACCCACAGGTGCGCAGGACGGCAATGCTGGCAGTGGCGGATCAGGCGATCGCCAAGGAGTCGGAGATCCTCGATTCGCTGGCAGCCGCGTTTAGTGCAGCTGGCCATCGCCTGTACCTCGTGGGCGGTTCTGTGCGCGATGCTCTCTTAGGGCGACTGGGCGTGGATCTCGATTTCACCACCGACGCGCGCCCGGAGGTGACACGCGCAATCCTCGATGACTGGGCGGACATTGTCTGGGATACCGGCATTGAATTCGGCACACTCTCCGCGGAACGGCATGGCCGTCAGGTGGAGATCACCACCTTCCGCGCGGATACGTATGACCAGGTCAGCCGGAATCCGGAGGTCACTTTCGGTGACACGCTGGAGGGCGATCTAATCCGCCGTGATTTCCGCTGTAACGCCATCGCCGTGGAGCTCCACGGTGACGGCACCCGCACCTTCCTCGACCCGCTCGGAGGTTTCGAGGATCTTGTCGCGGGTGTGTTGGACACCCCGGGGGCGCCGGAGGTCAGTTTTGGCGACGACCCCCTGCGGATGCTGCGTGCCTGCCGCTTCGCATCCCAGCTGGGGTTCGACGTGGCACCGCGTGTGCTCAAAGCGCTGAAGGAAATGTCCAGCGAAATTGACCGCATCACGGTCGAGCGCATCTCCACCGAGCTGAACAAGCTCATCCTGGGTGCGGACCCAAGCCGAGGTATCGACCTGATGGTGGAATCGGGGTTGGCCGACCGCGTGCTGCCGGAGATCTCCGACATGCGTATGACGCAGGATGAACACCGCCAGCACAAGGATGTCTACCAACACTCTCTGCAGGTCATGCGGCAAGCTATTGACCAGGAAGAACCCGGTGAACCGGACCTCGTACTGCGCTGGGCGGCACTGCTGCACGACTGCGGCAAACCCGCTACCCGTGCCTACAACGAGCAGGGAAACGTCACCTTTTACCAGCACGAAGTTGTCGGCGCGAAGCTGGTGCGACGCCGCCTTCGGAAACTGAAGTTCCCGAAGAAGACTAACCACGAAATCTCGCAGTTGGTCTACCTGCACATGCGCTTCCACGGCTACGGCGAAGGCAAGTGGACGGACTCGGCGGTGCGACGTTATGTCAACGATGCCGGAGATCTGTTGGAACGACTCAACAAAATCGTGCGGGCCGACTGTACGACGAGAAACCGTCGTAAAGCAGCACGCCTCGCACGAGCCTGCGACAGCCTGGAAGCGCGAATCAAGGAGCTCGCCGAGCAGGAGGACCTCGCACGCGTCCGCCCCGACCTGGATGGCAACGAAATCATGGAAATTCTGGACCTGAAGCCCGGCAAAGAAGTCGGACAGGCCTGGAATTACCTGAAAGAGCTGCGATTGGAGTCCGGTCCGCTGGAGCGTGAAGATGCTATCTTGGCGCTGAAGAAATGGTGGTACGAGCAGTCCGGTGAGCAGGCTGAAAGCGAAAGTGAGAGCTAATGGCATCGATTAATCCGGAAAATCTCTACGGCGACCGGCTTTTTACCAGCCTCGAGCGCAACGACCCGGCTGCCGGTATGCTGCTGCTCGCAGCACCCGGCATGCTCTCGCCGGAGTTTTCCCGCTCGGTGATTTTCCTCATTGAGCACGATGAACACGGCACCCTTGGTGTCGATCTCACACAGCGTTCGCAGACGCCGGTGCACAATGTGCTCGAGCCTTGGGCGCCGCTGATGGCCAAGCCGCCGGTGCTCTACGTCGGGGGTCCGGTCAACCAGACACAGCCAATCTGCATTGGTGTGGTGCGAAATGGTGCCACCCTCCCAGAGGAGACCGACAGTATTACCGGTGCCCCGCTGATGGAACGCATCGCTCACAGGTTTGCGCTGGTCAACCTCGGTGCGGAGCCGGAGGGCGTACGCGACCGCATAGATAGCGCACGCATCTTCGCCGGTTACGCAGGCTGGGATCCGGGGCAGCTGGAAGACGAGCTCGAGCGCGGTGACTGGTACGTCGCCCCTGCCCTGCCCTCAGATGTACTCGCGCCTGCTGCCGCGGACATCTGGGGTGATTGCATGCGCCGTCAGCCCTGGCCGCTGCCACTGTATGGCACCTATCCCGTAGATGTACGTGACAACTAGATGAGTGAGCACATCAATACCGAAGGAAACAGGGCTGAAGGAAGTAGCTCCACAACCACAGCAACTGGCGACCGCACCGACATAGCTGCCGGCATCCGGCAGACACTGCCCGTGGGCATGGGACTCATTCCGCTAGGGCTCGCATTCGGCCTGCTCATCGCACAAACTGGCTTTAGCTGGTGGTGGGCCCCCATCTTCTCCTTCGTGGTCTACGCCGGGTCGATGGAATTCCTCGCTGTCGGCCTGGTTATGGCGCATACGGGTCTGCTCGGCTGTGCCGTGACGTCCTTTATGGTCAACTTCCGCCACGTCTTCTACGGACTGACGTTCCCACGCGACCGGATACAGTCTCGTCTCGGCCGCGCATATTCCACATACGCGCTTACCGACGAGTCGTATGCCATCGTCTCTGCAGCAAATCCGACCGAAAAGATGTCGGGCCACCGACTGCTGACGATTCAGATTCTCTGCCAGTTATTGTGGGTGGGCTCCGGCATTGTCGGGGCGCTAACCGGCGCAGCACTGCCCGAGGGTATCCGCGGTGCCGAGTTCGCACTGGTGGCGCTCTTTACGGTGCTGGCCATGGACGCGTTTGAGACTTCTAAGGACTGGTCACTGCCCCTGTCCGCTATCGTCTGCACGCTGGTGGGCTGGCTGATTAACCCGAACCAGATGCTGGTTATCGGACTGCTGATGTACTTCGGCCTGCTGCTGTTGCGCGTGTGGTCACCGCGGGTGGATCGGGTGATGCGCATGACGTCGGCAAGCAATCAGCGTACGACGGAGGGAGAGCGAGCATGACCGCGATGCCCGATTCCGGCTATGTGCTTGCCGCGCTCTTTGCGATGGGTACGGTGACTCTTGCGCTGCGTGCGCTGCCGTTTGCATTCGTGCGCACTCTGAAGGGGTCTCCCCTGTTCGAGTTCCTCGGCACGACCATGCCGGTTGGAGTCATGGTGGCGTTGGTTGCCTACACCGTCTTCGGGCGGCTAGGACTCAGCGGTGAGAGTGGCGACCCCGGCGCTGCCTGGGCCGTGCCCGTAGCGCTGGCCGTCACCGTTGGCCTGCACTGGTGGCGGCGCAACACCGTGATTTCGATTTTTGTAGGCACGGCGCTGTATATGGTCCTCGTGAACCTTGTCGCGTGAGGTGCGCTGTGTGTGGGACGGTGCCAGCAGACCAGCGACTAGCGGCAGTGGCTAGAACTGCGACGGTACCTGACCAGTGAAGTCCGGTAGTCCCGGAATCTGGGGCAGCTGCGGAGTTTCCGGCAGATTCAGTAGTTCGCCGAGATTCGGGCTCTCGGGCAGGTTCGGGACGCTTGGGATGCCCGGCAGGCTCGGGCTGTCGGGCAGGCCAGGCAGCGATGGAGTGCCCAGCGTGCCGTCGAAGGCATTCTGAACATCGCTGGTGTGAGTTTCCTTCGTGCCGTAGGTGTTAGCAGCGACGCTGAAGTCAGGTCCAATGGATGCCGAGGCGTGAACGCTCTGGCGGTCATCGGACCAACCCCACTTTGTGCCAATAACACCCGGCAGCGTGGCGGTGCCGTAATCCTGACGGTAGTCATCCGCTGCCACAGGTGACGCGGTGCTCATAGCAACCAGAACCGGGTCAGAAGTGTTCTCACGCTTCTTGGCCTCCAGGAACTTCACAGTGTCCGCGCTGGACGTAGTTGAATTTCCCCAGTGACCTGCATCGTGGGTGTTGCTGAGGCCGTATTCACGCGCAGTGGCGTTGATGGAATCCGGGTAACGGCCATAGAGCTCACTGGCGATATTGTCATCGGAGTAGCGAATCATCTCTGTGGCCTTCGCCTTGTCCGCTTCTGTGCCATGTTTGAAGACGTAGTCCGCAATGTAGAGCTTGACAATCGAAAGCCCCGGACGAGCTTCATTCTCGTTCGCCGTACCGTAGTGCGTGCCACTTGGGGTGTGGGTAAAGCTGATCTGGGTTCGCCCCGGAGCATCAATAGTGCCCTGTGGAGTCAGTTTTGGCTGCGGAGCCGCAGCGACGTTTCCAGCTGCCAGCGGAAGGCTGGTGACAGCGATGACACCGGTAAGACCCATGCGAATCGCGCGGGAAGGCCGTGGAGTAAGACGATGACGAGCGTTCATAACAAAAAACCAATCTACACGCGCAGGTGACCGACGCGCTGCCAAGCTGGATCGTAACCGGTATCGACGATATGCTCTCCCTCGGCCCACGTCTCCGCAACAGCTCGCAGACCCGCCTCCGCATCAGATGCCGGGTCAATAAAGAAGTGCATCAGAGCCATGCCATCGGATTGCTCAGTTGCGACAAAAATACCCTTGTCCTCAGCGATGGCTTCAGCGGCAGCGGTATTGAACTCGGAGAGGGATTCCTTCGATTCGTCCGTCGGCAAGCCCTTGTCATCAATATTGCCGAGCATGAGCTGAATCAGCACATGCTGCGTCATAGTCGGGCTCACCAGCTGCGTAATCGGAGCGCGGGTGGCGACGACGAGCGGCTGGCCGTTGGCTTCGGCATCAATGGTGAGCCACTCGGGGCACTCTTCCGCGAGCTTCTCGACGACACCGCCCAGCTCCGGTAGCGGGATCGCACCTTCCGGCTCCTCGCCGGCGAAGGCAAAACCGCGTAGCCATAGGCCGAAGTCCTCCTCCCCCAGAGCCAGCTGCAGCAGCGTGAAACCGAGCTGAGCTACCAAGCGCTCACCGTCCTCCAACTGAGCAATTGCCGGGAACAGCGGGTGGAATAGACGAACGTCCACTGCCCCATGACCACTGCTAACAGCCACGCGTGCGTCTGCCGGATCGACCTCGGCCGGAGCATCGGCCTCGAGCGCACCCTGTGCAACTAACGTGGCCGCGACATCCCCCAGCGACAGCTTCATCGCCGGATCCGCCTGACGGAGGTCGGTGAAAGACCACACCGCGCCGTCGTCAGGCGCGGCCTCCAGCCAACGGCGAGCGACCGGACGCAGCTCCGGATCGCCGGCAGCGCTAACAGTCAGAAGGTGGCGAGAATACGGAGCGCCAGCCTCAAACCCCCAGATGAGCCGGTCATTAATAGCGGCGATGCGGCCGCCGACCTCCTTCTGGACATCAATAATGTCCACATCGGCGGCGTTCGGAGCACCATCGATACCGAGCTGGACACTAAACATAGAGTCGAGCGCATCGGCGCCAAAAGAGTTCCACCACGACCAGAACTCATTGATCGCGGTCTCTTCTGCGGCGCGCTGTTCCGGGGAGAACGGAGCCGGATTCTCGTTAGCCATATTGAATCTCACACTTTCGTTTGCTCGTTTAAAACCGAACCATATGTTGTGCGCCCCAGTATATGTGCCAAGCCGGATTCGCCCCTCGGGTCCATGCGCTAGACCGCGTTAAGCGGGTTGTGGCTCCGGCTCAGCTTCTGCTTCCTTGCCCCAGCGAGCGGCGTAGACCGCACAGATCATCAGCTGAATCTGGTGGAAAATCATCAGCGGCAAAATGTAGAGGCTGGCATCGGCACCAAAGATAACGGCAGCCATGGGCAGACCGGTGGCCAGCGACTTCTTCGAACCGCAGAACTGAATCGCAATGCGGTCCTTGCGGTCGAAGCCCATCTTATTTGCGATGAATCCGGACAACCGCAAAACGAATTCCACCAGCACGACCGAAAGCACACACAGGATGACAATGTCCCCTGCCGGCACCTTCGACCAGATGCCCTGCACCATGCCCTCGGAGAACGCCGCGTAAACGACCATTGCGATAGATAGGCGGTCAACGTTCTTAGTCGTCTTCGCGGCGGCAAACTTCAGGGTCCAACGGCGAGTGAGCTGGCCGATTGCGAATGGCAGCAGCAACTGCAGCGAAATATCCAAGAACACCGACGAATCCACATGAATGCCGCCGCCGGTGGCCATCAGTAGCATCACCAGCACCGGTGTGACCACAATGCCCAGCAGGTTAGATGCCGAGGCACTGACGATTGCGCCGGCGACATTGCCCTTGGCGATGGAGGTGAAGTTCACACTCGACTGCACCGTCGACGGTGCCAGCGTCATGTACAAAATGCCCAGGTAGAGGCCAGGAGAAAGAATCCAATCCAGGGGTTTCATCAGCAGGCCGAGGATTGGGAACAGCACGAATGTGAAAGCCAGAATGGTTATGTGCAGCCGCCAATGCTTAACACCGGCCAACGCATCCTGCGGGCTCAGGCGCGCGCCATAGAGGAAGAACAAGAAGCCAATGGCGATCTTTGTGGCCCAGCTGAAAACCTCAGCGGTAGTGCCGCTTGCAGGAAAAATAATCGCCAGTATCGCTGCAGCAACGATACCGACGATGAGGGGATCTGGACGCCAATTCACAATTCGTTGCCACATGGACAAATAGCTTAGTGGGCAACCAGAGGTTGTCTTACTGTTTTGCAGAAGCTTTTCTCTGCAATAATTTTTTACTTCTTCTGCTCAGCTGCCTTGCGCAGCGCATCCTTGTCCACAGGCTTGAAAGTGGCATTCGCGGATGAGCCCTTGTCCGTGCACAGTCCTTCCAGACCACAGGAGCTGCAGCCACCGGAGACACCGCAGTCTGCTGCCGGGTTGTCGGAGCAGCAGGCATCATCAGCCGCAGTGTCGGTGGCATCAGTGGCGGCGGAGCCACAGCCACAGCCGCTGTCACCGTCGCCGCACCCACAACCGGAGCCGGACTCGGCGGAGACCTTGGCGTCGTAAAGCGCGATGGTGTGCGAGCCGATAGCCGCACCAATGCCGAGCATGGCGATACCGGCGAGCAGAGCGACGGCGTACCACAGCCACATCCAACCAGAGGCCTCCGGGCGGATGGCGAGGAAGCCGAGCATGGTGGCACCGAGGAAAGCGACAGCGGACACAGCCCACGGCGGGCCGGCAACGCGGTGCGTAATATCCCAGTTTTCCTGGGACTTTCGAGCCTCAGGCGCACGAATTCCGATCCAGTTATTACCCGGCAGTTTCGCCGACCATGCCAAACCAGCGACAACGGCTATGCAAACAGCCAGAACCAGGGTAATTACAGGGATGACAATCATGCTTCCAATTTATATAGGTGGTTGAGCACGTGCCAAACGCACCTATTAGACTGTGAGACCATGACCAACAGCGAAAAGTCCTCGTCCTCGGCAGAAGCCACCGACTACCGCTACTCCCCCGAGCTGGCGACTCAGCTAGAGGGAAAGTGGCAGGCGTATTGGAAAGATAACGGCACCTTCTACGCCCCCAACCCGGTGGGCGATTTGGCAGCTGCCGACGGCTCGACTCCGCCGAAGGACAAGCTTTTCGTCCAGGACATGTTCCCGTACCCGTCCGGTGTCGGTCTGCACGTAGGCCACCCGCTGGGATACATCGCCACCGACGTCTTCGCGCGCTTCCACCGCATGCAGGGCGCAAACGTGCTGCACACCCTGGGCTATGACGCCTTCGGCCTGCCGGCGGAGCAGTTCGCAATCCAGACCGGTACGCACCCGCGCGTGACGACGGAAACGAATATCGCCAACATGGAGCGACAGCTGGGCCGCCTGGGACTTGGCCATGACCGCCGCCGTGTTTTCGCGACCACTGACCAGGACTACTACAAGTGGACGCAGTGGATTTTCCTGCAGATTTACAACGCCTGGTTCGATGAGGATCAGAAGAAGGCCCGTCGCATCGATGAGCTGATTCCACTGTTGGAGTCGGGCGAGATGGCTACCAAGGACGGTCGCGTCTACGCTGAGCTCAGCGAGACCGAGCAGCGCGAAGCCGTGGATGAGTTCCGTCTGGTCTACCAGTCGAATTCGATGGTCAACTGGTGTCCGGGCCTCGGCACTGTGCTGTCCAACGAGGAAGTGACCGCCGAGGGCCGTTCGGAGCGCGGTAACTTCCCGGTGTTCCGCAAGCGGCTGGGCCAGTGGATGATGCGCATCACCGCATACGCTGATCGCCTGGTCGACGACCTGGAGCTGCTGGACTGGCCGGACAAGGTCAAGTCCATGCAGCGCAACTGGATCGGCCGCTCCCGCGGTGCCGAGGTCGACTTCACAGCCGAGGTCGGCCCGAAGGTCTCCACCAAGATCAGGGTCTTCACCACTCGCCCGGACACTCTCTTCGGAGCCTCCTACATGGTGCTCGCTCCTGAGCACGAGCTGGTGGATCAGCTGGTCGAAGCCGGCAGCGGTTCCTACGAGGGCGTGGATGAGCGCTGGACCTTCGGCGAGGAAACCCCAGCCGAGGCCGTCGCCGCTTACCGCGCCGCAATTGCCTCCAAGTCCGACCTGGAACGCCAGGAGAACAAGGAAAAGACCGGTGTCTTCCTGGGCGCTTACGCCACCAACCCGGTGAGCGGTGAGCAGGTGCCGGTATTCATTTCCGACTACGTCCTGATTGGCTACGGCACCGGTGCCATCATGGCTGTCCCGGCCCACGATGAGCGCGACTACGAGTTCGCCACTGCCTTCGGTCTGCCAATCCGCGAGGTCGTCGCAGGTGGTGACATTGCAAAGGAGGCGTACGTCGGTAACGGTACGTGCGTGAACTCCGCCAATGATTCCGGCCTGGACATCAATGGCCTGGACAAGGACACCGCCATCGCCACCGTCATTGAGTGGTTGGAGAAGGAAGGTGCGGGTCACGAGAAGGTCCAGTACAAGCTGCGCGACTGGCTGTTCGCCCGCCAGCGCTACTGGGGCGAGCCCTTCCCCATCGTCTACGACGAGGACGGTCACGCCCACGCACTGCCCGAGTCCATGCTTCCGGTCGAGCTGCCGGAGGTCGAGGACTACAAACCGGTCACATTCGACCCGGACGATGCCGACACCGAGCCAAAGGCTCCACTGGACAAGGCCACTGACTGGGTCAACGTCGAGCTCGACCTCGGCGACGGCAAGAAGAAGTACCGCCGTGACACCAACGTCATGCCGAACTGGGCAGGTTCCTCCTGGTACCAGCTGCGCTACATCGACCCGAACAACGCTGAAAAGTTCGTCGACCTGGAAAACGAGCGCTACTGGACCGGCCCCCGCCCGGAGACGCACGGTAAGGACGATCCAGGCGGCGTCGACCTCTACGTCGGCGGCGTCGAGCACGCGGTGCTGCACCTGCTCTACTCCCGCTTCTGGCACAAGGTCCTCTTCGACCTCGGCTACGTGACCTCCAAGGAGCCGTACCGCCGTCTGTTCAACCAGGGCTACATCCAGGCCTACGCCTACACCGATGCCCGTGGTGTCTACCAGCCGGCGGATCAGGTTGTTGAGCGCGATGGTAAGTTCCTCATCCCGGGCGGCGCCGAAGACGGCTCTGACCTGGAAGTTTTCCAGGAGTACGGCAAGATGGGCAAGTCCCTGAAGAACGCCGTCTCCCCCGACGAGGTCTGCGACAACTACGGCGCTGACACCCTGCGCGTCTACGAGATGGCCATGGGTCCGCTGGACACCTCCCGCCCGTGGGCGACGAAGGATCTAGTCGGCTCGCAGCGCTTCCTCCAGCGCGCTTGGCGCCTGGTGGTCAATGAGGACTCCGGTGAGCTCGCCGTCACGGACGCAGCGCTTTCCGACGACGACCTCAAGGCCCTCAACCGCACCGTGGAAGGGGTTACCTCCGATTACGCAGAGCTGCGTGACAACACGGCCGTCGCAAAGCTCATTGAGTACGTCAACTACCTGACTAAGACCTACGGTTCGGCCGGTGCACCGCGCGCCGCCGTGGAGCCGCTGGCCCTCATGCTTGGCCCTGTGGCGCCGCATATTGCGGAGGAACTGTGGAGCCGTCTCGGCCACACCGAGTCCCTGGCACACGGCCCCTGGCCGGCAGTTGACGAGAAGTGGCTGGTCGACGACACCGTTGAGCTGCCAGTTCAGATTAACGGCAAGGTTCGCGCTCGCATTGACGTGGCTACCGATGCTTCCCGCGAGGACATCGAGGCCGCCGCGCGTGCCGACGAAAAGGTTGTCGCAGCTGTGGAAAACGCCGGTGGCAATATCGTGAAGGTCATTGTCGTTCCGGGCAAGATGGTCAACCTGGTTGTGAAGAAGTAACCAGGGAGGCTAATGCGTACAAGAAAGTGTCTGGGTTTATGACAGTTTGAGGCCTAAAATCGACTCAAATTTGTCATAAACCCAGACACTTTCTCGCTTGAGACTTTCTCGCAAAAGCCTCAAGGGGTGGCTCCGAAGCTGGCCGCCTCTTACCCCTACTTAACGCCCAGAATCAGGACACCGAATGTGGAGAGCATCCACATCAAAGTGAAGGGCATGAGCACCCAGCACATAGCGAGCCACGCGCGCCAGTTGCGGAAGTTCTTCCACTCCACGTAGGTCTGCCAGAAGCCCAAAAGGCAGCCGACCAGGGAGATTACGCCCGGGACAACGGGGAAAAGGATCTCCCAAGTGCGGGAGCAGAGGAAGCTGGACTTACCCGCATCACAGGTGGGGCCACCGACAATGGCGCCGGCGATGCCGATAATGAGGCCCGCGAGCAGCGTCGTAAGAATCACACCCGCGGTGTAGATGTAGGCACGCTTTCCGGAATACATCTTGCGCTCAAGCTCGTCGAAGATTTCATCCTCATTGCGCTCTGGTGTACTGCGCTTCGGTGAATTATCCACCTTCTGCTCCCCTCGCCTCTAAATGCCGTCTGATGTGCCTGCCATACTAGGCCGGAGTAATCAGCATTGGCACCGGGCTGTGGCGAACGATGTGGTTAGTCGACGAGCCGATGAAAATTCGTCCGAATGGGCCAAGGGTAGACGAACCCAAAACGAGCAAGTCTCCCTTTTTCCACTTGATGGACTGAATGGCCTCTTCCCAACCGTTGCCGGACGCCACTTCCGCATCAACGGAAAGGTCTGGGTAACGGGTATGTGCGCGGTCGATACCGCGGTCGAGCAGCCCCATAGCCTGCTCGCGCCACTCAATCATCAGGTCAGAGGAGGGGCCGTAGCCGTTCTCCGTTGGGTACATGGTCGCACCACGAGGCGTAAACGAGACCAGGCGCAGGGGAACTTCCCAGCGATATGCCAGGTCAGCAGCCTTATTCAATGCATGGTGGGACTGCGGGGTGTCAATGTAGCAAATGCTGACACGGGTCACACCGTGCTTAGAAAGCTTCGCGCCGGGGATCGCCAATCCCAGCGGGATTGGCGAGTAATGCAGCAGCGCATCAGAGGTTGATCCCGCAGTAAAGCGACTGCGGTTCTTGGCGGTCCAGTCCTTGGTATTGCTTCGGCGGGTGCCAAGCAAAACCACATCGGCTTCGAATTCTTCGGCTTCGTTGCAGATAGTTGTGGATTCGCTGGAGGATTCGATGATCCGTACGGCATCGTCGTCAAGCATGCCCTTGCGCAGGCCAGCGAGCTTAAGCTCATCCTTGATGATTTTTTCAAGAGACTCGGTTTCGTGGGAAACCCAGGAGTCATTGGTGCTCAACCGAGCCAGTGAGGTCAGCGGCCAGCCGCGCGACAGTGCGCTGACAACGCGAATCTGCACCTTCGTGGTGCGAGCTAACCAAGCGGCGTAAGCAAGCGTTTCGGTGCCGTACTCGCCTGGACGCCACGCAATCATGATACGAAGCGGGCGGGAAGCCATCGCTAATCCTCCTGTGATTACTCAGAAATATCCAAGTGGTGCTTCTGGGTAATAGCCTACGTGGATAGGCGGGCATATTTAAAACGGCACCGAGGAAGTGTAAAAGCTATGTATCCTGCCTGTGGGCTTAAAGAGGGCAGGGCTAGCTGGAAAAGAGACTAGACGTTTGGGTTTGTCTTTGGGTGCTCCGGGTAGTTTTCGAGAATCTTGGACAGAATCGTCTCAAGACCAGCGCCAAATTCCAGCTCTTCCTGGCTCAGCGTGCTGAACATCTCAGCCATCTGCTGATCGCGCTCTTCAGAAACACGGTGCAGCTCTTCACGGCCACGGTCGGTCAGTTCAACGCGGACGCCACGACGGTCTTTGCTGTCGCGGACGCGCTCCACCATGCCGGCGACCTCCAAGTGGTGCACGGCGTTGGAGGCGGTGGGCATGCGGATGGCCTCGGCCTCAGCCAACTGGCTGATACGGCAGGCGCCCAGTGCCTCCAGGGTCATCATGATGGACAGCTGCGCGCGGCTGAGCTGGGACTCCGAGGAGCGGCGACTGTAGAGCAGCTCAGCGCGAGTCAGGAGAGGGCGAATGCGCTTAGCGAGCGACAGAGGAGTAACGGCATCAGGATTGCCAATCGAGCCCGAAGATAATGTCATAGCGACGATGTTATATGCGAACAGTGCTAGTTGCCAATACGAAATTTATTTGAGGTGCTATTTATTTTTCTACAACTGGTGATTTCGGCAATAAAATCACCAGGAATTCTCCATCGATCATCTAAACCCCCAGCACAAAGCATTAAACCTATCTGCGTATAAGGTTTTTCAGCGCTGGCAGAAACCCCCTAAAGTGTCACTTCTTCTGTACTTAGAACGTTGGCTTGGAGGTAGCCATACGGCTACTCTCGCGAATACTTTCGACTTGTGATATATCTCGCGAATCAATCCTCTCGGACGTATTGCTGTCAGCTTTACGACGACTGCAGCGCACGCATCCATGGCGGGGACGAGATGGGCGCAGCAGCGAGTAGGGCGAGGAGGACGAGAAGAGCGTGGGAGGGCGCGGGGAGGCTAGAGAAGCACAAAAGCGCCAGCGGCTACCGCATGGGTAACCGGCTGACGCTTTTCAAGGAACATGCTCTCGGAGCTGCTGGCTTATACCTTTGAGTGCTTGTGCCTTTTAGTCTTCGCCCTTGATGAACGCTTCGAGCTGTGCTCGCGCAACATCGTCGGCAAGCTGCTTCGGCGGGGACTTCATCAGGTAGGAAGAAGCGGCGTAGACCGGGCCGCCGATGCCGCGATCCTTGGCGATCTTGGCAGCGCGAACAGCATCGATGATGATGCCAGCGGAGTTCGGGGAGTCCCAGACCTCGAGCTTGTACTCAAGGTTCAGCGGCACCTCGCCGAAGGCCTTGCCCTCGAGTCGGACGTAGGCCCACTTGCGGTCATCCAGCCAGTCCACCCAGTCCGACGGGCCGATGTGGACGTTGCGGTCGTCGATCTTGCCGGCCAGCGGACCGGTGAGATTGGAGGTGACGGCCTGGGTCTTGGAGATCTTCTTGGACTCGAGGCGGTCGCGCTCGAGCATGTTCTTGAAGTCCATATTGCCGCCGACGTTGAGCTGCAGGGTGCGCTCGAGGCGAACACCGCGGTCCTCAAATAGCTTGGCCATGACGCGGTGGGTGATGGTTGCGCCGACCTGGCTCTTGATGTCGTCGCCGACAATCGGAACGCCTGCGTCTTCGAACTTCTTGGCCCACTCCGGGTCGGAAGCGATGAAGACCGGCAGGGCGTTGACGAAGGCTACACCAGCGTCAATGGCGCACTGTGCGTAGAACTTGTCAGCCTGTTCGGAACCGACCGGCAGGTAGGAGACCAGGACATCGACCTTGGCGTCCTTCAGCGCCTGAACAACGTCGACCGGTTCAGCCGGGGATTCGTCGATGGTGTCCGCGTAGTACTTGCCAACGCCATCCAGGGTCGGGCCGCGCTGAACCTCAACGCCGAGAGTCGGGACATCGGCGATCTTGATGGTGCAGTTTTCGGAGGAAACAATGGCCTCGGAGAGGTCCTTTCCGACCTTCTTGTCGTCAACATCGAAAGCTGCGACGAACTCGACATCGGAGACGTGGTAGTCGCCGAAGACGACGTGCATGAGGCCAGGAATGGTCTCATCGGGCTTTGCATCGCGGTAGAACTCGACACCCTGCACCAGGGAGGAGGCGCAGTTGCCGACGCCGACGATAGCGACGCGAATTGAACTCATTTGGTAATTCTCCTTGAAACTATGTGCTCGGAGGCTTTGACCTCGCGCCGGGAACTCACACCGGGAACTCGCATCAGGACCCCGCACCAGGGCCTTGCGCCAGCGGTGCGGCCGTGAGTGGGTGCACGCATTGAGGTAACGAGCGTGACGTTATACCTTTATGCGTTTTTTGCCGATGCTCAAACCGTGAGGGGGCATGTGTGTACCGATAAAGCGGGGGTGAAATCAGCCCGCACGCGCCTGCTAATCTGTCTTCGTGATGACATGGCAGGGCGAGATCGATCACTCCTTGCTCAAGAAGCAGTTATTGGAGCAGTGGCGTGCAGGGGAGATTTCACGGAAATCACTCTGTGATGCCGATGCTCGGCTGGTCGCTGCCGCGCGTTTTCACGGCAGAAAGTCCCAGGAAGAGTGCCCAGTATGTCGCAAATTCGACCTCCGACTCGTATTCTGGGTGTTCGGAGAAAACTTGGGCCGTCGTTCCGGCTCTGCTTGTACTGAAAACGAATTATCCGCAATAGTTAATGAATATGGTTCGTGCACCGTCAAAGAAGTTGAGGTGTGCCCCGACTGCAAGTGGAGTTTCCTGACCCGGACACTTCAGGCAGCTCGAGAAGAGTCAGAAAACTAGGGAGAGCACCCGTGAGCAATGATCGACCCGATAGCCCAGGCGGTCCTAACAGCCCTCACGAGGGCCAGGGTTCTAATTCATCAGGCGAGTGGTGGGATCAGCCGGATGCTGATTCCTTCAATACGCACGCACACTCCGATGACGCATCGCTTGACGACGATTCCAGTGACAGCATTGATGCTGTTTCGGTCGGTGGCAATGACGAGGGTCTGGCTACCGGTTCAGAGATGACGTCGGCAAGCGAGCCGGATCCGGCGAAGGGGCAGTACGCCCCAGATGACCATGAACCAGATGACCATGAAGAGGAAAGCTCGATGGCGCAAGAAGAACAGCCGACTGATAATAAGCGGCGAATTTTAGCGTGGCTCGGTCTAGCCGTGGCGTTGGTCGTGCTGTTGCCGGTAGTTGTGTTCGGTGTTGCTTATGCGACAACGGACGTGCCGGAGCCAGAAGAGTTGGCCAATAGTCAGATTGCGGTGATTTATGACCGTACTGGTGAAAAGGAAATCACGCGCATCGTCCCCGAGGGCGGTAATCGAAGCAACATCACTATCGACAAGGTGCCGGATGCTGTACGCAATGCAGTGCTGGCAGCTGAGGATCGTGATTTCTATACCAACCCGGGTTTCTCCTTGACTGGTTATGCCCGTGCGGCTCTGGGAGTCGTGACTGGTAATTCCAGTGCCGGTGGCGGCTCGACCATTACGCAGCAGTACGTCAAGAATGCTGTGGTGGGCAATGAGCGCACGCTGACCCGTAAGGCCAAGGAACTGGTCATGTCGGCGAAGATGGCGCGGGAGTGGACTAAGGACGAAATCCTTGAGGCCTACCTCAACACGATTTACTTCGGTCGTAACGCATACGGTATCGCGGCAGCGTCGAAGGCCTACTTCGGTAAGGAAGTCGGTGAGCTGAATGCCGAAGAGGGTGCTGTGCTGGCAGCCTCGATTCAGCGTCCATCCGCACTGGATCCGTGGACAAACCGTCCAGAGGCGGAGCAGCGTTGGAACTACGTCCTCGATGGTCTGGTGGAGATGAACATCGTCTCGCCGCAGGACCGCGCGGGAATGCAGTACCCGGAGACCATCGATCCGGCGTTGGCGCCGAAGCAGGCTCCGGAGCCCGGCCCGGCTGCCATGATTAAGAATCAGGTGCTGGCTGAGTTGGAGCGCGAAGGTATCTCCGAGCAGGAGGTCAACACTGGCGGCCTTCGCATTACGACGACCATTGACCCGACGGTACAGCAGGCTGCCCTCGATGCGATGGAAAACTACGTCGATCAGTCAACGGGTTTGCGTGCCGCCATCGTTTCGGTGGAGCCGAAGACCGGTGCTGTCCGCGCCTACTACGGTGGCGACGATCCGACTGGTTGGGACTACGCAAACAGCGGTCTGCAGACCGGCTCTACTTTCAAGATTTTTGCGCTGGCAGCAGCTCTCGATCAAGGTATTCCACTGACCGCGCAGTACTCTTCGGCACCTGTGCAGTCCGGTAACGTCACTCTGCACAACGACGGCGGTGCCGGCGGTGGCGTGCTTCCGCTTTATGAGTCCCTGAAGCAGTCGCTGAACACCCCGTTTATTCGCCTGCAGCGCGACCTGAAGAATGGTCCGGATGACACCGCCAAAATGGCTCATCGTCTGGGCGTGGCTGAGTCCATCCCGGGTATTGAAAAGACTCTGATGGACGACAACGGTCACTCGCAGGACGGTATCGCCCTGGGTCAGTACCTCTCACGTCCGCTGGATATGGCCGTTGGTCTGGCTACCCTGACTAACGATGGCGTCTATCAGCAGACTCACTTCGTAGAGAAGGTCGAAAACTCCAAGGGCGAGATTGTTTACGAGTCCAACGCTGACAAGGGCGACCGTCGAGTTTCCAAGGCAGTGGCCACCAATATGATATCGGCCATGGAGCCTATTGCCGGTTACAGCAACAAGCCCTTGAGTGGTGGTCGCCCGTCGGCCGCCAAGACCGGTACTACGCAGTTGGGTGACACCGGCCAGAACAAGGATGCGTGGATGATCGGTTCGACACCGCAGCTGTCGACTGCAGTGTGGGTTGGCAACGTCGATGGTTCGGCGCTCTACAACGCCTACGGTGGCATCATGTACGGTGCCCAAACTCCGGGCGATCTGTGGAAGTACACCATGGATAACGCACTGGCCAACGAGGACTTTGAGTACTTCACCAAGCCGGAACCAATCGGTGGTGTTGCAGGTGCGCCGCAGTACCAGGCGCCGTCGACCTCTGACTCTGGTTATGACCAGGGCTCTGCCCCGGAGACCACAGAAGAGGAGTCGGCCGAGGAGTCGACCTCTGAGTCCTCCGAGGAGCAGCCTGCACCGCTTCCGGTTCCGGGTGGCGATGGCGGCGGCGGTGGCGGCGGAATCGCTGACCTACTGCCCATCCCGATTCCGGGAGGCGGTGGTTTCGGCGGTGGCAATGAAGGCGGCGGAGACCCCGGTAACCCTGGAGGTGGACAGTAAGTGGATACGTGGGTGATTTTCACCATCGTCTGCGTCGCGATCGGCTTCCTGATGTTCGGCACGGCCTTTTGGGGCTTCATGCAGAAGTGGAAACCGGCAATCATTTGGGCTCTGTGCCTGGCAGCCTTCCTATTCGCGACAGTCATTCCGGTGATTATTGCGTTGGCACATGCTTCCTCGACATCAATGTAGGACGCAGGCCAGGTAGTTAGCTGCTAGAGCGCTAACTGCCCACCAAGCACGCGACAACTTCACAATTCAAAGAGACGCACGCAGTAGCTCTGTGTGCGTCTCTTTCTATTCGGTGCTCCGACGCCGCTTGCCAGTACTGCTTGCCGACGGCGCCTGCGATTAGGACATATACCTCTGCCTGCGGTACCCTGGCAGGGTTGCTTGACGCAACGATCCTCCTGCTGCATAGCGGTTGGCATGAAAGACAGTGCCAGCGCACCACGCTGTGTAGCCGAAATACAAGAACTAGACCATAGGAGGTGATGAGGTCCGTGCGTCACTACGAAGTAATGATTATTATCGATCCGTCTCAGGATGAGCGCACCGTAGGCCCGTCCCTGGAGAAGTACCTCGACGTTGTCCGCAAGGAGAACGGCAAGGTGGAGAAGGTGGACATCTGGGGTAAGCGCCACCTCGCCTACCCGATCGAGAAGAAGGAAGACGGCATCTACGTTGTCGTCGACCTCACCTGCGAGTCCGCAACCGTGCTGGAACTCGACCGTCGTCTGAATCTGAACGACAGCATCCTGCGCACCAAGGTGCTGCGGGTTGATCGTTAATCTGCGTCATATTTGCGTAGCTAGAGTGCTCGAATGGGGCACACCGGTAATGCGAAAGCCGTAGGATAGCGGGCGAAAGCCCCATCATCAGCTCGACAGAATACAACCGAGGAGAAGAAGCATGGCTCAGGGAGACGTACAAATCACAGTGGTTGGCAACCTGGTTGCTGACCCGGAGCTTAAGTACACCCAGAACGGCACCGCCGTCGCGAACTTCCGCGTCGCGTCGACTCCGCGGGTGTACCGAGATGGCCAGTGGGTTGACGGCGAGGGCATGTTCCTCACCTGCAGCCTGTGGCGTGAGGCAGCGGAGAACGCTGTCGAAAGTCTCTCCAAGGGCATGCGCGTCATCGTCCAGGGTCGTCTGCGCCAGCGCAGTTACGAGACCCGCGAGGGCGAGCGTCGTACCGTCTTTGAGGTTGAGGTCGATGAGGTGGGCCCGTCCCTGAAGTTCGCTCGAGCTCAGGTCACGCGCACTCCACGCAACGGCGGTGGAAACTTTGGCGGCGGTAACCGCAGCCAGGGTGGAAATGCCGGTGGTGGTTTCGGCGGTGGCTTTGGTGGAAACCAGGGCAACCAGGGTGGACAGGGCGATCGCGGTTTTGGTGGCGGAGCTCCTGCGGAAGATCCGTGGAACTCAGCTCCTCCGGCCGGTGGCGGCTTCGGCGGCGATGAGCCTCCGTTCTAAGCTCCTTCCAGCCACGGCACTACGTGACTAGTTTGCAGCAGATTTAGCATCCACAATTCTCATAATCTTTTAAAGACATATCCAGCGAAAGGCAGGGATCATGAAGCTGATCCTCACCGCCGACGTTGACAAGCTCGGTGTCGCAGGCGACATCGTTGAGGTCAAGGCCGGCTACGGACGTAACTACCTGCTTCCTCGCGGACTGGCAATTGTTGCCACCCGCGGCGCAGAAAAGCAGATCGAGGGCATTCGTCGTGCCCAGGAGGCTCGCGCTATCCGCGACCTCGACCATGCACGTGAAGTCAAGCAGAAGATTGATTCGCTCGACAACGTCTCCGTTGCTGTGAAGGCTTCGGAAAATGGCAAGCTGTTCGGTTCTGTCACCAAGGGTGACATCGCCGATGCAGTTCGTAAGGCTTCCGGTCAGGCTATCGACAAGCGCGCAGTCGTGCTTGCTCCGAGCCAGATCAAGTCCCTTGGTAAGCACACCGTTGACATCGCGCTGCACCCGCAGATTACCGCGCATGTTTCCGTACAGGTCGTCGCCGCGTAAGTTCGCGGTTTAGAGTTTTTACTTTGACGGCGGCTGACGAGCACCGCGTTTAAAGACTGCGCGGGCTCTGAGGCCCAATGACAACAGCACACGTGAAGCTCTGATCTTTCGTAGTGAAAGGTCAGGGCTTTTCGTGGTTTAAGGCTGGTTTAAAGCCTTTTACGCAGGTGCTGGAAAGAGCGTCTACGACTTGTCCACAGGCTAACAATGATTTCTGTGGATAAACCTGTGGGTAACTTGCCTGGCTGCCGTGGATAACTCTTCTGGAGTGCACGAGATTTTTATTAATTCATCGTTAATAATCTCCGCATGAGCAGCATCGATGCTAAAGGGGTAACAGAGGATTACATTTGTGCAGGATTAAGGCAAATACGCACTGACCTGCGTAGATAGAATATTTTCGGGTTGAAACTCCGCTACCCCCGTTAACATTCAAGCGGCGGTTTAGGGTTACGGACCGTTCACCTGGACTTTTCTTGATTGTGCACATGTTCTCCCCAGGCTTATCCACAGGTGCTGTGGATAACTTCGGGGATAACCCCTGTCGAGGATTGTTTTCTGGGGCCTTAAAGGGTACTTTTACAGGTCCGTCAATCCGCTCGAGCAGGTATAACTGCGGTAGGTAGTCAGGTGTCCAATGCTGGCGGGCGGAACAGGCATATTGAGTGTGACGGTCAGTCAGCAACAGGGTTGAAAAGGCACCTAAGTGGTCCAGAAGGGGAGGAGCTGCTCACGATGAGTCAGCCTGTAGGTGATGGTGGTCATTCAGGAGCAGGGGACGAGGCGTCGTCCTACTCGGTGAATTCCCACGATGATTCCTTCGATGACGTTCCGCTGCCCCCGGAACCGCCGGTAGAGGATGCGCCACCGGAGGAGTATTCCTTCTCTCAGAGCTCGGGCAACGGATCGTCGGCAAGCGGATCTGGGGCGCGGGACTGGGAGCGAGACCGTGGTCGTGGCGCTCGTGCGAGTGCGGTCGCGGGCGCGACTTTTGAGCGCACCCCGCCGCACAATATCGAGGCGGAGCAGAGTGTGCTCGGCGCGATGCTGCTGAACTCAGAGGTCGTTGCGGATGTGTACGAGCAGCTGACGCCGGAGGATTTCTACCGGCCAGCGCACCAGACGATTTACTCGGCGATTTTGCACCTCTACGGTGAGTCCTCGGAAATTGACCCCATTTTGCTGGCAGGTCGTCTGGATCGAACTGGAGACCTGGAGCGCATCGGTGGTCCGCTGTACCTGCACACCTTGGCCTCCCTGGTGCCAACGGCGGCGAATGCGCAGTTCTATGCCCGCATTGTTGCGGAGAAGGCGACAATCCGTCGCCTGGTCGAGGCCGGCACGAAAATCGCCCAGATTGGCTATGCGGGCGCGGAGGACACGGAGCCGGAGCAGCTGGTGGATGAGGCGCAGCAGCTCATCTTCAGCGTTGGACGTGAGAACACGAAGAATGACTACGTTCCCATCGCCGATGTCCTGGATGACACGCTAGAGGAACTGGATCTTATTACCCAAAACGGCGGTCTGGCGCAGGGTGTGCCGACGGGGATTACCAACCTGGACAAGCTGACAAATGGCCTTCACCCAGGTCAGATGGTGATTATTGCGGCCCGTCCGGGTGTGGGTAAGTCCACGCTGGCGATGGACTTCATGCGTTCGGCATCGATTCGCAACGGCATGACCAGCGCAATTTTCTCGTTGGAAATGTCGCGCAACGAAATCATGATGCGCATCATGTCCGCAGAGGCGAAAATCAACATGGCATCTTTGCGCTCCGGTGACCTGGATGAGCGGGACTGGACAAAGCTGGTCGAGGTCGGCGACAAGATTCGTGATGCTCCGCTGTTTATTGATGACTCGCCGAACCTGACCATGATGGAAATTCGCGCGAAGGCACGTCAGCTGAAGCAGAAGCACGATCTGAAGATGATTGTGGTCGACTACCTGCAGCTGATGAGCTCGGGTAAAAAAGTCGAGTCCAGACAGCAAGAGGTCTCGGAGTTCTCCCGTCAGCTCAAGTTGTTGGCGAAGGAACTCGAGGTACCGCTGATTGCAATTTCGCAGCTGAACCGTGGTCCGGAAGCTCGCACAGATAAGAAGCCACAGGTCTCGGACCTGCGTGAGTCGGGTTCGCTGGAGCAGGATGCCGATATCGTCATGCTGATTTACCGGCCGGACTCGCAGGAGGCTGACCATGAACGTGCTGGTGAGGCGGATATTATCGTCGCAAAGCACCGTGGTGGACCGACCGGAAGCATTGCTGTGGCCCACCAGCTGCACTACTCCAGGTTCGCCAACCTGGCGGAGGAGCCCAGCGGTTCTCTCTAGGTGCCTGGCCTAGCCACCCAGAATTAGTGCAATCCGGGTGGCTAGGTAAGGTGAGTGACAGTCAATGGGGCGAGTTTTCGTGCGTTGATGGTTTTGAAGGTTTTGAGGGTTACGCGGAGTCGTCGGGAAGCGGGGAAGCACTATGTCACCAACTGCCGCTCCCGTGGCAGCGGAGGCCAAAGCGAAAAGGCAGAAGAGTGCGCCGAAACAGCGCGTCGGTTGGGTAGATGCGGCTAAGGGGCTGTGCATTCTTTTAGTTGTGCTTGGCCATGCCATCACAGAGCTGCAAGCGCACGGTTACTACACGGCGCAGTGGGCGGGGATTAACTTCTTCCTCGGACCAATCCGTATGCCGCTGTTTTTCCTGCTATCTGGTCTCTTTGCCGGCAAGGCACTCAAGGAGTCGTGGCATAAGTTAGCCAATCGCCGAATCTGGGTGATGGTCTATCTCTACGTGATTTGGGTTCCACTGCGTGACTTCGTGCTTTTCCTCATGCCGTATACGCACGTGGATGCCGATGGCATAGTGTCTCCGGCGCCGATTACAGACCATAGCGCGTGGGGGCCGCGAATTTACAACACGCTTCACGCGATCATCGAACCAACTTCCTACCTATGGTTCCTGTGGGCGCTGGCGCTGTTCGCAATTCTCACACGAGCATTCCGCTGGGTACATCCGGTGATTCAGCTCATCGTTACAGGCCTCATTAGTGCATGGGCGCCTTTTGCCTCGTCCAGCTGGTCGTGGGACTTTGTCAGCAAAATGCTGTTCTTCTACGTGCTGGGCATGTACGGCGCGCCCTGGATCTTCCGGATGGCACAGCGTCGCAGTGGTCTCGCACTACTAGTGACGCTGACGGCGTTTCTGTCGGTGGCGATCTGGGTGCAGGCGACCTACTCGAGCTTTAACGAAGGCAACGTCGGCTTCACCCGCGTGTACCTGTCCACCACTGGCGCACTGGCTGCAATCAATATTATGGCGATGCTGCAGAACACTCGCCTAGTTGTGCCTTTTGAAAAGGTTGGCGGCCGAACGCTGCCTATCTTCCTCATGCACATTCCAATGTTGGTTGTGGTCATGATTATTTGTGACCTCATTCTGCCGAAGGACCCACATTTGGTCATCATGACGCCGCTGGTGACTATCATTGCGGCGATGCTGTGTCTTGGTCTGCACAGGTTGCTGCTTGCCATCGGTGCCGGGTGGCTCTTTGTCCGTCCTGTGTGGGTAGTGCGCATGACTACGCCGGGGCAGCGTGCCCTTCAGCGCAGTCAGAATCCTTCTTCCCTGCCTGAAGGCGAGGCTCCGCGGCAGCCTAAGAGCGAACCTGCTTCCTAATTCAGCTCAACAAGGCGGTAGCGTGGAACCGGGAGCCGATCAGGCGGCAGAAGTGACACAGAGAATAGCCATGAAGAAATGAGAAAGCCATGCGTCTAGCAACGTTGCGATACCAGGGTGCAACCCGCGCCGCTGTTCTCGGCGACGGCGTAGCGGTCCTTTTTGATGACCACTGTCTCGGAGATGTGTTAGCGCGGCCAACGTGGCGTCGTGAAGCGGAAGAACTCTTGGCGGAGGCGGGGAACAACCCTGACAACGTCATGGCGGAGAGCGCGTGGGCGTTCGCACCGCTGATTACGCGGCCGGGCAAAATCGTCTGCGTCGGCTTGAACTATGCCGCGCACATCGACGAGATGGGGCACCAGCGCCCCGAGGTGCCAACGTTATTCGCGAAGTTTGCCGATGCCGTCGCCGGTGCGAAGGATGATATCCGAGTGCCGGAGGCCTGCGCGGAGAAGCTCGATTACGAAGGCGAGCTCGCGGTTATCGTCGGCGAGACCTGCCTGCGGGTGTCGGAGGAGCAGGCACAGGACGCTATCGCTGGGTACGCGATTATGAATGACTTCACTCAGCGCGATTTCCAGTACGCTACCGCGCAGTGGCTACAGGGGAAGACGTTGCAGCGCGCCAGTGCTTTCGGGCCGTGGATGCTCACGGCCGATGCTTTCGATGCGGACTCCGCGCGGGTGCGCACATACGTCGACGGGGAGCTGCGCCAGGATGCACCGATTGCGGACCTTGTTTTCTCCCCGGCGAAGTTGATCGCCTACATCTCACAGTTCGTGCAGCTGAACCCGGGCGATGTCATCTCCACGGGAACGCCGGCGGGTGTTGGCCACGGCATGAGCCCGCAGACCTACCTTCAGGATGGTCAGGAAATGGTCATCACCATCGATGGCCTGGGTAAACAAGCCAACACTGTCCGCATCAACCACTAGCACGCGCCGCTTTACGACGTTCCCGCGAACCCGGCGGGAATGAATCGACCCCCGCGTGCGTTGTGGGAGACTAACGGGTAAAAACCTACGTAAAGAACGTGAAGTTAGAACACGACGTTAAAGAGTAAGAGGAGTTAGACCCATGGCAACTGTTGATATTACGAACGAGACTTTCGCTGAGACTATTCAGAACAACGACATTGTGCTCGTTGATGCCTGGGCATCCTGGTGCGGTCCGTGCCGCCAGTTCGCCCCGATTTATGAGAAGGCTTCGGAGAAGCACTCAGAGGTAGTGTTCGCAAAGCTGGACACCGATGCCAACCAGGAGGTTTCGGCGGCCCTGGGCATTCAGTCGATTCCGACGCTGTTTGTTTTCCGCGAGGGAATCCTGCTGTTCCAGCACTCTGGTGTGCTGCCGGAGGCCGCCCTGAGCGATCTGGTTGGCCAGGCTTCGGAGCTGAACATGGATGATGTCCGTGCGCAAATTGCCGAGCAGGCCGCACAGGATAGCGCTACCGAGTAAACTCTGCGGTTCAGCCCGCATACTGTGCGTTTTCCGACTTGGAGCACTTCCGCGTAAGCCCCCGCGCCTGAACTAGCCCTCAAGCGCGCGGGGGCTTTTTGTATCTAGTCCGCGCGCTGGCCACGAATGAGCCAGCCAATACCAAAGCCAGCGAGTGCTGCTACTAGCGCCCACAGGGCGGGAGCGACTTTGTTTGAGTCCTCCTCAATCGACAGTGGTGCGCTGGTGCGGGCGTGCTTTGTCTCCTTCTCACCTGTTGGCAGAACCTGCCCGTCTGGGAACACGTGCTTGACAGCTTCGGTGAGTTCGTTGGCGGTCAGGTTTTTGCCCAGAACCGCGATAGCGTAACGGTCATCGTCGCCAAGGAATCCGGCAGTGGTGTGCTGCTCTTCGTACCAACCGGACTTGTTGGCAATCGTTTCCTTCGGTAGCGCTGCACGCAGACCGAAGTTCTGGTCTGCATCGCCGTAGGAGTAGCGCGGCAGTGAGTACATCAGCTGACGCATGTATTTGGTCTCCGTGTCGCTCAGCCCGCCTTCTTCGCTCAGCATGCGGTCAAAGTAGGCGACCATGTCGGCTGGCGTACTGGTGGTGGCTCCCCACATAGGCGAGCCGACGGTCTTATCCGAGAGACCGTAGCGCTGCCGGACATTGTCAACGATTCGTACACCGCCGTAGGAATCCCACAGCTCGTCAGTTGCTTCGTTGTTGGAGTATCGAATCATGTCGTCGCGCAGCATGGCGTCGGGATTGCCCTCAACCGGCATATCGCCCTGGCCAGCGACGATCTCGCCCTTCTTCGGCTGCGTGTAGTTGGAATAGGCCACAACATCGGCGACGAATACCTTCATCAGGCTGGCAAGGCGAAAAACATCATCACAGTGTGAGTTGCAGATGAACTCACCGGTCTGGCGATCCAGAATGCCCATGCCGAGCATGCCGCCCTTAGCATCGAACTTCTCGGTCACTTCGTCGAGACGAGTTTGCACGCCAAGGCCCCACTGGGTCTTCGCCCCTGGCACAAGTGGGGGAAACTCCTTCGGCTCACTTTTCACAGTGCTTTCCGACGGCTCCGTCGAGGACGTTTCCGATGTCGGTGAAGAGGTTTTCTCTGCCGACTTCTCAGCCGACTGTTCCGCCGACTTCTCTGCGGTTCGCCCTGTGCTCTTCTCGGGAGCCTTTTCAGTTGGCTTTTCGGTGGTCTTCTTGGTTTTTGCGTCGGAGGGCTTAGCCGGCTCCGTTGACGATGGAGCTGCTACGACTACCTGCGAAAATGCACCGGTATCGGTGGAGTCAGCAGTTGCGGTGACTGTCGCGTTAGCCAGCGGCGCAGTTGCTGACAGAGTAATTACCGCGGCGAGACTCGCGGCAAGTCCGCGGTACGCGCGTTGAGGGCAATGAACCATGTTTAGAGAGTTTACAACTCTGGGGGAGTCTTGCTTGTCGGTAACCAGCTCTTTCCGTTTGCCGAGAGAGAGCGAGCTAGCTCACGTACAATTTTTTAAGAGATGGAATCTTCTCGGTTCCGATTAGTTATTCCGCATATGTTGAGGAAGGTTGGATTTGCATGGCTAATCCATTTGCCAAGGGCTGGAAGTACATGATGTCTTCGTTTGATAAGAAAATCGAAGACAATGCGGATCCGAAGGTTCAGATTGCACAGGCAGCTGAGGCCGAGCGTCAGCGCCATCAGGAGATTCAGCGTCAGGCTGCGGCTATCATCGGCAACCGCAATCAGCTGGAAATGCAGCTGGGGCGGTTGACCTCTGAGCGTGACAAGATTACCGAGAACACCCGCCAGGCACTCGCCAATGCGGATCAGGCTCGTGCCAAGGGCGATGAGGCCACTGCACAGAAGATGGAAAGCACTGCTGAGGTGTTTGCCACCCAGCTGGTGAATGTTGAAAAGGAGCTGGAAAATACTACGCAGCTCCACCAGCAGGCCGTATCTGCTGCTGAGGAGGCACAGCGTCAGGCGCAGCAGTCGCAGGCTCGCTACGAGCAGATTAAGCAGGATATCCGCAAGCTGGAGTCGCAGGCCGATCAGGCCAAGATGCAAGAGACCGCGTCGAAGACTCTCCAGAGCATGCAGGGTATTTCCGAGGATCCGAATGTGCCGACTTTGGATTCGGTCCGTGAGAAGATTGAAGGCCGCTACGCCAATGCGTTGGGCGCTCAGGAGCTCGCGGAATCCTCACAGGCAGGTCGCATGGCTGAGATCGAGACTTCGACTCGCGATGCCGCTGCTGACATGCGTCTGGCCGAAATTCGTGCCCAGATGAGTAATGAAAACGCTGCTCTCGAATCCGGTTCTGCCGCGAAGGATAACGCCGGCGAGCTGGAGTCCGCCGAGTCCGCCGAGGCTGTCGAGTCCGTTGAGGCCGTTGAGGACACCACAACGGACGCAGACGAAGCGAAGTAGCGTTCACCAGTTGCCAACAATCGTCAACAAGAAAGTGTCGGGGTTTATGTCAGTTTGAGCGGGAAAAACCACCCTAAACTGACATAAACCCCGACACTTTCTCGCACCAGCAGCGCCAGCAGCGACAGTAGCGCCAGCAGTGCTGAAGCCACCGAAACTGCCGAATCCGTGAGGCGCGCTATTACTCCAATTCGCCGTTCTTCCGCGCGAGCAGCACCCCGCGGATACCGGCGTGGAAACCATCGCGCAGATTGACGCGCTGCGTCTCCGTCAGCGTGTATTCGTGCAGGGTTTCGCACGCAAACTGCAGCAGCGGACGATCAATGTCCGGCGGCAGCCCACCACCAGAGAGCAAGTGGGCACTATCGCGCGCCTGCTCGTTCGCAATATTCTCGTACCACCAGTTCGCGTACTGCTGTCCCACATCGAACGGCGTCTGGAAACCCGCGGATGCCCACACCTCGTTCGGCAGGGGCACGTATCGACTACGCAGCTTCCTCCTTGGCGCCATCATCGAAGGATTCGGCCGCGGGTTTGGTTTCGGTGTACTCGCGTTGGCACCGTCTTCGCTTGTCGACGGCTCTGTCGCCGACTCCCCACTGCCGGTTGCAGTCGACGACGCGGAATCGGAGGCAGGCGCTCCTGCATTCTCGGCTCCGGTGTTGTTCGCAGTGTCGTTACCAGCCCCACTGCCAGTGTTGACTGTCGCGCCGGGCATGGCCGCTGGAGAAGGCTGCGCTGGCTGCGTTGGCTGCGTTTGCTGTGTTGGCGAGCCGGCCGAAACGCCCGAAGCAGCGGAATCCACCTGTGTAGCTTCCGAACCGCCGGTGCGCTCTACCTCAGCGCGGTGCTCAGCCTGCGCCGGGATTTCCCGGGCACCCATCTTGGCCGCGTGCTCGACCTCGTTGAACTTCGGCGAGTCGGCCTTGGCCGTCGGCGTGGCTGCGGCATTGTCTTCGCTGCGACAGTCGGAGTCGCGGTCAGCCGTGGGGGATGGCACAACGCGCTGGTCCTGCGGAACCTCCGGAGTGCCGGCCTCGGGCGAAGCAACGTCACCGTCGGCAGCGGAGGGAGTGTTCTCCGTGCCGTCGTCAAGCGAGTCCTCGCCCGGAGGAGTGATGCGCGTATCCGGTACGCAGGTGGCACCGAGATCTTCGATTGGTTCGGCATCGCCCAGCGGCTTATTCGTGCGGACGACCGGTGGGATTGGGCCCTCGAGGACATTGAGCTGCATGGCGTCGGCGAAGTCCTCGCGGGGATCGAGGATTGTCGTCGAATCGCAGGCATGGCGAAGTGCACCGGACATGGAGTCCCAGCCGAAGCCGTAGAGATGCACGCGCACACCGGCGGCCGAAGCCTCAGCGACGCCGGGCAGCATGTCCGCATCGCCCGAGACCAGCACGATATCGGAAACTTGGTTGCGCAGGCCGGCGACAACCATGTCTGCGACGAGTCGCGTATCGACGGCCTTCTGCGTCCGTCGGTCACCCCATTCAATGAGCTGACCCGCGCGCAGCTGCACACCATCAATCGTGCGCAGTGAGCGCTGGTAACGATGCGGCCCCGACTCCGGGATGCCGTCGTACCAAAGTTGCCGCTGAACTGGCTGGTTCAGCTGCTGGTTAATCATTCGGTCAAGGACACTAACTACTTCTCTAAGGTCGATTTCTAATTGCCCGCGGGCTCCGGTTTCCCACGAGTTGTAAAAGCTCGCCAGTAAATATGACGTATCGACGAACACCAATGTGCGTTCAAGCATGGCTCCTAATTCCTGATTCTTTATTAACTAAATAAGAAAACCGGTTACATCGACAAGGATGCCCGAATAATTCATTCTATGCGCTAAACATGTTTAACTTCAGGGACTATTCTTAATAAGCCGCATTGCTTTGACCGTTCTTCGCGGGTTGGCAGAAGTGCGAGCCGACGAGAAAGCACCGATCAATTTAGGTATTGACGTGCAAAGAAATCGCCCCGCGAAGAGTGCGACCACACAGGAGAAGGGGAGTTACAAACAGGTATGAGACGCTGGTTCGGCCTATTGGTTCTCATTACTGTGTTGGGGCAAGCGGTTTTCAACGGCGGTCGCGTGCTGCTTTCTTGGCGAGTCCTCGATTTTGGCGGTTCCACCGCCACCGTCGGTTGGTTCACTGCCGCATTTTCACTTGTACCTCTTATTATTGCGCTTCCCGCCGGCAAGCTTGTCGACAGCCATCGTGCCACCGAAGTCATGTACTCCGGTCTCGTCGCCACCGTCATCGCTGCAGCAGTAATGTCGCTCTCGCCGAACCTACCTATTCTTCTGATCGGCTACGTGGCCCTGGGTTTTGCCCACATGACCACGCTCATCGCCGCTCAAGGCATGGTTTCGCACCTGCGTGGCGGCGTCGCCGGGCTTGATAGCCTCTTTGCATACTTCACGCTTGGAATCTCCGTCGGGCAGTTCCTCGGCATCGTCGGTGCGGGTCTGCTCACTCCCAACCACGACGGCAGCGCCATGACCGCCACCACTTCCGCGCTCTGGACGATGACGGGAATCGGTGCGGTCGCCCTGGTCATCGGCTGGCCGGTCGCAACTGCTTATCGACGGCACGAAGCAAATGCAGCCGCCGAAGTGCAAGCTGCTAGCTCAACTGAGTATTCTCCGGCGTCGACTGTTAGCGACCGCAGCCGGATGGAGGAGAGGCGGCTGGCGCAGGCCGAAGCCAGTGGCGCATCGGTCTTAAGCATCCTGCGTATCGATGGCATGTCCAGCGCTATGTCTGTCTCAATTGCGGTCATCGTAGCCATTGACCTGTTGACGGCATATGTGCCGGTGCTGGGACGTGAACTGGGCTTTAGTGTTGCCGAGGTGACGGCGATCCTTGGTGCGCGTAGTGGTCTTGCGATTATTTCCCGAGCCCTCATGCCGACTGTTTTGCGCAAAGCTAATCGCAATCGGGTCCTTATCATTGCAGTTTGTGCCGGTGTCATGCCGCTTTTGGCTATGCCGTGGCTGCAGAGTGCGTGGCTCATGGTTATTGCTGTTGGTATCTGCGGTTTGGCCTGGGGCTTTGTGATGCCCATGTCGATGACGTGGGTGAGTTCCCTGGTGGATGCCGAGGTGCGTGCTCAGGCGTTGTCCATCCGGCTAATGGGTAACCGCTTGGCGCAGGTCATCCTGCCGCCGATTGCTGGTGTGGGTGCTACCGCGATGGGTGCAGGCAGCGTGTTTCTGGGGGCGGGTGCGCTGATGGGTGTCGCATCTGCCACTGCTTGGCGACGACTCGCAGGTGACAAGGCGGCTCTGACTAAGTAATTGGTCGGTTGCTGAGTTGCTGACAAGTAGAGACCGAGCCGTAGGGCCCGACCCCCGGAAAGTGGACACATCGGGGGCTAGCTATGCTGCTGTGGTCAGTATAGCCGAAGTCTCGGCTTCAAAGACATCAGGAGCTACGAGATTGCACCAGGAGTGCCGCCTGCGCGTGTTGTAGCGCATGCACCACCGGAAGACCTCTTGACGACAGCTAATTGGGTTGTCAAAGACTTTCCGATCACGCAGCACTTCCCGCTTTAAGGTGGCGTTAAAGGATTCTGCCAGGGCATTATCGGCACTCGTTCCAACCGCGCCCATGGACTGGCGCACACCTAACGACGAGCAGTAGTTCCTAAAGTCTTGTGAGGTGTACACGCTGCCGTGATCGGAATGGAAAATAGTCCCGTCAAGACTGCCGCGCACGCCGTGTGCGTGGGCTAGAGCATCGATAACTAGTGAGACCCGCATGTGGTCTGCGAGTGCATAACCTGCAAGTTTACGTGAATACGTGTCAATGACTGTGGCAAGGTACATGTTTTTGCCTCCCCTACACGGCAGGTAAGTAATGTCACCGACATACACACGATTTGGCTCGCCAGCTGTGAACTTGCGGCCTACTAGATCTGGCATGACACGGTGACCAGGCTTACGCCTGGTAGTAATGCATCGACGCCGTTTGCTAAAGCCTTTTAACCCCATGGATTTCATGATGCGTGCAACTTTCTTGTGATTGATCGGGGTATACGTCGTGTCCTCCTTGAGGCTTGCGGCGATGCGTTTAGCACCATAAAGCCCGTGCTCATCATCGAAGATGGTCTTGATTCTTGCACCAATAACGGCATCAGAATACATCTTTAACCTGCGTTTTTACGGGTGCTCACCCACTTGTAAAACGAGGAACGATTCAGCTTTAACACATCGCACATCCGCTTAACCGAGTACTCGGTTCGGTGGTCATCGACAAACTGGAAGCGGATCACCAGTGAGTCTCTTCGGCAAAATATTTCGCGGCCTTACGCAGGATGTCGCGTTCTTCGCGCAGCTTAGAGACTTCTTTTTCCAGCTGACGGATTCGCGCAGAATCATTCGCCGCTTGGGCTTGATCGTGCACGGCTTTAATGCGGGCACGTTTGCCAGTGCCGTACTTTTTGACCCAAGAATGTAGCGAGGCACGGTTGATACCGAGCTCAGCTGATGCTGAGTTCAGCGAGAGATCCTCGTTGTTCTCATAGAGGGCTACGGCATCGCGTTTGAACTGTTCGGAGTACCTGGACATGGTGGTAGATTACCTTTCTTCCCAGCTCGACTGGGCTGGATATCAGGTGTCCACCACATGGGGGTCAGGTCCGTAGGAAGTCTCTGATTTGGCGTACGGGGTTAACTAAAGTGAATTTTTTTCATGGTGCTACCAGCGGATTCGCTTAAATAAGGGCGTGTGTGTAATGTATTCGGAGGTCAGCGTGGCCAGGCAGTTTATGTGTTTGGTTGGCTGATGTGGGGGAGATGTTTTCGTGCGGTTAGCCGCTGGGAGTCGTTGGTTTGACTTTCTGGTTAATTGTTTGTTAATGTTTTCTCTCGCT
>NZ_JASPJT010000011.1:0-81698 GCF_030232425.1 Corynebacterium sp. MSK019 | reverse complement strand
TTATATAAGCCCGTTTTATGCGGCCTGACCAGCAAATAGGCTGAAAATCAGACACACTTTTTGTCACTTAACCCGGATTTGCAGTGTATGCCGGGGGCTGCGGGGAGGCGGGGAACTGTCATGAATGCTGTCACGAAACTGGTGACGAATCCGTGGTGGCAGTGCGCTGATTAGTGTGGCAGTTCTTCGCTGAACGGTGCGGCGAGCGCTAGCAGTGTGACTTTTTGCGTGGGCCTGTAGTAGGCTGTCTTCACGGATCCCATGTGGCGTCCATCTCGTGAACTCCCCCAGGGCAGGAATGCAGCAAGGGTCAGCGAGCTCTGACGGGTGCGTGGGGTCCCCTTTTTTTATCCCCGGCGTTCTTCTGGCACTTATGGCTAGGTTTCGGGCACTTATCGGCGGTTTCCTGTGACCTATCGATGTTTTTTCGGCACTTATCCCCGCGATATTGGCCAGGCCATTTCACCTATCGATGAGCTATTCACTTATGGCCACGCTGCAGCGCATCGATAGGTGAATACCTTGGCCACAAGTGGTCGCGTTCGCTGGTCTGGAAGAATACTGTGCATGAGCGATGCAGACGACACGCGAGTACCACCACAGACAACACGAGAACCGCTAGAAACACCAGAACCACCCGAAACCCGAGAAACCCCAGCCCCAATGGGCGTGTGGGACTCCTTCCGGTTCGCAGTTTCTTCACCGAAGCGCCTGCGCACCGAGCTGCTGGCCGGTGCTGCGGTGTCGTTCGCGCTGATCCCCGAGGTCATTTCGTTTTCCATCTTGGCGGGCGTGGACCCGGCGGTGGGGCTGTTTAGCTCGGTGATTATGGCCATCGTGATTGCCTTTACGGGTGGTCGCCCGGCCATGATTACTGCTGCCGCTGGTTCGGTTGCGCTCGTCGTCGCGCCGTTGTCGCGGACGTACGGGATGGATTACCTCATTCCAACGGTGCTGCTCGCGGGTGTGTTGCAGATTGCTTTTGCGGCGCTGGGTATCGCTAAGCTGCAGCGTTTCATTCCGCGCGCGGTCATGATTGGCTTTGTCAACGCGCTGGGTATCCTCATTTTCACCGCACAGCTGGAGCATCTCATCGATGTGCCGTGGTTGGTGTATCCGCTGGTCGCTCTGGGCATTGCGATTATGGTGTTCCTGCCCCGCGTGTTCACCGCGATTCCGGCTCCGCTGGTGACTGTGCTCGTCGTCACGCTTGTTGCGGTGGTGGCGGATTGGCGCGTGCCGAACGTGAGCGATATGGGCGAGCTCCCGGAATCCCTCCCGCAGCTGCTGATCCCGAATGTGCCCCTGACCTGGGAGACTCTGCAGCTGATTGCGCCGTATTCGGTGGGCGTGGCGATTGTCGGCATCATGGAATCGCTGATGACGGCGAAGCTCGTGGACGACATCACCGACACGCATTCGGACAAGACCCGCGAGACGTGGGGGCTGGGTGTGGCGAACATCGCGGGCGGTTTCTTCGGCGGTATCGCTGGCTGCGCGATGATTGGTCAGACGATGGTGGGTGTGAAGGAATCGTCGGGACGCACTCGCTTGACGACGCTCTTTTCCGGTGTCTTCCTGCTCATTCTGGTCCTTCTGCTCAGTTCTGCAGTTGGAGTGATTCCGATGGCGGCGCTGGTTGCGGTGATGGTCGTGGTGTCGGTGGACACGGTCGATTGGCGCTCGATTTCCCCGCGGACGTTGCGCCTGATGCCGCGTTCGGAGACGGCGGTGATGCTGGTGACGGTCATCGCCACGCTGGCGACGGATAACCTCGCCATCGGGGTGATTTTGGGTGTGGTCGTGGCGTCGCTGATGTTCGCGCGCCGTGTCGCTCACCTGGTCAGGATTGAAGTGCTTGACGACGATCCCAGCGCCCACTCCCGGACGTACAAGGTGCGGGGTCAGTTGTTCTTCGCCTCCAGTAACGACCTGGTGTACCAATTCGACTACACCGATCCTGCGCAGCGGATTGTCATCGATATGTCGGAGGCTGAGATTTGGGATGCCTCCACGGTGGCGGCGTTAGATTCCGTGAGGGTCAAGTTTGCTGACCGGGGCAAAGAGGTAGAGATTATCGGCTTGGAGGGGCCGAGTAAGCAGCGTCTGGATGCGCTGTCGGGGAAGTTGTAGAAATCCCAATCCGGGGTATGCCTTACACTTGGTTGCAAAGCCGGATGCGGCGCGGGGAAAAAGTTTTCCGTGCCAGTTTTGTCAGGTCTTAACTTATGTCCGATACCTGGGAGGGTGCGTACACCATGGCCGTGGATTCCTTCGATGTTCAGCAGTTGGCGGCACACAAGGATGAGTTTGCGAAGGCATATGAGGAACTGAAGTCCCGTAATCTCGCACTGAATTTGACTCGTGGTAAGCCGTCGTCGGAGCAGCTTGATTTCGCAAACGCCCTGCTGGGTCTCCCAGCGCCGGATTACATTTCGGCTTCTGGGGAGGACGTCCGCAATTACGGCAACGCCAAAGGCATTACTGATATCCGCGCTATCTGGGCGGAACTGCTGGATCTGCCGGTGGAAAACGTCCTGGCGCAGGATGCTTCCAGCCTGAACATCCAGTTTGACCTGATTTCGTGGGCCATGCAGTTCGGCAATGTGGACTCGGAGCGCCCGTGGAACGAGGAGCCGGTGCTGAAGTGGCTGTGCCCGGTTCCGGGGTATGACCGGCACTTTTCCATTACGCAGCACTTCGGCATTGAGATGATCCAGGTGCCGTTGAACGAAGACGGTCCGGATATGGATGTCGTGGAGAAGCTGGTTGCCTCCGATCCGCAGATTAAGGGCATGTGGAATGTCCCGATGTTCTCCAACCCGACGGGCGTGACCTACAGCGCTGAGGTCTGCCGCCGTCTGGTTGAAATGGAGACTGCCGCTCCGGATTTCCGTCTGATGTGGGATAACGCCTACATGGTTCACACGCTGACGGATGAGTTCCCGGAGGTTCACAACGTCATTAAGTGGGCGGAAGAGGCCGGTAACCCGAACCGCGTGTGGGCTTTCGGCTCGACTTCGAAGATCACCTTCGCTGGTGCTGGCGTTGCTTTCTACGCTTCTTCGGACGCCAACTTGGAGGATTACCTCAAGCACGCTGGTATCCGCGGCATTGGCCCGAACAAGGTCAACCAGCTGGCTCATGCCAAGTTCTTCGGTGACGCGGAGGGCGTGCGTGAGCAGATGCGCCGTCATGCCGGTTCGCTGGCTCCGAAGTTTGAGAAGGTTCTGCAGATTCTGGATGAGCGCCTGACGGAGTACGGCGTGGCAGAGTGGTCGAAGCCGACCGGCGGTTACTTCATCAACCTCGACGTGGTTGATGGCACTGCTCGTCGCGTGGTGGAGCTGGCTAAGGAGGCCGGCATTGCGCTGACCGGTTCTGGTTCTTCCTTCCCGCTGAAGCAGGATCCGAATGATCGCAATATCCGCCTGGCACCGTCGCTGCCTCCGATGGAGGAGCTCGAGGTTGCTATGGATGGCGTCGCTACCTGTGTGCTGCTCGCCGCCGCTGAGAAGGCGACTGCGTAGGCCAAGTAAGCCAGGTAGGTCGGGATAGGACTATATGAACTTCGAAGAGACGAAGTTTTGGATCTCCGGGCTTTTCCCCGGAGAACCCCAGGTCGGCGAGTATGTGACGGAGCTGCCGGCCAGTGGTCGGCACGGGCAGGAACACGATTCGGCTCCGCTTCGGGTCGCTGAGTTCTCGCTTTACGACGGGCCGGACGGCCAAGCGAACGAGCGTCGTCCGGAAACGGCAGCCGCCACCGTGGAGTTGGGCCGCAACTACTGTGGCCTGACCGGCGCAGCAAAGACGGATATCCGCGTGGAGCTCTTCTCCGTCGCATACGCTGATTTTCCCGTGGCCACCATGGTCGCGGCCGCGGGAGCGCTGGTGGAGGAAGAGCCGGAGTTCCTGTCGCCAATTCCGGGCCGTGTCATTCCGAATGCGGTGCGGCTGGCGGCCGATCAGGTGGCCGAGGTAGGGGAGTCGTCGTCAAGCACTGCCTTTACCGTGGCGCACGTGCTGTGCACGGTGCCGTACGTGTGGAGCGACGGGGTGCCCAATGTGTCCGAGATGCCGGGCAAGATCAGCCTGCATGAGGGTGATGTGGAGTCCCCGCAGGGACGCATGACCACGATGACGCAACTGGTGCCAATTACGGATGCGGAGCTGGTGTTTTATGAGCAGCAGGGGCCGCAGGCGCTGATGCAGAAGTTGGCCGAAGTAGATGCTGACCTGCGGGATTGGTGCCGTGAGTCGGTTGTTTCCCAGGAGGGTTCGAACTAGCCGATCCGGGGTGGAAGGTAGGCTGAGCACGTGGCTCTGTATAGGAAGTATCGTCCGGCATCGTTCGCCGAAGTGGTGGGGCAGCGGCACGTAACTGACCCGCTGTCGGCGGCGTTGGAATCTCGGGATGCGCAGGGGCGTCCCAACCGCATTAACCATGCGTATTTGTTCTCCGGGCCGCGTGGCTGTGGCAAGACCTCGTCGGCGCGCATTATGGCGCGCAGTTTGAACTGTGCGGAGGGGCCGACGGCCACACCGTGTGGCCAGTGTGCGTCGTGTCGTGCGCTAGCGCCGGGCGGTCCGGGCAATTTGGACGTTATTGAGCTGGACGCGGCTTCCCACAACGGTGTGGAAGATATGCGTGAGCTGCGGGAAAAGGCTATCTTCCAGCCGGCGGAGTCGCGCTACCGCATCTTCATTATTGACGAGGCGCATATGATTACCGCCTCGGGTTTCAATGCGCTGTTGAAGATTGTGGAGGAGCCGCCGGAGCATCTCATCTTCATTTTTGCGACCACGGAGCCGGAGCGTGTGCTGCCAACGATTCGTTCGCGTACGCACCACTACCCGTTCCGGTTGTTGACTCCGCCGGATATGCGCGGGCTGCTTGAGCGTGTGGTCACGGCCGAGGGTGTGCGGGTAGAGCCGGACGTGTATCCGCTGGTCATCCAGGCCGGTGGCGGTTCGCCGCGTGACTCGCTGTCGGTTATGGATCAGCTCATTGCCGGTTCCGGCACCGATGGTGTGGATTATGAAACTTCTGCGGCCATTCTCGGTGTCACTGACAGCGTGATCATCACGGATGCGATTGAGGCGCTGGCGGCAGGCGATCGCGCGGCCATGTTTAGCGTGGTCGGGCGTGTGATTATGTCGGGCCAGGATCCGGCTCGGTTTGCCTCGGATCTGCTTGGCCGGGTGCGTGATTTGCTGGTGCTGTCCGCAGTGCCGAATGCGCTGGAGCAGGGCTTGGTGGAGATTCCGGAGAGCCAAATCGACGGTGTCCTGGAGCAGGCCGGGACAATTCCCCCGGCTACCCTGACGCGCTTCACGCAGGTGCTCTCTGACGGCCTGCGTCACTTCCGCGGCGTGACTTCGCCGCGCCTGCTTCTCGAGGTCCTGTGCGCGCGCATGCTCCTGCCCGCCACCGAAGACTCCGTGGAGTCGCTGCTGCAACGCGTAGAGGCGTTGGAGCACGGCAGGCCCGCGCTTGCCGACGGCTCGGGGGCCGCAACCCCCGCAGCGGCACCGGCGTCTTCCGCCGCGGGGTCGGGGTCGGGTGCGGCTGAGGCCGATGCTTCGCCGATGCAGTCTGGCCAGTCGGCTCGTGAGGCGTGGCGCCAGCGGAATGCCCAGCGTAAGAAGGGGGCGCAGGCCCAGGGCAGTCGTGCTGGGCAGGCGGCGCCCGCGCAGGCATCGTCGCAGCCTCAGTCCCAGCCGGAACCTGCTCAGCAGCAGTCTGCACCAGCGGCACCGGTGTCGCAGGAGTCGGTAACTGAGCCGCAGCCTGCACCAGAAACACCTACTGCGCCCGCTGAACAGCCTACGCAGGCTACGCCGGCCGAATCAGTTGAACAGTCTCAGCAGGCCGAACAACCGCAGCAGCCTGAACCGGCTGAGCAGCCGATGTCCGAGGAAGAAGCACAGGCGGAGAAGATTCGTGAGTTCCGTCGGAAGATGGCGGAGCATGCCCGCATCAGCGAGCAGCAGACTCGGGCGCAGCTTGCGCAGGAGCGTGAGCAGCAAACCCGCGAGCGTGAGGGGGAAGGCGGCTCGATGTCGATTGTCGAGGAGGAGCCAGTTGTCTCTGCCTCGCCAACCCACTCTGAGCAGCCAACTCAGGCCCCACAGCCAGCTCAATCAGCCGAGTCGACACGGCCAACTCAGGCCGCCCAGCCCGAGCAACCAGTCCAGCCTGAGCAGCCAACGCAGACTACTCAGGCACCAGAATCGCAGCCGGAACCGCAGGTTCAGCAAGCACCAGAGCAAGCACCGCAACCGGAACCAACACCACAGCCGGAGCCCGAACCTGCACCCGCCGGTATCGAGCAAATCCGCGAGCATTGGCAGGACATCCTTGCGGCTGTCGACGGACAGCATGCGTTCCCCATTCGCGTGTTGGCCGAGCAGGCGGTACCGCTCGATGTCGAAAAAGATACGCTCGTCATTGGACACAGCACAGGAGCGCTCGCTACCAGGCTCAATACGCCTGATTACGCTCAGGCACTATCCACTGCCGTGAAGCAGGTGACGGGCTTCAATGGCCAGGTGCACTGTGTCGTCGGTACGCGCCCGCGCGCACCGCGTTCAACAGCCACTGGTGGTGGTTCCGGGGAGGATGATTCGTCGTCAAGAGGTTCGTCCTCGCCGAACGACACCGCCCCTGCACCGACACCCGCAGCACCAGCGCAACCAGAGACATCTGAGCAGCAGGTACAGCAGGAACAGCAGACTCAGTCAGAGCCAGCACCGCGCCCGCAGCGGTCATCGACATACGCATCCGTTGTTGAGCGCCGTGCCAAAATCGAAGCCGCCAAGCGTGCTGCGATGGGACAGCAGGCAGGCCACGACCAGCCGGCTCAGCCACATCAGTCACGTCAGCCAAGCCAGCCAGCTCAACCGAACCCGAACCCGGCCCAGCAACAGCCGCAGCAGCCAAACCAGCCGCAGTCATTCCTGCGCGCGGCACAAGCAAACGCTCAAGCAAATGCTCAGGCCCAAGCCAATCAAGATTCGGGCTTCGGCGGCGTCCCACTGCCACCAGAGCCGATGGAGGAGTTCGCTCCACCAGAGGGAGCAGAGGGCGCAGAGAGCTACGGTTCGCGCAACCCGTCCAACTACAACTCCAACGCCAACACCAACTACAATCCGGTTCTCCAAACCCCGCAGGACAATAACTACGAAGAGGACACCTCCGAGTATTTCGAGGCCGCGAACGAGGTCGGGTCTCTCGATCACCGCTCGCTAAAGGACGTGGTCATGGAGATGCTGGAAAAGGAGCTGGGAGCCAAACCGCTGGAAGACCGCTAGAGCCGTTAGAATGGGGCGGCGATGCGCGTCGTAAAGCATGGGCGATGAGCCTTAGAAGCGTGCGCGTAACTACAAATCAGCACGTAAAGATCACAATAGTTAGGAACATTAATTATGACTCAGCCAGATATGAACGCAATTCTGCAGCAGGCACAGCAGATGCAGGCGCAGCTGCAGGCAGCACAGCAGGAGATCGTCGCTTCCACCATCGTCGGTGAGGCCGGCGGCGGTCTGGTCAAGGTGACTATGCAGGGCTCGGGCGAGGTCACGGACATCGCCATTGATCCGAAGGTCGTTGACCCGGAGGACGTCGACGGGCTGCAGGACCTGGTTCTCGCTGCTTTCCAGGACGCTACCGCTAAGGTGCAGTCGCTGGCGGAGCAGAAGATGGGCCCGCTGTCCCAGGGCTTCGACGGTCTCGGTGGCCTCGGTTTCTAAATTAGCTTTTCAGACCAGTATTTGTAGGTAATTATCATTGTTCGAAGGACCACTCCAAGATCTCATTGATGAGTTCTCGCGCCTGCCGGGCATCGGCCCGAAGTCAGCTCAGCGTATCGCTTTCTACCTGATGAAGGCGGAGCCGGAGGACATCGGCCGGCTCCAATCCGCGCTGGGTCGGGTGCGCGAGGGTGTGCAATTCTGCCGGGTCTGCGGCAATATTTCGGAAACTGATGTGTGCCAGTACTGCTCGGACACACGCCGCGACCGCGGTTTGGTGTGCGTCGTTGAAGAGGCGCGCGATATCCAGGCCATCGAGCGCACGGGGGAGTACAACGGTCGCTACCACGTGCTCGGCGGGGCGCTCGATCCGCTCGGCGGCATCGGTCCGAACGAGCTCAATATCCGCACGCTGCTGCAACGCATCGCAGGCGTGCTTGACGACGTCGACGAGACCCAACCCCCAGAAATCCACGAGGTCATCATCGCGACTGACCCCAACACCGAGGGCGAAGCAACCGCGACCTATTTGGCCCGGCTGCTGCGGGACTTCCCGGATCTCGAGGTCACTCGGTTGGCCTCCGGCATGCCGCTCGGTGGTGACTTGGAGTTCGTCGATGAACTCACCCTGTCCCGCGCGCTGACGGGCCGGCTGAAGGTCTAGGCTCGCCAACCGGCCGCGCGCGAAACTACAAAACTAGCGCTCGCTCTTCGGACGCGGCTTGGACAGGATGCGTTCTTCGCGCAGCTTATCCACAACCTCGAGTTCTAGCGGAGCCAGGCTCGACAGGTCCTGGTTGGTAGCGCGGGCCAGCAAAAGATCAGCCAGCTGCGGATTGCGAGCCAACACAGGTCCGTGCAGGTAGGTACAGATAATCGAACCCTGCACCGCGCCTTCGGCGCCACCGGTCGGTGTGAGTGCAGAAACATCCACTCCCGGAGCAATCCCGGAGTCCGCCTGCTCCACTTCCGGGCCGGTATTGCCCACGCCACGGACAACCCGACCAAGCGGCTTCGCATCGGCACCCAGGGTCGTGCGACCCATGTGGTTTTCGAAGCCAGTCAGTGGGCTGGCGTCGACGTCGTCAAGCAAACCGTTCGTGGGATCGACGAGCGTGCAGATTTCGCCGATCGCGCGCGACTCCAGCGAATCGGTGGTGCAATCGACAAGGCCGAGACCTGCGACGTCGCGTCCGCCCGCGCGGAAGGAATTGCCGAAGATCTGGAAGCCCGCGCAAATCGCGAGGACCTGCTTCCCGGCCTCGGCTGCCTTTTTGATGCCGCCGTCATTGATCAGATGCTCCACCGCGATGGTTTGTGCGACGTCCTCGCCGCCGCCGACGGTGTAGATATCCAGGTCGGTGGGGACGGCATCGCCCAGCTTGATCGGGACAATCTCGGCGTCAATCCCACGCATCCGCGCGCGTTGCCGCAGCACCAGCGCATTTCCGTCATCGCCGTAGGTGCCCAGCACGTCCGGGAGGATCAGGCCGATAGACAGCTCGCTCATTTACTTTTCCTCCTGTGCTCGTTCGATGTCGCGCTTCAAATCGCGGAAGGCGGTGTAGTTCGCCAGCACCTCAACTCGGGTAACGCTTGACGACGACCCCCGCGCCTCACACGACCGGATCGCCTGCAGCGGATTTGCGACCAACCTCGCATCAATGCCCGCATACAGCAACCGCACCGCGAGGTCAGTTCCGCGTTCGCCCGCGGATAACACATCCATGCCGTCGAAGTCTTCGAAGCGGACATCCCATAGCCAGGACAGGTCCTCGCCGTCGGCGACGTGACCGTTGACCGCGATGACCACTGCATCCGCAGTGCGATCGACCATGGACAGCGCCTCTTGCCAGCCGGCTGGGTTCTTGGCCAGCAGCATGCGCACGTGCTTCTCGGCGCCTTTGTCATCTCTCACAACCATGGTGGAGTAGCGGCCCGCAACGTTGTCGACGGTCTCGGTGGCCCGGAGGGATTTCTCCAGGTCCGCGCCCATATCGACAGCGCCCGCAATCGCCAAGGTGGCGTTGCCGCGATTGGCGTTGCCCGGCAGCGTGAGGTTCATTGGCAGGGTGTCGCCAGCAGGCGTGATGACTCCCTCCGCAGTGATGCGGTAGTCCGGCTCTGGCCGCTTGAACTCCGAGCCGTCCGGGAGTGGCTTCACGGCGTACCAGTTGTGGCCGTCCTGGATGATGGGGCCGCCGGTGCGCGGGGAAGAGGTGGCATCGTTGGTCCAGCCACCGCCCGCGGAGACCCAAATAACCTTCTTGGCATCCCACGCAGCCGACGCGATGAGTGGGTCGTCGCAGTTGGCGATGACCGTCGCCTGCGGGTTAGCGTCCACCGCAGCGCGGAGTGTGGCCTCAATCTTGTTGATCTCGCCGACGCGGTCGAGCTGGTCGCGGGAAAGGTTCAGCAGCACCAGGACCTGCGGTTTCAGGTCCTCTGCGATGTGCGGGACGTGCAGCTCATCGACCTCCAGGACCAGGCTGTCCGCATCGGGAGTGGCGAGCAGCGCGGAGATAATACCCGCGTCCATGTTGTCGCCGCCCTCGTTGGTGGCCACGTTGTGGCCAGCGGCGCGCATGGCGGCCGCGAACATACGGGTGGTGGTGGACTTGCCGTTGGTGCCAGTGATGATCGCGGCCGGGCGTCCCTTGCCGAGGGAAGCCAGAATGCGCGGGTCAATCTTCTGCGCAATCAGGCCACCAATCATGCCACCCGCGCCGCGACCGGACTTCCGGGAGGCCCAGGTGGCGGCGTGAGCGGCGGATGTGGCGAGGCCGGCGCGCAGGCGGGCGCCGGTGCCGCGCAGGCCACGAGAACTATTCGAGTCGCGGGAGCCACTCGAAGCAGTACCGTGCGGGCTGGCATCCGCGCTATCAGCGGAATGCGATTGCGGAGAGGTGCCATTTGTCATGTGTGTAAATATTACGCGCACGAAAGGGCTAGGCCTAAGAAGCAGGCCTGTGAGGCCTGATGGGATTTGTGGGAGGTCTCCCTGCGGAGCCTTGAAATCTGAACTTTGAGGTGATTGCGATCATGTTGATCTTCGGGGATTAGGCGGTCATGCGGCGGAAGAGAGGAAGGAGATTACCGAGGTGAGAAAGCGTATTTGAGGAATCGAATTCAAGCACTGAATCAAAGAATTATTGTTTTGATTCATGTGTTGCCCTATACTGTCCACTAGCAGATAAGGGGGAAGAGGTATGGCTAATACAGAAAGCAACTTCTTCGGCGCGCGCTTGCATCAGTTGCGCACAAATCGTGGCATGACCACACGTGATTTGGCTGACGCCACCGATGGTGTGGTGTCGCAATCTGCAGTCAGTCGCCTGGAAAATGGCAAGGCGACTTACTCACTTGAGCAGGTTATGGCGCTTGCGTGGGCTCTTGGCGTGCCGTTGGATGAACTTGTGGAGGAAAACCCGGTCAGCCAGCGTGTGCAGGCCGTGGCCCGCACTTCACAGGATGGCGCGAGTGTTAAGGGAGCGCGGGAGATGCTTTTGCCTTACCTGCAGCTTCGAGTGCTGCTAACTCAAAATTAAGGAGGGTTCCCCATGTGCAGTGCGAGCAAGGAGGGGCTCGACCTTGCTATAGAGTTCCGCAAGAAGCACACCCTAGGAAATGATCCAATCGCCGACATCGCTGGCTTTATGCAGTTGGTTAATGCAGATTTTATGATTCTGGATTTACCAGCCAATGTTGATGCACTTGCTTTGCGTGACCCCGTGACGGGAGCGACAGTCATTGGAATTGCGAAGTCATCCGTTCCTTACCGTCAGCGGTTTACCGTTGCGCATGAAATTGGGCATTTTGTTTCCAATGATTTCGAGTCCTCGAAAATCGTTGCAGATGATGAGCACTCTGAGCCTGGAATATACGCCTGTGGCAAGCGTGATTATCAGGAAGTTCGTGCTGATGCCTTCGCTCGTAATGTGCTCTGCCCAACTGATGGGTTGAAAACAGACCAGAACCTCGGCGAGCTTATCGGTGGAGGTGACGTCCTTGCTGCGTTGTCCCATGTCGTTCGCAAGTATCAAATTTCGCCGCGAGTCGCACTTATTCAGATGAGGCGCGCAGACCTCATTAGCGAAGGGCAATCGGAAGAACTGAAAGGTGTATCAGCTCCCACGCTGGCTGCCCGGTATGGCTGGAAAGCTGACTATGACCGCGCGGTAAAGGTCTCCGAACTAGTGCAACCATCAGCGCGGTTGGTGAAAGACGTATATCGCGCTTACGAACAGGGGATAGTCGACCTTCCCAGCATTGCTTTTGCTGAAATGAGCAGTGTCGATGAGGTGAAGGAGCTGATAAGTGCATCGCAGTCACAGTTACCGCCATTGAGGCATGATGCGAATGTGCAGAATCAGGATGCGGCTGACACGGAAGCAGATCCCTTCGCGGAACTAGACGCTTTCTTCGGCGATGGTCCCGATAGTTTAGAAAGCGCCCAATAAACGATGGCTGGTTACCTCCTAATAGCTGATACAAGCGTACTTCTTAATTTCGTATGTTCGAAGAATCACCAGTATTTGCTCGACTTCGCAGGCAAGATGACCATCAGCATTCCAGGAGCAGTCAAAAATGAAGTCGAACGCAAATTGGATAAACGGCGCTTCAACTGCGGAAAGAGACACTGGGATTGGTTTCTGGGGCACCCGAATGTCGAAGTTCTCGACGATGACCACAAAAAACTTTATCCCTATGTTCGCCTCTATTCTGGTCCTGGCTATACCTTTCAAGGGGGCAAAGCTAAACACCTGGGAGAGTACATCGCTATCGCCCATTGTCTTTATGCGAAAGATCAGGGTAAGGGCGTAGCCACTGCGCTCATCATGGATGATGGTGATGCCTGTGAGCTAGCGCGGAAGCAAGAAGCTGGATACATTTTCAATACCGAGCACGTGCTACTGCAATGCGTGAAGTCGGGCTCTATTGGGTCGCGCGGGCAAGCCAAGGAAATTTGGGAAGACCTCCAGAAATTTGATGTCCTAGTCAATTTTGAGCACACCAAACTTAATGGCAAGAGTCTGTATAAAAAGGCCGCCGAAAAATGATGAACCCTGACATCACTTTCTACTACGACCGCGATTGTGGGTTCTGCGAGGCAAGCGTGACCCTTCTGGCCAAACTCAGTGGTGTCCGCATGATTGGTGCTAGTCCCGAAGACCAGTCCTTGCCAGAGGAAGTTCGTCAACACATCTCAGCTGAGGCGGTCGCCATGCTTCCAACCCCGGCGGTCGCCACAATCCCAGCCGAAGCAGCAGTCGGTGAACCTGGTGCTAAGAGCGGCCGAGAATTTCGGTACGGCCACGAGGCGATAGGTATCGCCTTGCGTGAGGGCGGCACCAAGGCACTATTCCGATGTGCGGGCACATTCCTGCTCTTCCCGCCACTGACAAAACTGTGGAGCTTTATCTATAAGGTTGTCGCTTCCAACCGTCACAGAATCAGCGCGGTCCTGGGGCTTAACGCCTGCAAACTAGACTCCACAAGATGACTATCCGGCAGGCCCGTTGCCCCAGTGCCACTGCAATTACCCAATGAGCAGCCACCGAGTCAGCCGTTAGCCTCGTCCTTCACAGCGGCCGGCGACATCTCTCCGACCAGTCGCAAGAATGCCTCATCGGAAACGATCGGAATGTCCTTCCGGTGGGCATGCATGGCCTTGCCCGTCAGTTGATCCGGTGTCACATCCGCAGGTCGGTTACACACCAGCACCGATGACTCTCGCGTGACCTTCTCCGAGTACGCCAGCCCAGCCCGCACGCCCGCCGCAATCAGCTCATCCGGGTCCAGCGACACCTCTGGCGCCACGACGAACTCCATGCCCGTCGCGAGCTTCCGCCCCGGCGTATAACGGCCGGGGTTCTCCACGGGGCGCGGCGCTTCCATCGCGTCGACACGCACTACCGAGCGCTGCAGGCCCACAATGTCCTCGCGCAGCTGGTCGGGCGTGTACATGTTCAGGGTTGTACCCTCGTCGAGCCCGCCCTGTGCGCGGAAGAGCGCAAGCGTGGTGGTGACGTCATCCAACGTCCGCACCCGCTCCGGCACCGAGATGCCGGCAATCGATGCCTCGGGTGAAGGCACATCGAGGCCGTAGGCGCGCGCGACGGCGCGCAGGCGAGCGTCGTCAAGCCGTTTGCCCTGGCGGCGCGCCGTTTCCAACGTATCGGCAATCCGTGCGGGCGCCGGAATTCTCGCGACGCGAGTGCGCGTACGACGACGCCCCCGCTTATTCCGCGCGGATCGCTCACGATTCGCTTGACGACGGGCCCTCTTGGCCTCGGCAACTATAAAACCCCAGACCAGCGGTGCATTATGAGCAACCAGCGTGCGCCCATCGAGCGCGTGCGCGAGCTTGGCCTGGATCACCCCGAACTTCGGGGCTCCCTCGAAGTCCGCGGGCTCGAGGCCGTGAAGGTGCGTCGGGCCGGGATCTTCTGTGGGATCGATGACGACATGCCAGGTGTCCACGATGTTGCCGCTGCCGTCGGCGGTAGACACTCCCAGGCTGACCAGCCGAGACGTCTTGGGATGGATGCCCGTGGCCTGGATAGACACGATTGCGTAAGGAGCTTCCTCAGCCGACGAGAACTGTTTGTGCTCGTCAGCAGCCTTTGTCGCAGCGGTCTCGGCTGTGGCCGGTGTGGTTGTGGCCGTTGTGGGTGTGCCAGCGGTACTCGCGCCGGTTGCGATTGCGCCGGTAGTAGCCGCGTCGGTGGTGGCTGCGTCGGTGGTGGTTGAGGCCGGCGTAGCTGCGTTGGTCGTGGCTGCGTCCGTTGTGGTGGAAGCCGGTGCTGTTGGTGGTGTTTTCGCGCCCGCTGCCGACGCGCGTTGAGAACGGCGACGATTCCGCCGCCGCCTCTTCGTCTGAGAAGAGGTCCCAGTCGCTTTGCGCTCCTCGCGCGCCGATTCAGTCATGCCTCAAGACTAGCGGGTGCGCTCACCCGCGGAGAAAGTGACTAGGTTTATGACACTTTGAGCACAAAATTTGCCACGAAAGTGTCATAAACCTAGTCAGTAACTTGGGCACTAGCTCGGCCTCAAGCTCAGAAGGACCGTGGGGCACGGTCACACGGGTCCCGTAAACCACGCAAACTACAAAAACCACGCAAGGCCCAAAAGTTTTCCCCCGACTGGGTGCTCAGCCGAAAAGGAATGGAACCGCGAGGGCAATTTCCGCGCCTTATTAAATAGGGGCCACAAAACAGTGCCACAAGCCAAGGCAACGAAATAGAGCCACAAAACAGCGCCACAAAAATAGGGACGAAATAACTACCACGGGGCAACAGCCACAGGACAACAACCACGGGGCGGGGGAAGTGAGCAACAAGAAACGCAAGCAACTGGTGTCGGACCAGTTTGGAATCATTAGGCCGAATGACCAGCCGGGGAATGGATATCGCGAGGTCGCAAAGCAAGCGCGGGCCGGTTATCTGGAGCGGCTTTGCCGAGGTCACTATGTAGTCGCGCACGCCTGGGAAGGGCTCCACCGCGAGAAACGCCTGGCTATTACTGCTTTGGCGGTGGTCTCCGAGACGTCGTCAGGCGTTATTTCGGGAGCTGCAGCGCTGGCTTTGCACGGTTCGTGGGTGCTGGTGCGCGATGCGAAGATTGTGGTCGTGGGCGGGAGTCAGCAGTTCCACGGCATCGACTATTGCATGCGCCTGCGCTCGGAGATTCATCTGGACCACACGCAGGGGCTCGCGGACCGGCGGGTCGCGGTGCTCGCGCGTGCGGCCTTCGATGAGTGCCGCGTCCGGTTCAGGCAGAAGGGGCCGGAGTCCGTGTCGTGGCGGGCGGCGGTGTTGGCTGTCGAAGGTGCGCTGCGGCATGGCACCACGCGCGATCAGCTTGAGGAGATTCCAGCGCATTATCCCAGCTTGCGGGGCCAAGAGCTGTTTCACCGTGCGCTCGCGGTCTGTCATGGTCGCTGCGAAACGCCCGGTGAGGCGCTGACTAAAGCCGCTCTTCTCGAACTCGGCCTGAAATTCCACGAGCAAGCCGAAATTTGGTCGCGCGGCACCAGCCACGATCCGCCGCACTTTCTCGCCCGCGTGGATTTTTATATCCCCGACCTGCTGCTTGTCGTGGAGTTCGATGGCCACATCAAGTATTCGGCTAGCGAGGTCGCGCCGACGCCCGCGGCTCAGTCCGAGCTGCTCACGCGGGAGACTTACCGCGAGCGTTCGCTGCGCGCGACGGGGCTGGATGTCGCGCGGGTGGTGTGGAAAGAGGTGGAATTGCACGCAGTTCGCTTATCGACGCTCCGTTCAATCCTCATCGAGCGCGAACGCGTGGTAGCCGCAGGTGGGGTGACTTTCCGTGCGGATGTGCGCAATGCCGGCCCGTTGATTGGGTAGTTGGGTAATTGGGTAGCGGGGCCGAGGGACCGCTGGATAGTTTGCCCCAAAAAGAAAGTGACTAGGTTTATGACACTTTGAGCACAAATTTTGCCACGAAAGTGTCATAAACCTAGTCAGTAACTATGTGGAGTTTAAGCCAGTGCGCGGTTGACCGCGCTGGTGACTGCCTTCAGCGATGCGTAGGTGATGGAACCAGCGATGCCGGAGCCCCAGACCTTGGTGCCGTTGACATCTGCGAGGACGTAGGCCGCAGCCTCGGCATCGTCACCTGCGGTGCGAGCGTGCTGGACGTATTCCTGAACCTCGACGTTGATGCCGAGCTTCTCCAGGGCGTTGGCGTAAGCGGCCAGCGGGCCGTTGCCGACACCCTCAACGGTCTGCTCCTTGCCCTCGTAGACGATGTGAGCCTTGATCTTGGTGGCGTCCGACTCGTTCTGAGGGGCATCGACAGTCAGGGCAATCTGCTCGAGTGGAGCCTCGCGGTCCAGGTACTCACCTGCGAAGATGTCCCAAATCGCCTTGGAGTTGACCTCGCCGCCCTCGGCGTCGGTGACTGCCTGCACGACGGAGGAGAACTCGACCTGCATGGAGCGCGGCAGGTTCATGCCGTGGTCCGTCTTCATGATGTAGGCCACGCCGCCCTTGCCGGACTGGGAGTTCACGCGAATAACGGCCTCGTAAGAACGACCGACGTCCTTCGGGTCGATGGGCAGGTAAGGAACTTCCCAGGTCACCGCGCGCAGGTCCTCGTCGGAAAGCTCCTTGACGGCAGCGCCCGGGCGGACCTTGTCTGCCATTGCGTCGAGGCCCTTGTTCACGGCGTCCTGGTGGGAACCGGAGAAAGCGGTGAAGACCAGGTCGCCGCCGTACGGGTGGCGCTCCGGAACGCGCAGCTGGTTGCAGTACTCGACGGTGCGGCGGATCATATCGATGTCGGAAAAGTCGATTTGCGGGTCGACTCCCTGGGTCAGCATGTTCAGGCCCAGGGTGACCAGGCAGACGTTACCGGTGCGCTCGCCGTTGCCGAAGAGGCAGCCCTCGATGCGGTCAGCGCCGGCCATGTAGCCGAGCTCAGCGGTGGCGATGCCGGTGCCGCGGTCGTTGTGCGGGTGCAGCGACAGAATGATGGAGTCGCGGCGGTTGAGGTTGCGGTGCATCCACTCGATGGAGTCTGCGTAGACGTTCGGAGTGATCATCTCCACGGTCGACGGCAGGTTGATGATGATTGGGTTGTCCGGAGTCGGGTCGATGACATCAACCACGGCGTCGACAACTTCCTTGGCGTACTCAACCTCGGTGCCGGTGTAGGACTCCGGCGAGTACTCCCAGCGCCAGTTGGTGTCCGGGTAGTCCTTCGCGATGGTCTTAATCAGCTCCGCGGCGTCGGTGGCAATCTTCTTGATTGCGTCCTTGTCCTTACGGAACACAACATCGCGCTGCAGGATCGAGGTGGAGTTGTAGAAGTGAACGATGACGTTCTTTGCGCCGGCACATGCCTCGAAGGTGCGGCGGATCAGGTGCTCGCGAGCCTGAACCAGAACCTGGATGGTGACATCGTCCGGGATCATGTTCTTCTCAATGATCTCGCGCACGAAGTTGTAGTCAGTCTGGGAAGCGGACGGGAATCCGACCTCAATTTCCTTGTATCCCATCTGGACCAGCAGCTCGAACATGCGGCGCTTGCGCTCCGGGCTCATCGGATCAATCAGTGCCTGGTTGCCGTCGCGCAGGTCGACGGCACACCAAACCGGTGCCTTAGTAATGCGCTTGTCCGGCCAGGTGCGGTCCTTCAGCTGGAAGTCCTGAACTTCCTGGTCGTAAGGCAGGTAGCGGTTGGTTGCCATCTGTGAGTTGCGCTGCTTATTCCAAGCAGGCTGTCCTTCCGGAATCTCGCCAGCAGGAGTGGAGATTACAGAAGGAGCGGAAATAAAAGCGTCGGAAGGAGACATGTTGTGGGCCTTTCTAATTCGGACTTTTCTTGTAGGCCGGCACAACTTACCCCGCGACGGGGAGCCGGCCTTAAATCCAAGCCCCGCCGCGGCATAGAAGCAGTAGTCCGCGTTGCATGTGATGTACCTTACCCCGATGGTTATATGAATTTCATCATTCGGGGGTTTTAGTGGGGGAAATATGCTCAGCCATCCACGCCACCCACCCCACCCATCGATAGTTCTAAAACTAGTACCAATGTATTTAGTGGATTAAAGATGATAGCGTCCTTAAGGTGCAAACTAGCTGGTCTATTCTTAAGCGAGACTTGCGCCGTCTCCGCAATAGCCCAAGAGCGTGGGTAATCATCATCGGCGTGATGATCACCCCTGCCTTGTACTCCTGGTTCAACATCCCGGGCTTCTGGGATCCGTACGAGCACACCGAGAACATCGGTGTGGCAATTGTGAATGAGGACAAGGGCGCGAGTTCCTCGGTTACCGGAAGCCTCAATATCGGTAACCAGGTGGTCAAACAACTAAAACAAAATCATGAACTGGGCTGGCAGTTCCCCGATGCCGAGAAGGCAGACCGGGACCTAAAGCGCGGCAGGGTCTATGCCGAAATCACCATTCCGCCGAATTTCTCGCAGGAAATGGTTGACCTGATTCAAGGGCAGGGGCATCCAGCAAAGCTGAAATACCGCGCTAACCAGAAGATCAACGCGATCTCGCCGCACATCACGGCGCAGGGCGCGTCCGGTATTGATGGTCAGATTTCCGCTTCCTTTAATAAGGAGATCGCGAAGGCGGTCACCGAAGAGGTCAAGGAAGCCGGTGGCCTGATGCAGGGCCGGTTCGACGCTGCCCGTCTCAATTCCGCCGACGCTTTCCAGGATGTCGCTGATGCGGTTGCCAATAGCCGCGATGAAGTCGGCGCTATCCAGGAGCAGATTGGCGATCTGCAGCCGACGATTGCGCAGATTAAGAAGACTCTTGGCAGCGTAGATACGGCCCTCGACGATGCCCAGGATGCGTTGACGCAGGTGCAGGCGATTACTGGTGAGCTCAACAACGAGGTCCTGAATTTCTCCGCGGATCTCAACGACGCCTACCTGCAGGGCAGTACCGCCCTGGTAGAGGGCACCGGTAACGCCAACGCCGCGATCGGCGCGATGACTGGCAATCTGCAGGGCGCAATTTCCCGTTCGGATTCCGCGACGGCTGCGGCGGAGGACATCGTCAAGCAGGCGGATCAGGTCATTGGCGGCCTGAATTCCCTGTTGGATGCCAGCCCGCTCAACGGCCCGGATAAACAGGCAATCCAGCGCACAATCGATGCGCTCGACGAGAGCAACGCCACCAATAAAGAGCTGGTGGAGGGCCTGAAGAATGTCTCTGGCTCGGCGCAGGGAACTCTCGACTCCCTCAACGCCACCAGCGAGGCATTGGCGCAGGCCACTAAGGACGGCAAGGCCGCCTCGGATCAGATTCGTCAGGCGTCCCAGGACGCACTTCCGCAGTTGAGCAAGGCGCTTAATCAGCTCAACGCGCGCGTGGGTTCGTACGCGGCGGCGCTGGGCGCGCAAAAGGACACCGTCAAGGAAACGTCCGCGCTTCTCGACGCTACGAGTGGGCAGCTTTCTGCTGCGGATCAGGTCCTCGAGAGCTTCAAGGCCGACCTTGATGGTGTGCGCGATGGTCTGGAAACCGCGCGTCTCGATGTCCTTACCCTGGGCACCACCGAAGAGCGCGAAGCCATGAACATGGTCAACGACCTCGATCCTGAGGGTATCTCGCAGTTCCTGAGCGATCCGGCTGAGGTTAAGACCGAGGCCGTGTTCCCGGTGGATCACTACGGCTCGGGTATGGCGGCGCTGTTTACCAACCTGTCGCTGTGGATTGGTGCGTTCATTCTGATTGTGATTTTCCGCGTGGAAGTCGACGCGGAAGGTTTCAAGGAAATCACGGTGGGCCAGGCGTACATGGGGCGCACATTGCTGTTGGGCATCATCGCTACTTTCCAGGCGCTGATTGTCTCTATCGGTGACATCGTCATTGGTGTGCAGCATGTCAGCGCGGTTGCGTTCGTCCTCACCTGTGTCGTGGTGGAGTTGTGTTATCTCGCCATTATTTACAGTTTGGTGTCGGCGTTTGGCCACGTGGGACGTGGTATTGCAGTAGTGCTCGCGTTTATTCAGATTCCTGGCGCCGCCGGTCTCTATCCAATTGAGATGACCCCGGACTTCTTCCAGGCGCTGAATCCGTTCTTGCCGTTGACCTACGGCATTGATGCTCTCCGCGAGACCATTGGTGGTTTCTACTCGAATTACTACCTGAAGAACATGCTCACCCTAATGGTCATGGCAGCGATCGCCTACGTGGTCGGCTACTGGCTGCGTCGCAGTCTGTCCTCGGTCAACGTCTTGGTTAACCACCAGCTTGAAGAGGGCGGTCTGGTCAACAACGAAGAAGTCCACCTGGTCGGTAGTGGGTACAAGCTCAGTGACCTGGTCTTCGCGCTGCGCAACCGCGAGGAGTACCAGACGCGAGTCGACGAGCGGATGGAGAATCTGCGTGGCAGCTACACGCTGTTCATGCGCATGGCCATTGGCATCGCCGTGGCCGCCCTGGTGGTGCTGGGTATTTTGGCCCGTAACTACCCGGATCAGAAGGCCCTGTTCTTCGGTCTGGCTTGCCTGTTTGTGCTGCTCTGCCTCGCCTACATCGCGGTGCGCGAGTACGTCAAGCAGTCTGTGATTCACGCCCAGGAGCTCAGCGAGATGTCGGAGGAGGAGCTGCGCGCCTACATGGAGCATCAAACTTCCCATCCGCATGCGTACTCGCTGGAAAATGCTGGTGATTCGTTTGAGCCACAGGCGAAGGTGTCGTCGGCAAGCGTGAAGACTTCCCCAGAAGGTGAAGCCTAATGAGAAACGTTCTTGAAATTGTGCGGAATGACTTTCGGGTGATCCGCCAGAACACGATGACCGGCATCATGGTTTTCGGTCTGGTGCTGATTCCGCTGCTGTTCACCTGCTTTAATGTGCTGGCCAGCTGGGAGCCGTTTGAGAACACCGAAAAGCTGAAGATTGCGGTCGCCAGTAATGACCGTGGTCATCGCACGGATATCGGTGCGATTGACGTCAACTTGGGCAATGAGGTGCTGTCGAAGCTGAGCCGTAACCACGAAATTGACTGGCAGATTACGGATTCTGAGGACGCCATCGACGGCACTAAGTCCGGTGACTACTACGCGGCAATCGTGCTTCCGGAGAACTTCAGTACTGAACTGATGACCTTCTACGTCCGGGGCACCAAGGCGCCGAAGCTGACGCTCTATACGAATGAGAAGAAGAACGCGCTTTCGTCAATCATTACGAGTAAGGGCGCGAGTGGCGTTATTCAGGAGATTGACAAGAACTTCACGCAGGTCGTCGCCAGTGTTGGGCTGGGCGTGATCACCTCGCTGGATGAGTATCTAAACACCTCCGACTCCAAGCAGGCACTGACGCGCGTGCAAAACCGCGTTGATGACACCGCCGCGCGGCTGCGCTCCGGTGCGCAGACTGCTCGTTCGCTGTCCACGCTGGTGGAGACCACCGTGCCGCTGGTGGAGACCGCGGATTCCATTTTGGAAAACGCTGGTGCGCGGATGGACATTCTGCGCAATGGTTCGGGTGACGGCAACGTCGCAGGCGATCTGGAAGCCGCGGTCGGCAATGTCCGCGACTCGGTTAGCACGGCGCTCGACGCAACGCAGTCGAGCTATGAAGGCGTGCGCGATCGCGTCAACGAGCTTGTCGACGGCACCCAGGCCACCAGCGGCGCGACCGCAGATACCTTTGACGCGATGGCGGCCAAGTTCGGCCAGCAGGCCGATGGCCTGACTGCGATGCGCGACCGCCTGGAGGACACCGTGGGGGCAGTGGTTCCGGGTGTCGCTAAGCCGGGCTATGACCGCGCGATTTCCGATCTGAACACCTCGATTGCTCGCACCCGTGGGCTGCAGGAGAGTTTCTCCGCCGTGGCGGCGGATTTGCGCGGTGGCCGGGATACGGGATCGTCGATAAGCCAGGCGAAGGACGCTTTCACGGCTGCGATTGCCGCTGTGGAAAATGCCAAAAACTCCTACGAGCAGAACCTGCGCCCGCAGATCGACGCACTGTCGGAGCCGGTGTCGCGTCTGAGCAACGACATCGAGGTCATTGGCGAGGACATTCGCGGCATCCGCGGTACGATTTCCGGCTCGCCGGTGGATACGCTGCGTAAGACTAGCGCCGCCACGATGGGCCTGAGCACCCGCTTTGATGATTTGGCCGCTCGCTTCGACGAGATTCACAACGCGCTGGAAGAGGCGAAGGACACCGGTGACCTCTCGCGAATTGCTGAGGCCGTCGGTGATGACCCAAGTGCCCTGGCAGCGCAGTTGGCCGCGCCGGTGCAGGTCGAGGAGGACCCCGTCTTCCCAGTCCAGAGCTTCGGTGCGGGTATGGCGCCGTTCTATGCGACCCTCGCGCTGTGGATCGGTGCGCTGCTGTCGTCGGTACTGATCCGCACCACGGTCCGTAGCCGCGACGGTCAGAAGGTCGGCGATGAGGTCGGTGCTGATGAGGTCGAAGCTGCGGTCGATGAGGCGCAGAGCGATGAGGCGCTCGATGATGCGCAGAGCGATGCAGCCGCTGAGGTCGGCGATGATGCTGACGCTGAGGCCGAGAAGTCCAGCGACCAGCAAATCAACGCTGCCCAGACCGATGACTACACCCGCGCCGAGAAGTACTTCGGCCGGTTCGCCACCTTCGCCACCGTTGGCCTAGTTCAGGCCACGCTGATGGTGTTGGGACTCCAGGTGTACGTGGGCATCGATCCCGCACACCGATTCCTGATGCTGCTGGCCGGCTGGATCATCTCGCTGGTGTTCATGATGATCGTCTTCTCGTTCGTCTTCACCTTCGACAATGCCGGCAAGGCCATCTGCGTGCTGTTGCTGGTGATGCAGGTCTCGGCTGCAGGTGGCGCGTATCCGCTGCCTCTGGTGCCGCAGTGGGTCCAGAACATTAGCCCGTGGCTGCCGGGTACCTACGCGATTGACATGTTCCGCAGCTCCATCGCCGGTATCTACGAGGCCGACTACTGGAAGCTGATGTTCATGTTGGCGCTGTTCATCATCCCGTCGCTGATCCTGGCACTGGGCCTCCAGCGCATCTTTGAAAAGGGAATCAACGACATCAAGGACGCAATCGGGGAGACGAAGGTGATGGCCACCTCGTAAGGGGGCCTAATCCTCCGCCTCGTCTTCCTCCGCCTCGTCGCTCTCGCGCTCGGCCTCCGGTTCGCTCTTGCCGTCGCGCGAGAGCTTCCGCAGCCACCAAATCAGCAGCGCAATAATCACCGCCGCTGCTGCCAGGATGGCCCACATCCACCACTGCCACTGCGAACCGCTGCCGTCGAACACGGATTCCTCGTCAGGATCCATCGGCACCTGGTGCCCCGTCACCAGCAGGCGGTGCGTGTTAATGCCGTAAGGCGTGCACGTAATCAGGGTGATTAGGTCTTCTCCGGGGACGCGTCGTAAAGCATCGGTTTCATCCGGCTTTACGACGGCTACGTCGTGGACCTCATACTTCAACTTATGACCCGCGACTGCGATGTAGAACGCGTCGCCCTTTTTGACCTTGTCGAGGTTGTCCCACAGCGTCGCATTTTGCAGACCCGTATGCGCCGACAGCGACGCGTGGCGACCTTCACCCTCGCCCACGCCGCCGACCGGGAAGTCGGTGCCGTAGAGGTGACCGACCCCGCGCGAAAGCGATTTTTCCGAAGTGCCGTGGAAAATGGGCAGGTCAGAGTTGATGGACGGGATGACGATGCGGCCGAGCGCGTCGGTCTCGCCAAGCACGTCGAGGTAGTGACGATAGCGCTGGTACTCCGGGGAAGACTCGTCATCGGAGGTGGTCCAGGCGTCGCCGGGATTGACCTCGCCGAGGCTGGCGTTGTACTCGTGGGCCTCGTTCCAGGCGGTGTCCAAGACCTCGGGAGGAGCGGATTTCTCCAGCTTGGAGTACTCATCTGCGGCGCGGGCCTGCAGGAAGTTGTTCCACTGCGTTGCGACAACCGGGTACAGCAGCACGCCCAAACCGCCAATGATCAACAGCAGGGCGATGATGGTGTTCGAGTTGAGCTTCTTGCCCTTTTGGGGCTTTGCTTTGGTGTTGGTTGCAGCGCTGACGTTGGTGTTGTTTGCGCGTTCGGACTTCCGCTTAGATGTCGGTTTGGATGCCCGCTTGGAAGTTGCCCGCTTGGAATGGGAATGACGCCCCATCGAGTCCTACCTTTGGTGACCTTGTGCATAGCGGCCACGGGTCTTTCTCACCAGGGATAATTCCCGGGCAGGGGATAGCCAGGCCGACAAATCGCTAACGACTTAATAAGTGCACATACCAATTTAGGTCATGCAACCCGGGAGAGCTGAACTCTACTTACCGAGCGGTGGCATCGGTGGAGTCTGTGGTGGTGATTTCGGTGCTTGGGGCGTCGGTGGTTGCGGTGTTTGCATCGGCTTTTGCGGAGCTTGGGGCGCTTGTGGAGGCTGTGGCGGTGGCTTCTGCCGGCCGAGCCGCCAGGGTAATAGTGGCAGAAATCATGGTCGCCAGTGCGATAAACAGCGCCACCCACTGCACACCAACTGCCTGGAAGCGTTCACCAAGAACGATGTATCCCAAGCTGAAGGCAACAATCGGCTCCACGACGGTCATAGCTGGTAGCGAAGCCTGCAACGGTCCCGCGTTAAAAGCCGCCTGCTGCAGGCCGACGCCAATAACCGCCAGTGCCACCAGCAGCCAGAGTTCCCAGGAGAGCAGGAGCTGGACGAGTCCGTCGTTGACATAGGTATCGACCACCGACTTAGACAGCAGCGCGACGAAGCCGTACAGCCAGCCGGTTGCCGTGCCGAGCAGCAGGGCCTTCGGGTTCTGGCGTAGCACTCCGCGCTGTTTGGTGTCTGAGCCGCCACCGGTGCCGGTGCCGGTGTTGGGCCACTGAACTGCAGCGGCGTACAGTCCGCAGGTGACCACGCCACCGGCGGCAAGAGCCCATCCCCACAGGTAGGTGGGGATATCGGTGGAGCCGGCAGTCGGCTTGCCGAGCAACACCAGCGTCGCCACCGCAAAAGTAAGCGCCACGGACCAAATCATCTCTGACCGCGAAATCCGCCGACCATTGACCTTCGCCGCCAGCGGGAGCGTGAGCATCAGCTTCATAACCAACAACGGCTGTACCAGGAGCAACGTGCCAAATGCCAACGCTGCGACCTGAAATACATACCCGGCAATCGCCAAAGTCGAGCCTAGCCACCAGCGTGGCAGCTTCAGGGTCTTCGCCACTCCGCGAAGTGTGCTGGTGCCCTCTTCCAGTGTTCGGGAGAGGTTGTGGCGGATGACGGTTCCCCACGCGATGCTGAGCGCGGACAGCAGTGCCAGTATCGCAGCGAGAAGGTCATTGTTCACGTAGGAAATGCTAGGCATGCAACACTTGTCATGTCCACTTCGCAGGGGTTGGGCGGGGCAGTGTTTTGTGCCCGCAGCGCCTCGGGGAGTAGCTGGCGGATTAGCTGGTTCGGCCAAGATGCTGACTGAGCCCGGGCCGGGGAGCCCGGAGTGGAGCTGACTGAGCCCGGGAGTTCCTGGCGCAGTACCGAGAGTTACTGACCTAGTTTATGTCAGTTTTGACAAGTTTCAGGGCTTATTTTTGTCATAAACCTAATCAGTTTCACATTTGCAGCCCGCTGGCAGCCCGCAGCCGCGCCCGATTCACACCCAACCGACACCCAACCCACAGCCCAAGCACCCCAAACACCCCAGCCGTCACACTCTCAACGCGCAGCCGCGCTCACCCCACGCCCAACCACGACTCCACGCAACCACGATCCCGCAAACCCCCACGCAACCCGCCCCAAAACCCCCACGCAACCCCCACGCAACCCCCGCAAGCTACGTTTTGGTAACCCACTATGTAATTACGAATGCGACTCAAGTAAATTGAGTCAATAATAGTTACGTGCATATAGTTGCCTAGTTTTTGGAGGTTGCCGACCATGGCACTGGTTGTGCAGAAGTACGGTGGTTCATCCCTGGAGAGCGCCGAACGCATTCGTCGTGTTGCAGAACGAATTGTGGAAACCAAAAAGCAGGGCAATGACGTCGTGGTTGTCTGCTCGGCAATGGGCGACACCACCGATGAGCTTCTGGACCTCGCTGAGCAGGTCAACCCGGTCCCGCCGGGACGCGAGATGGATATGCTCCTGACCGCCGGTGAGCGTATTTCCAATGCGCTGGTCGCTATGGCAATCGCAAGCCTCGGCGCCTCGGCCCGTTCTTTTACCGGTTCGCAGGCTGGCGTGATTACCACGGAGCGCCACGGTAACGCCCGCATTGTCGAGGTCACTCCGGGCCGTGTCCGTGAGGCTCTCGATGAGGGCCATATCTGCCTAGTGGCCGGTTTCCAGGGTGTAAACCGCGAGACCAAGGACGTCACTACGCTGGGCCGTGGTGGCTCGGATACCACTGCGGTTGCCCTCGCGGCAGCCCTAGAGGCGGACGTCTGCGAGATTTACTCCGACGTGGACGGCGTGTACACCGCGGATCCGCGCATTGTGCCGGACGCACAGCGTTTGGACAACATTTCCTTCGAGGAGATGTTGGAGATGGCCGCGGTTGGCGCGAAGATTTTGCAGCTGCGAAGTGTCGAATACGCCCGTGCGTTTAATGTCCCGTTGCGTGTGCGTTCGTCGTATAGCAATGAACTTGGCACCCTTGTTGATGGATCGATGGAGGATATTCCTATGGAAGAAGCAGTGTTGACCGGTGTGGCGCATGACCGCTCCGAGGCGAAGGTGACCGTGCTGGGCATTCCGGATGATCCGGGCCAGGCGGCGAAGATGTTCCGTGCTGTTGCGGATGCGGAGATCAACATCGATATGGTGCTGCAGAACGTCTCCACCGTCGCGGATAACCGCACTGACATTACTTTCACGTGCCCGCGCGAGGATGCTCCGAAGGCGATGGCGTTGCTGAAGAAGCTGCAGGCTGACAACGACTGGAAGGACGTGCTTTACGACGATCACGTGGGCAAGGTCTCCTTGGTCGGTGCTGGCATGAAGTCCCACCCGGGTGTGACTGCGACGTTCTGTGAGGCGCTCGCTGATGAGGGTGTGAATATCGATCTGATTTCCACTTCTGAGATTCGTATCTCGGTGCTGGTTAATGACCAGGATGTCGACAAGTCTGTGAAGGCCCTGCACGACGCTTTCAATCTCGGTGGAGACACTGAGGCTGTTGTTTACGCTGGTACGGGACGTTAAGGAGTTTTCATGACCACGATTGCTGTTGTTGGTGCCACTGGCCAGGTTGGTCGTGTGATGCGCACTCTTCTGGCGGAGCGTAATTTCCCGGCCGATAAGGTTCGTTTTTTCGCTTCTGCTCGTAGTGCGGGCAAGGAGTTGGAGTTCCGCGGCGAGAAGATTGTTGTCGAGGATGTCGCGGCTACTTCTGACGAGGATCTGAAGGGCATTGATGTCGCGGTGTTCTCCGCTGGCGGCACGCTGTCGAAGGAGCAGGCTCCGCGTTTTGCGGCTGCTGGCGCTGTTGTTGTTGATAACTCGTCGGCGTGGCGTAAGGATCCGGAGGTCCCGTTGGTGGTCTCCGAGGTCAACCCGGATGCTTTGCAGGACATCCCGAAGGGCATTGTCGCTAATCCGAACTGCACCACGATGGCCGCGATGCCGGTGCTCAAGCCGCTTCACGACGAGGCCGGGTTGCAGCGTCTGCGTGTGTCCTCCTATCAGGCGGTCTCGGGTTCTGGCCTTGCTGGCGTGAATACTCTGGCTGGCCAGGTGCGCGAGAACATCGACAACCTGGAGAAGCTGACCACTGATGGCTCGGCTCTGGTTGCGGAGGACTTCGGTCCGTACGTCGCACCGATTGCTTTCAACGCGCTGCCGGTGGCCGGCAACTTTGTTGATGATGGTTCGCTGGAGACCGATGAGGAGCAGAAGCTCCGCAATGAGTCCCGCAAGATTCTGTCTATCCCGGAGCTGGCTGTTGCTGGTACTTGTGTGCGTGTTCCGGTGTTCACTGGCCACACGCTGGTGATCCACGCTGAGTTTGAGAATGCTCTGTCCGTGGAGAAGGCTACTGAGCTGCTGGAGTCCGCGCCGGGCGTGAAGGTCGTCGACGTTCCGAATCCGCTTGCTGCCGCTGGTGTGGATGAGTCCCTGGTGGGTCGTATCCGTGTCGATCAGTCGGTTCCGGAGGGGCGTGGCCTGGTGATGGTTGTCTCTGGCGACAATCTGCGTAAGGGCGCTGCGCTAAATACCATCCAGATTGCGGAGCTGTTGGTCGCGGGCAAGTAGTTAACCGCAGTACTTAAAAGCGTAAAAAGTTAAGCCTCGGCACTTAGTGAACTTCGTGCTCTCAATGACAACTACTCCCCACTAGTCGGTAACTGATTTCTCAGTCCAACTAATGGGGAGCAGTTCACATTTGTTGCGGTAGGGGGCCTATTTTTTTCTTATTGACGCCCACGCTTTCCGCTTGGCTGCAGCGCCAGCGGAATGTGAGATTGTGCGAGCGCAGTGCTGGGGGGGGATTGCGTCACGGGAGGCGCCGGCGCCCTATTTGGCGGCGTGAGGATGTGCAGACGTCGCTAGACTGGGAATGCGTGGCCGACGGCGCCGTATTTGGGGCGCTAGCAGGGGTGAATGTCGCTAGAACGGGAATGCGTTAAAGACACTGATTTGCAGCTCCGCAAAACTGCAGGTCAGGGAATTGTCGCAAAATTCGGAGGCGCGCCTGTGCTGACAGATTCCCGTTCTAGCGACATTTCGACCTTCGAAGTGCAACTTTTCCGACAGTTGGTGCCACGAGTTGCAATAGCGCGAGCATCTCGGCACTGAGAGCCAGGGTGGCGAGGGTGGCTAGGGTGGCCAGGGCGGTGACAGTGGCCAGGGGGGCTAGGGTGGCCAGAGTGGCGTCGGGTGGCCAGCGTGGCGACGGTGGCCAGGGCGGCGATGGAGTCGGTAGCGGCCGAGCAGGAAGCGGACTAACTTAGGGTAGCCTGTTGTGTGGTTAGCCTTATCTGTGTAATATAGGCCCGATTGCTGTGTTGGCCGTAGCCGAAAGAGGCCATCAGTCTCTTGGGGCTACGGGTACTTTACAGCGTTTCAAAGAGTTCCTTACGCGTTAGGCTTTCACATGTTTCGAAACAATTCGCTGACCCGTCGAGCGGCGCTGAAGACCGCCGCTGTCTTGGCAGCATCCACTCTTGTTCTGTCTGGTTGCTCCCGAGGCGACGACGCGGCGGCGTCAAAAAATGAGGGCACCGGGGACGAGCGCATCGCCGCAGTTGGCCTGGGAGACAGCGATACCTTGCTCGCTCTAGGCATCCAACCAGTCCTCGTAGCGCCCTGGGGTGCTGAGGGAGATGTTGATGCATCTGGCGTCGGCCCATGGGCTACCGAAAAGCTCGGCGACAACAAGCCTGAAGTGGTTTACGGTACTGCCAACGGATTCACTGCTGAAATCCTGGAGAAGATCTCCGCCGCTGATCCGGACAAGATCATTGCGGTGAACTCTGCCGTAGACGCGCAGGCGAAGAAGGCGCTTAATGACATCGCCCCAACCACCGTTAAGCCAGACGGTGCCACGGACTGGCAGATCCCCTGGCGGGATCAGGTCAACCAGATCGCCGGCGCTGTAGACAAGCAAGAAGAAGGCGACAAACTCGTCGAAGAAACGCAGAAGGCCTTCGATGATTTCCAACAGCAGCACCCTGAGCTCAAAGGCAAGCGTGCGGCTATCGTCATGCCTTATCAGGGAAAGATCGGCCTGTACACCTCCGGTGACGGTCGCGGGCAGTTTATCAAGAGTCTGGGCTTCGAGATCCCGAAGGAGCTCGAAGGTAACGGGGGCGAGTTCTACCGCGACATCGCACCTGAGAACTACAGCGACCTCAACAACGTCGATTACCTCTTCATCCTTGATTACCAGGGTGCCGCCGATACCTTGAAGAAGGATCCAACATTCAGCAAGCTGGACGTTGTTCGCGAAGGCAAGGTCCGCTGGATGGACGAAAACGTGGGCAATGCAATGAGTATGCCGAACCCATTGACCATCCCCTGGGCAGTCGACAAGTTCTCTGACGCAATTTAATTGAAAGTGTCCGTTTCAAGAACTCGACATTCTTTGGTGTTTTCCCGGCGTTTGCTTACTTCGGCCGCACTCGTTGGCTTGGCTTTGCTGCTGCTTGCCTCCCTGTACTTGGGTTCCAAAGATCTTTCCATTGGCGAAGTGACCAGCATCCTCATGCATGGTCCGCACCCATCTACGCAATCCGGCATCATTTGGGACTTGCGCGTTCCGCGCACCCTCTTGGCTGTGATCACAGGCGCAGCCCTGGCTATGGCGGGTGCCATTGCTCAGAGCTGGACCCGCAACCCCCTGGCAGATCCCGGCATTATCGGCGTGAACGCTGGAGCAAGTTTCGCAGTCGCTGCGGCACTGACCTTGGGCTGGGCAACGACGGTCGGGGAGCGGACACTTGTAGGGCTCGTCGGGGCGGCCGTCGCTGCCTTAATCGTGCTGTTGATTTCCCGCGTATCGCGTAACCCGCTAACTCTGGTACTCGTGGGCGTGGGAGTTACCTTCGCCCTGCAAGCGGCCACGAATATGCTGAGCCTCTATTCTTCCGACACCCTGGAAGGGCTCCGCCGCTGGACCGTTGGCTCTACAGCTGGGCGGGGTATGGAAGACGTGGCCTTAGCTGCTTTAGGTCTAGCACTAGGTGCTCTATGTGGTGCGCTTGCAGCACGCCCGCTGGATCTACTTGCGATGGGAGAGGACTCCGCCCGTTCCCTTGGCAGCTCGCCCACGAGAACCCGCTTGTTGGCTGCCGCAGCGGTGATCATCCTCGCCGGCTCGGCGACAGCCACTGTGGGGCTTGTGACATTCGTGGGCTTCGCCGTGCCACACCTACTACGCCCGTTTACCGGCCCGTCCCTGACTCGCCTCTTGCTGCCGACCGGCATTGTTGGTGGCGCGGCTGTGTTGCTAGCCGATATTGTGGGCCGCTTCGTCCTGCAGCCTAACGAGCTGGAAATGTCCATTGTCTTAGCTATTGTCGGTGCCCCAGTGATGATTCTGGCGGTGCGACGTAAGAAGAGTTCACCGACCTCGAATGACTCGGAGCTGACGATATGAGCGATATGACGTCTATCCGTAGTATTAAGCGTTCACGAAGCAGACGCGTCCTGGCGGCTTCGGCAGGGTTCGCCCTCATAGCGGCTCTTTGTTACTGCTTAATCCTGGGGCAAGGAGCGGTGAAGCTCAGCCCGATGGAAGTCATCGAGGTTCTCACCGGTGGGGGCACACAGCAAGCAATCAACGTGGTGTGGGATCTCCGCCTGCCTGTAGCAATCGCTACCGTTCTGGTCGGCGCGGCTCTAGGGCTGGCAGGTGCGTGGACTCAGACCATGGCCCGCAATCCGCTGGCCAGCCCGGACATTCTCGGTGTATCCGGCGGCGCGGCGGTTTTGGTTGTGGCGGGCACCGTAGTTACCCGCCCTGCATGGAGTGAGGGGGTGCCGACGTTCTGGTGGCGTGCTGCACTCGCTTTGCTTGGCGCACTAGTGATCGTTGGTTTGCTCGTTCTACTCGGTGGCTTCGGGACGTCGCAGCGCGTAGTGGTCATCGGCCTGGCACTGTCTTTCCTCACGCAGTCTTTAGTGCAGTATCTCCTGCTCCGGGCTGACTTAACTCGTGCCACGGATGCCCAAACTTGGCTCGCTGGGTCTACCGGCTTTGTGCGTATGGAAGCTTTGTTTCCTATGGTGTTGGGCCTGTTGCCCTTCGTAGTTTTAGGCCTCTGTGTTACGCGCGATGTCCCTCTTCTTTCTCATGATGACGCCACCGCGTCCACACTTGGGGTAAATGTCACGAGGGTGCGCGCTATTTTGCTCATTGCCGCAACGGGCATTGTCGCGGTGGTGGTTTCCTTTGTCGGCCCAATTGGATTCGTGGCACTATTGGCTCCTCAGCTGGCCAAGCTGGTGGCCGGAACGCCCACGCCCCATCCGTTGTGCTCTACTTTTGCAGGCGCTGCTCTATTAGCTGCGTGCGCCGTCGTGGCGGGCGCACTGCCATTTACATCCCCTGTGGGTTTGGTTACTGCCATCATCGGTGGCCCCGCGTTGGTGTTGCTTGTGTGGTTGGCGGCCCGTCGCGGAACTCTGAAAGGAATGGTTCAATGAACGTTCAAGTTGATCACGTCACCGTGGGCTACAACGACGGCCCAAGCATTGTTAAGGACGTGTCTTTCACTGCAGAGCCCGGGAAGGTCACCACGCTCTTAGGCCCCAATGGTTGTGGCAAGTCGACGTTGCTCAAGACGCTTTCTCGGCTGCTTGCTCCCGCCGAAGGACGGGTTCTTGTAGAGAAAAAGGACGTGCATAGTTTGCGGTCGCGCGAAGCCGCCCAACTAATTGCGCTTTTGCCACAACACCCGCTGTGTCCGGCGGGATTGACCGTTGGAGAACTTGTGGAGCGCGGACGGCACCCTTATCGTCGATCGCTCTGGGGTGGGGGAGCGACGGCGTCAGAAGATAAAGAAAAAGTGCGCGAGGCGCTGAAGAAGACGAAGGTTGACCATCTTGTTGCCCGCGACGTGGCGGAGCTTTCTGGCGGCCAGCGGCAGCGGGTCTGGATGGCGATGGTGTTGGCGCAGGATACGCCAATTGTGCTGTTGGACGAACCGACTACCTACCTAGATCCGGCACATGCGATAGAGATTCTAAGTATCGTGCGGGAGCTCGCTCAAGAGGGCAAGACGGTGATTACCGTACTTCATGATCTTGGCCTGGCGGGAGCTTTTAGCGACGAGATGATCGTCATGAAGGAAGGGGAAAAGATCGCCGAGGGTTCTCCAAAGGAGGCTCTGACGGTGGATGTGTTGCGCGAGGCATATGGCCTGAATGCCGAGGTGTGGGAAGATCCCCGCGGTATGGCTCCGATTATTGTGCCGCGAGGGATTGTGGCTAATTAAGGCCGTGCCCTGCCTAGGAACCAATAGGGGCACCACTGCACGGATTCGCTATTGAGGCCCCAGGTGTGAATTGCGTGGCGCCGTACTTCCTTGCAGAGCTGTCCTTCACCCGCGACCCAGACGTACTTCGACTGTGTTGCGGGGTGTTCGGCACGGTCCAGTTGCTGTAGGTGGGACATCACTGCCGTGCTGAAGTCCGTTGTAGCGCTAAACAGCACTTCTAGGCTGCCCAGCTTGCTCTCCCAGTCGGCGACGAGGGATGGCTCGAGGTCACCATGGTTCTCGGCGACCACTACGAGGTGTATGTCGCGCAACTGTTCCGGGGCAAACGCATCCGCGTAATCCAAAATGGCGCGAACGGAAGGTACGGCAGATGGGTCTGCGATAAGTGTTTGTGAACTTTGCGCGCGGTGCCAGAGGCCCTGGCATGTCCAGATGCCTACCTGGTCGCCAACACGAGTTGCAAGAGCCCAGGCGAGCCCTGGTCCGACGTGCTCATCCTTTGGATTTTTGACGCCATGTGTCGCCACGTCGAAAGTTATCTGTCCGCACTCGGGATCGAGTGAGCGTACGGTGTACCAACGTAAATTTGGGCGTTGGGTCTCCGGCATGGCTGTAACGCTTGCGCGGATATTGGCGCCACCTCCGTGGAGGGGTAAATGGAGATTCTCGCCGGGCTTAGCCGGCATAAAGAGGCCAAAGAATTCGTCCGGGCCGGAAAGCTGAAAGCCGACTAGCTCGGGGGAGCGGATGACAATCCTCTGCAGGTTTTCTGCCGGGGCGCTGACGTCATAAACAGTGGCGCGGATGATTCGATGGTGCGGTTCAGAAGGGGCGGCCAAGAGTAGGTGGTCAGAAAAGGCCGCGCGGTAGGCGGAAGTGTTCGTCGGAGTGTTCAGGGTAACTGGGTTCGAGGTCATAGTGGGAGTTAACTTACCCTTACCTAAAGCAAAAGTGAAAGGGTGAGGGGCAGAAAAAGCCCCGCGGGGATCCGAGGTGAACTGGTCCCCGAAAGTTGGACTGGTTTAACTCTAGGCGGTTAGGGCTTCAAGGGTCTGATTTCGATATTGCATCGGGGTCAGGCCCTTGAGTCGTTGTTGGACGCGTTCGGTGTTGTACCACTGGATGTATTCGTCGATTACTTGGTTGAACTCTGCGACCGTGTCGAAGACTTCTCCGTGGTACATCTCGGTTTTCACGTGGCCGAAGAAGTTCTCCATGACCGCGTTGTCGTAACAGTTGGCTTTACGCGACATCGACTGAACACCGCCGTTGTCGCCGATCAGGTCACGCCACGAGGCATGCTGGTACTGGAAACCTTGATCGGTGTGCATCATCCACCCGGGTTCAGGTGCCCACGCCGCGATCACCTTGGGCAAAGAATCGGTGGTCAACGCTGTCGACGGCGATGTAGCCACAGTGTGGGCAACGATTGAGTGGTCGAACAAGTCCATCACCGGTGACAGGTAGACCTTGCGGCCTGCAACCCTGAACTCGGTGACGTCGCTGACAAAGACGGTATTTGGCTGATCCGGGGTGAATTTGCGGTCAAGCTTGTTGTCGGCAATGTGGCTGATCGTCCCGGTGTAGGAAACATAAGGTCTACGTTGGCGGATCTTGGCTCGCAGCCCCATCTCGCACATGAGTTTGTAGACGAGTTTGTGGTTGACCACCCACCCCTGGTTACGCAGGTCAAGTAGCACTCGTCGGTAGCCGTAGCGATGCTTGTTACGCTCGAAGCTTTCCCGAATCGCTTGCTTGAGCTCGGCGTGCTTATCTGGCTTACTGAGTCGTTTCTGGTGGTAGAAGAACGTCGACCGTGGCATACCTGCTGCCTCTAGGAGGTACTCCAAGCGGTGGTGCGACTTGAGGATGACAATCGCCTGGACTTTCAGGCGCGTCCCTGATTCCTCAAGTCCCGCAATTTTTTTAGATAGGCATTTTCGGCCCGCAACCGTTCGTTTTCGCCACGCAGCTTGTCTTCCTCCGACAGCGGCTTCGGCGTGACCGATCCTTTGGGTCTGCCCTTCGGCTTCGGTTTCAACGCGTCATCGCCGTCTTTGCGCCATTTCCACGACCACCCGCGGACCAGCTGCTGTGATGACAGGCCAAATTCACGTGCAAGATCCATCGCTGTCTCGCCAGCAAGGTGGCGTTGGACAACTTCCTTCTTGATCTCGAACGAGTACTGCTGCTTAGTCGGTTTCTCCACAAGACATAGCCTGCATGCAGCTTAAACCGACGACAGAGCATACGGGCGGCATACTTGGAGACACCAAGGGCATTGGCAGCGGCTGTATAACCCATGCCTTGCTCAAATAGTTCAACCAACTGCTCGCGCTGATATTCACTTAGCGAACTTCGTGCTCTCAATGACAACTACTCCCCACTAGTCGGTAACTGATTTCTCAGTCCAACTAATGGGGAGCAGTTCATTAGGTGCCGAGGCTTTTCTGCTGGAAAAGGCGAGCCTGGTTTGGGGTGACCAAACGGCTAGCAATGTGACCCGTGACATGCGACGTTTGGGCATAAGTGCAGGTTAAATTTCGCCGTTATTCTGTTTCCAATTTCCGGGCTGAAGTGGGTCGAATTTCTATATTGTGACCGTTTTTCATCACCGGTACGGTTTTCGTGTGAGCACGGCAGTGGCCGCAAAGGAGAAGGCGAGAAGCCCTTTACCTTCAGCTCTGGGCATCGCGCCACACCATTTATCTACACTTCATTTTTCTAAAGGATCATCATGGATAACCTGTGCAATATCTGCGAACTGATTTCCTCCTTGCCAGCACCGGCTCCGCTGCCGGTACCTGAGTTCAACGTGAACTTCCCGGAGGGCCCACTGGTTCAGGTCGACTCACTGTTCCCGAACTTCCACTCTCTGACTGAGGGCGGCAACCTGGGTCTGCAGAACGTCGGTGGCGATCAGGACAACGCTCTGCAGAACGTTGGCGGCAACCAGGGTCTCCAGAACGCTGGCGGCGATCAGCTGAACGGTGGCGACCAGATTGGCGGCGACAAGCTGGACAAGGGCGACAAGGTCGGCGGCGATCAGGTTAACGACAAGGGCCAGATTGGTGAGCGTCAGTCCGGTTTCCAGACCGGTGGCCAGGATCAGAGCCTGCAGAACGTCGGTGGCGACCAGGGTCTGCAGAACGGAGGCCAGGAGCAGGGGCTCCAGACTGGCGGTAAGAATCAGAACGGCCTTCAGACTGGCGGCCAGGAGCAGGGGCTCCAGACCGGTGGTAAGAACCAGGGTGGCCTCCAGACTGGCGGCCAGGAGCAGGGTGCCCAGACCGGCGGCAACAACCAGGGTGGCCTGCTGGCCGAGGACGGTGCGGGTGACAACCTGCCAGTCGACCTGGACCTCACCGGTGCAAAGGCTATCTAAGGCCGTTTAAGCTGACTTAGGCACTGCACTACAACGACACTGCGCAGCTATTAGCTCTCGCAGCTATTAATACGTAACAGCGCACGAGCGCCTTCTCACTCCTTGCGGAGTGGGGAGGCGCTTTTTTGTGTTTATAGCTGGCGACGTTGGGTCGATCCGAGTTACTGACTGCGTTTATGTCAAAAATGGCCCGAAAAATGTCCTGAAAGCGTCATAAACTCGCACAGTTTCACATTTGCAGTCCCCTATTCAGTCGCGTTTTACATAACGTGATCTGTTGGAATGCCGTGAATCAGACCCATTTTTGTCTATTAACCGCGGATGGAGAGGTTGGGGCGGAGAGGCGATTATTTATGCAGCCGCAATTAGCACACAATTATGTGGCTTATTAAATGATGTCCGGGGATTCTTTTGTAAATAGTCTTGAGACATCATTTTTGCTCTTAGAGATTTATTGGCTTGCATTTTCATTAGGTGGGGGTGGGGTGTCATTTGTGCCGTAACTCACAATTATGAAAATCGTGACATGGGAGACATTCTAACCCAAATTAATGGGCGGGGATTCATTGAAAAAACTTCATATGCGCAGGTTAATCGTGATTTTATGGGTTGAATGGCTAGGTGTCGTGGCGAAAGGTGGAACTTCGGCATGTGTGTGGTGTCCAAATGTCCACCCCAGAAAAAATATGCAAACAACAATTATTGACATTGAAATAAAAGACAATAGGGGTGGCAATTAAATGGCTCAACAAACATAAAATGTATTTGTTATATTCGGGGACGGCCAACGCTATAAATGAGAATTAGAAGGCGATGTCAACTGGGCTACCTGTGATGGGGGCTGGAGACGCTTATGCGTGGTCATTGATTGTTAATTGAAGGCTGGAAAGGTAGCGAAAGGTGTATAACGCACTGAAATCGAAGGAAGGGGGAGGGCTCATGTTCGGTCGTTTTACAAACGAGAAGCGCTGGTTGGCGCTTTTTAGCTTCGTGGCTGTGCTCGCTCTTTTCTTCGCTAAATCTCCAATAATTGCGCATGCGCAGGAGGCAGAAGACACTGGCGAAACCCTGACGATCCAGAAGATTTTGAGTGTTCCTGGAACAGTTAAGGGTGTTGAAGCCAATGGAAATGTCCGTGATTTTGGGCCACTCATTGCGGCATTTGACGAGGCTGCAACTCCATTTGGTAGCCACAAAATGGGTTACTGCATTGAGGCCAGCGTCGCCGGTGATCTGTATGACACCGGTCGTGTGCAGAACTTCAGTCAGTTCTCGCGCAGTACAGATACCAATAACAAGCTGCGGAACGACTTTGACCGATACCGGAAGCTCAACTGGATTGCGCACCACGGTTCTCCAGCTGTTGGTTTGGATGAACTGGGGAAGGCAGCTGGAGTTAAAGGACGTCTGAATGTGCTGGACGCCAATAACGCAACTCAATTCGCTCTGTGGCACTTCTCCGATGACATTGACTTCTCCAAGGGCATTCACAACCCATCGACGAAGGCTGTCTACGACTACCTCACTGGTCCGGCTAACGTCGGTCAGGACACCGTCGACGGTACGAACCGCACTGGCTACATTTTCAACAATGGTAAGAAACAAGACATCATCGTGATTGATAATGTCACTCCGTCTTCCGGTGAAGTTCCGGCAGAGCCGACGAAGCCGTCTGAGCCAGAAAAGCCAACCGAACCGGAAAAGCCGACTACTCCGACCACGCCTGCGGAGACCACGACCCCGTCCGAGTCGACCAAGCCATCCGAGCCGGAGAAGCCGACCACGCGTAAGCCGTCGATCTCCACTCAGGCTCGCCTGAACGGCAACAAGATTGTTGCGGGCGCTGTGGTTAAGGACATCGTGAAGTTCACCGACCTGGTTCCGGGTAAGAACTACCGCCTGGACGCCACCCTGGTGGACAAGACCAATGCTGATCGCATCCTGGGTACCGGCAGCGTGGAATTCACTCCGGAGACCTCTTCGGGTGAGCAGGCTGTCATGATTACCGTCTCCGATGATGTAGATGAGCCGGTTTCCGCTGCTGTTGCATTCGAAAAGCTGACCTCGACAGAGGTCACCGCCGATGGCCAGGACAACACCGATGGTCAGCGGGTAGAGATCGCCTCCCACGAGGACATTAACGACGCAGCTCAGACCGTTCACGGCGAAAAGCCGGAGCAGCCGTCGACCTCCGAAGAGACCCCGACGACCGAGGAGACAACGGAGCCGTCGTCCAGCGAGACCACTACTTCTGAGACCAGTGAGTCTGAGACTCCGGCGACGTCGGAAAGCGAAGAGCAGCCGAGCTCTTCGACGACTACTCCTAACACCTCCGAGTCCACGAAGCCGGCCGCTCCGACGGAACCGACCGAGCCGACTGACAGCACTGAGTCGCAGACCACGGAACCGACCGAGCCGACTGAGACTACCGAACCGTCTAAGCCGAGCGAGCCAGCTGATACGCCGCTGGAGCCGGAGCTGCGCACGGTAGCCGAGCTTCAGGGCAACCGCATTGAGGCTAATGCCAAGGTTGTCGACACCGTGCATTTCGAGGGCCTGGTGCCTGGTAAGAACTACACCCTCTCCGGTGAACTGGTTAATAAGGCTGATGGCTCTGTGATTGGTCATGGCGAGGCGACGTTCAAGCCGACGTCGGCAAGCGGTACTGTGACTGTCACTCTTGAGGTGTCTGACTCTGTTAAGACTCCTGTTGCTGAGGCTGTCGTGTTCGAGCACCTGACCTCTGATGAGGTCGACTCGACTGGTAAGGAAAGCGCTGGTCAGGTCAATGAGATCGCTGACCACGCAGATATCAATGACGCAAGCCAGACCGTGACTGGAGAGGTTCCGGAGAAGCCGGAAGACACCCCGACTGAGGAAAGCGAAACTCCGTCCGAGGAGACGACCGCGCCGGAGACCAGCTCGACTGAGCCGACCACGTCCACCGTTCCGGTAACTCCGAGCGAGGATGAGCCGTCCGAGCAGCCGGAGACGACACAGCCGGAAGAGCCGTCTGAGACGACAACTCCGTCTAAGTCCGAGTCCGAAAAGCCGAGCAAGCCGAGCAAGCCGACTAAGCCCGCTCAGCCGGAAAAGCCGAGCAAGCCAAGCAAGCCTGCTCAGCCGACCAAGCCAAGCAAGCCTGCCCAGCCGGAGAAGCCGAGCAAGCCGACTAAGCCCGCTCAGCCGGAAAAGCCGAGCAAGCCGACGAAGCCTGCCCAGCCGGAAAAGCCGTCCAAGCCGACGAAGCCTGCCCAGCCGGAAAAGCCGAACCACCCGAGCACCCCAGCGCAGTCTGAGGACAACCCAGCCATCACGACTACTGCCGGTATTGCCGGCAAGGCTCTGGTTGAAAAGGGTGCTGTCGTCATCGACACCGTGCACTTCACTGGCCTGAAGCCGGGCACGAAGTACACGTTGACCGGTGAGCTGATGTGCAAGGAGACGGGCAAGTCCACTGGCGCTAGGAGCCGCCTGCACTTTGTGCCGACGGCATCCGCCGGCACGGTTGATGTTCCGATCATCATCACCGACGGCGACTGCGCTTCTCAGGTTGCCTTCGAGACTCTGACCGATGCCAATGGCAAGGAAGTTGCTGTCCACAAGGACATCAACTCTGCGGAGCAGACTGTCACGAACGGCAAGACCCCGGAGAACACGCCATCTGAGCATCCAAAGGATGAGGGCAAGCAGAACACGCCTAACGACGATTCCTCTGCACCTACCAGCGACTCTGCCACCCCGACCACTGTGATTAATCAGCACTCGGAGCAGAACAACACCAACGTCACCATCATCGGTGGCACTGGCCAGGATAAGCAGAAGAACCACGGAAAGCCGTTGGCTCCGAACTCGGAACGACGTGCAATTAGTTCGGTTCCGTCTGGCCCGACCGGTTTGGCTACTCACGCTCTGCCGACGGTAGCCACCAACTAAGGAGATTCCATGACTGATCAGTTTGGCTCGGACGAGACCGGCAAGGAACCTGGAAACACACCAGGCATCGAACCGGAAACCGAAACTGGCGCACTCGACCACGTTGATCCGTTTGACCAGGCCGAAGACCCGGCCGACAGCCAAGTCGAAGACCTGCAGGACGTGCCTTGGTGGAAGCAGCCAAGGGTGTATATCGCCGCTATCGCATTAATCGGCGTTATCGCTCTGCTGGTGATTGCCCAACTGCACCGCAATGATTCGGCGCTCGAAGGTGCGCAAGAGAATCTGCCCACTCCAGCACAGGGTTCTCGGGGAGCTGTGCACGAGATGGAGATGCTCATTGACGGTAAGTCGGCTCCGATTGATTTCGTTCAGCTGACTGATCAGGGATCTCTGATTCCTCCGACCGACGTTTCGCGCCTGGGCTGGTATTCCGCCTCCGCGATTCCCGGTGAGAAAGGTGCTGCTGGATCGTCCGTCATTACCGGCCACGTCAATGAGGTGGACCAGGGCGATGGTTACGCTGCACGTTTCGCTGACCTGAAGGCTGGTGACACTGTCACGGTGAAGGTAGATGGCGAAAGCCGAGACTTCACCGTCAGCAAGGATCCAATCCAGGTGGTCAAGGGCGCCCAGATGCCCGAGGCTGTCAACGACGCAGTTGGTGAGAACCGCTTGGTCCTCATCACCTGCGGAGGCGAGTTCGTCGGCGGCACCTTGGGTTACGCCGACAACATCATCGTCGAGGCCACTCCAGTGCGCTAATCCAGTGCGCTAGATCAGAGCACTAGGGCGCTGGGGCTCAGCCTCAACTAGTTGACCAATTTCATTGGCTGTGGCTGTTGAACGCCGTCGAACAACGGCGGCGCCGGCAGTCGCAGAAAAACACAGAACAAATCTGCAGAAACCCTGCAGAAACACAGAAGATAAGGAAGTACCTATGAGCATGTTGAAGAAAATCGGTGTCTGGGGTGTGGGCGCACTCGTGCTTGCCGCTCCGGTTGCCACTGCCGCACAGGCGGTAGCTGCACCTGCAACCTCCGCTGACACTGCAGTTGTCGCTCCGGGCAAGGGCGGGTTCCTGCACTCGGGCAAGCTGGCCGTCAATCGCTACGTCTTCGAGCTTGAGCATCGCGATGGCAAGGACTACGTCAACATCACCTTCACCGGTGACCACAGCGCTGACGTGCAGATCATGCCGGATGGTATGACCCCCGAGGGCAAGAAGAAGGTCGATCAGGTTGGTGACGTCCTCAAGCTCAACGGCTACAACGATGTTCACTACTGGGCGGTTCTCTAAACGCCTCTTGTGACGCCACAGCGCGCCCCGTGTCGCTTACTGTCTCTGTGCTTTTACAGGTCCTAGCACAAGGCGGTGGGTCGCGGGGCGTTACTTGGTTTTTGAGGGTGTCCTTTTGCTTTCGCTTGACGACGTTGTCGTGACAGCAAATACGAGAAGGTTGATGAGCCCTCATTTGCCCGGCGTGCGCTGCGACGATAGCGGTAGGGGGTAAAAGCTATTGATACAAACCAACTGGTTAGCCCTGATTGGGGGAAGGGGGATAAATCGAGGAAATCTTGACGCTTTTTTGGGTGAATGGGCAAAAGCCCGTCGCGAACAGTGCAAAGAGCTATCGCGGAGGTAGTACGAAGTGTGAATGCGAAGGGTTTTCATGCCCAGGTGTCGCGGCCCGTTCTCCTTGGGGTATCGGTCAGATGCTTAAGCGGTTAGCTTATATATAAGCGGTTCACTGAGCGCTGTTAACCGAGCGGGCAATGGGCTTGAGCTGGAATGTTTCAACATACAAACATAAAAGTTCATGACGCTGAAGCTTAGAAGGTTAGACAGGCTGGTCTTTTCTTAAGGAAAATATCAGTTTTGTGCGGTCGGAGAATATCGATGTCGCCGTCTGAAGTGAATCGCGAGACGTATTGAAGCGTGCCGCTTCATTTTGGACCGTTGTAAAGGACCTGTTTCCGTGAATAAGTTCTCTCGTACCGCTCGTTCGGTAACGTTCGCCGCAATCGTCGGCCTGTCTATGGGTATCTCTGCTCCTGCTGTTATTGCTCAGCCTGAAGGACCTGCTGTTGAGCAGGGGGCTGTGAACAAGGCAAACATCGATTTCAGCAAGAAGGGTTCGATCACCCTCTACAAGAAGAAGGGTAATGAGTCGGGTACTGCGGCTACCGGCCAGGAGATGGAAGGCGTACCGGGCGAGCCGCTCGCTGGCGTGACCTACAAGATCACCAAGCTGAACTACGACCTGCAGAATGGTGACTGGTCAACCTTCCCGAAGTCGGCTGCAGACGTCAAGGATGAGAATAAGACTGGTGACGTCAAGGAACAGACCACAGGTGCCGATGGCAAGGCTGCCTTCGATGATCTGGATCTGGGCATCTACCTGGTCGAGGAAACAGACGCTCCGGCCGGCATCGTTACTGGTGCTCCGTTCATCGTTTCCGTTCCGATGGTCAATGAGGCATCTGACGCGTGGAACTACAACGTCGTTGCTTACCCGAAGAACACGGAGACCAAGACTGAGAAGACCGTCAAGGATGCGGATAAGCACATCCAGGATGGTTACACCTACACCATTAACGCCGACGCTCCGACCTGGGGCGAGGGCAAGAGCCTGAAGGCTTTCCGCTTCGAGGATCAGCTGGATCAGCGCCTGGACTTCCAGCAGGTTACCGAGGTCAAGGCTGGTGACACGGTTCTGGGCGCCGGTGACTACGATGTCAACAATCCGGCTGAGAACGGAAACAAGCTCGTCGTTAAGCTGACCGATCAGGGTCTGGCCAAGGTTCAGCCCGGTGCCAAGATGTCGCTGACTTTCGAGGTTAAGCGCAAGGAGGTTGGCGACACCACTGTGCTGAAGAACAAGGGTGAAGTTTTCTTCAATAACCCGAATACCGGTAACGAGGTCAAGAACGAGACCAATGAGGTCGAGACCTACCACGGCAAGCTGAAGGTCGTGAAGAAGGACGGCGAGGAAAAGGGCAAGGTCCTGGAAGGCGCTGAGTTCGAGCTCTACCAGTGCACCTCGGCATCTGACCTGGGTGCACAGGTAACTGTCAAGGACGAGAAGACCTGGACCACCGGTGAGGACGGCACAATCACCATTGATGGTCTGCACCTGACCGACTTCGAGGATGGCAAGGAAGCCCCGGCAACCAAGAAGTTCTGCCTGAAGGAGACCAAGGCTCCTGCTGGCTACGCACTGCCGGAAAAGGATGTCACTGAGATTGAGTTCACTCGAGCCAACGTATCTGCAACCGGTGAGCGCGAGGGTGACGATGAGGTCACTTTGGTTTCTGAGATTGAGAACATCAAGCAGGACACTCCAAACCTGCCGATGACTGGTGGCGCCGGTGTCGGCATCCTGGCTGCCATCGGTGCAGCTATCGTCGCAGCTGGTGCATGGTTCGCTCGCCGCGGATCGAAGAACTAAATCCGAGTTTGTACTCGGTGCCTTAGAGCGAAAGCCGCTCTAAGGACGGTGAAGCAGGGTACGCGTTGTGTACCCTGCTTTGCCTAGCGCACTGTGGTCAGTGCGCTGCTGTTGTGATTGATTTTGGTTGTCTGCGCAGTGGCAATTGGCGGCGGGTTTGGTGTATCTGGCTGTTGAAGGCTGTGCGTATTTAGGAATCTTTGGGGAGTTGTCCCGTGGAACAGTCGTCTGCTTCGGTAGTCGAGCTGGATGCTAGCCAGCAATCAGAAAAGCCGGCCCGTAAAAGCCTTACGCTGCCCGCAATTATTGTTGTAATCGGCTTGTTGGTCATGCTGTACCCGGTGGTGTCGACAGCATGGAACAACATGAATGCGTCGCGTGCCGCGCGAGCGTATGCGCAATTGGATAAAGACATTCCACAAGATGTGAAGAACACACAGTGGGAACGGGCGCATGCGTACAACGAGGGTCGCGATACCGGCCCAATCCTGGATCCGTGGTTGAACCGCATCCATGCGGATAATCCCGAGTACGCAGAGTACTTAAATCAACTAAATGAGACCGAAGCGATGGCTCGGTTCATTTTCCCATCCATCAATGTAGATTTGCCTGTACTGCATGGAACCTCGGATGAGACCCTGCAACGTGGTTTAGGTCATTTGTATGGATCCGATTTACCGGTCGGCGGCGTCGGAACGCATTCGATTATCACTGGGCACACTGGTCTGTCGAACTCAACAATGTTCGACCATTTAGCCAAAGCCCGTGAAGGTGACGCCTTTTATATTCAGGTGTCCGGTCATCGGCTCAAGTATGTAGTCGATCAAATTAAGGTCGTTCTGCCACACGAAACTGACGATTTGAGGCCTGTGCCCAATCAGGACTACGTCACGCTTATTACGTGTACGCCCTATGGCATTAACACCCACAGGCTTTTGGTGCGTGGCCATCAAGTGCCGCTGAATGAAGCGGATGATGAAGTTTTCAGTCAGACCCACGGTGCGGGTTGGCAGTGGTGGATGTACACCTTGCTTGTAGTCGTGCTAGTGCTTGGCACCGCTTTTGCCTGGTGGGTATGGCGTCAACGCCAGCTGGAAGATATTGACGACACCTTCGATGAAGACAATCACGACGGCGATATGGCCGAAGATTCCTTTGATAACTATGACGGCGATCAGGCCGACGAAAGCGTTACCAGCCATCGCGCTGGCGGTCGCCACAGGCGCACGAGAAAGCGAGCTGAAAAATCGGATCCGTCGCAACCGCAATCAGCTTCCGAGCAAGACGGAGACGATGAAGACCGCTGGTGGGAGCATGACAATGATTAATAACCGTGATAACCGGCTGAACAGCGTAGTTGCAGGAACCATTGCGCTTGCTTTCACCTGCGCTGGCCTTGGGGCAGGTGCGGATATCGCGCAGGCTGTCCCTGTCGCAGGACGTGACGGCGTGGCGGGAGTCGAGCAGTCTGTTGGCACGAATGTGCTGAAGATTCGTTTGACCAAGGGAAACCCCGATGATGACGGTCAGACTGTCGCAGGTTCCGTTGAGGGAGTGACCATTCACCTAGATCGGTTGGAGGGGATTGACCCCAAAAATCCAGCGGATATGAAGCGAGTGGAATCGGCCCGCCTTGACGAAATCCAAAAATGGAACAAGGACTTAAACCTTTCCAAGGTGACAGATGCCAACGGCGAGGTTCAGTTTTCCGGGCTTGTCGACGGTATCTACCTTGTGACCTCAAGTGCGCCGGACGGTAACTACCGTGAAATCAACGCTTTCCTGGTCGCGGTACCTTTCCACACAGTGACGGAAGACCCCAACCCGGTCGAAGGCGTCATCGTAGCGAAGTCGCATACGCCAGGTAAAACTCCACCACCGACAACACCTCCGACAACTCCACCTAAGACACCTCCGACGACGCCACCTAAGGCACCGCCGACGACTCCGCCGGACACACCTCCGACGCCGCCGGAGGATGGTACGACTACTCCGGCGACAACGCCCACTACTACGCCCACCAAACCTCCGAAGAAACCGGTCGGCGAATCGGCGTCAGGTTCAAGTCAAGGTCAGTCTTCATCGTCAGGGACATCAGGTTCTCTGGCGCTGACAGGTGTGCAGGTTGCTGGATTGGTGGCGGCAGCTGCCGCATTAATTGGTGCGGGCTTCATCATTATTGCGGTGAGCAGGAAGAAAGATAAAGGAAGTGAGGGACGCTAATGTCCTGGACAATGTTTAGCAAGCCGAAATCCGCGCGGCGAAATGTGCGCGTGATGGCGTCGGTCGCTGCGGCGCTGACCCTCACTTTTGGTGTTGTCATGCCGGCAGGTATGCCAGAGGTGGCTGGTGTTGTGGCGGAAGCGCAGACCACTGATATCGGTGTGGCGTTGACGTCAGGCGACCAGTTAACGGTTACCAGCGGTGATACCGCGAAGTTTGAAGGAAAGTTTGCCAGTGATGCAACTCTCAACGGAATGGAGATCACTGCAGATAGCGCCTCTGATTTGGAGTTTGCCGACGGCAAGTATTCGTTGACCGTCAACGGTAAAAAGATTGCTCTCCGTGAGGGAGACAATCTAGGGGTCGATGTTTCTTCGAATCCCGTGAAGTTCAGCATTACGGGGTTGAACGCTAAGGTCGTCGATGGGGCAACGTTCGTTTTTGAGACCCCCGAAATTTCGAGTGGCGCTATCTTCAGCGATACGTCGGTAGCAGCATCAGGCGAGATTGCTCAGACTTCTGAAACCCCTAAGCCAGATAATTCGGAGTCCGCTGAACCAGCTGAGTCTTCTAGCGGGGTCGAGCGGGAAGACGACTCTGTTGCGGCTGATGCACCAGATGTTCCGGGAGTGGAGGCCGGTGAGCCACCGCTTGAGGTGTCAGAGCCCTCTGCTAATGATCCGGTAGCGGCACCTCGTGCTGCACAACCGCAGCGTGCGCCACAGAGGATGGCGGCACCTGCGGCAGCCGATGCCGCCTATAGCTTTAGGATTGCAAAGAATAACGGAGATACGAACGGTACTGGGTATGTGCTCAAAGGCAGTCGCTACATTCCCACCTTCGTAATTCCCGCAGACCAGTTGTCGAATGGGACGATTACTCTCCCCAAAGACACGGAAGTCATTCTTGAAACGAACATTGATAGTTACATGTCTAAGGACTCGGCAGACATGATTGTTTACTACACGGGTACGAATGGAGGATGGTACGAGACCAAAGCTACGTACAAAAGAATCAGCAATAAGAAGTACCAGGTAATCCTGCCACAGATCTCGATTGGCGGTCCTGCGCAGATTCAGTTTATGGGGCTGCATCGAGGCGGAACCAACACCGTATATTCGGCGACGTTCAACCTTCCCACGCCGCCGCCGATTCCGAAGTGTGAAAATCCGACTCCAGAGACGGAAGTGGTGCGCAAGGCTGCACCGCGTCAGCTGACGGCAGAAGAGTTTGCCTACGGCAGCCCGGTGTACGTTGTCACTGGTACGCCGAAGGATCTTAAGCGCGATACCTCGATTTTGAGCCGACAAGTTGATCAAGGTAAGGCCTACCATGAGGTCGGTCGTTCGCCGTGGGTGTATAACTCCCTAATGTATGACCCCAATGACAACTGGCTCTACGCAGTAAGTCAGAAGCGCGGTCTGAATGGTGACAACTGCTATCCGGCAGGTAATCTGCTTCAAATCGATCCCGGAACCGGTGAAGTACACAACCTAGGTCCGATTAAGAAGCCAGGAACGCAAACTACCGCATTTGAAACTGAAGGCGACCGCGACTTCTCGAATGCGGGTGTCTGGACCGAAAATGGTTACTTTGTGGCAAATGCGTCAACATCCGGTAGTCGTAAGTTCTACCGTGTGAACACGGACAATTCCACAGCAGAGCGGGTATTCGGTAACCAAATCTCATTTGCCGAGGACTGGGCAGTACTCCCGGACGCACCACGGTACATGTGGGGCTTCCAGAGTAAGGCCGGTTCAAAGGATAGGGTGATTCTGGAGCGCATCGACACTGCAACAGGACAAATTTCTACCTGGGATTTGTCCAATTTGACCACACTCGATGGTCGCCGAATTGTGTTTTCGTCGGCATCGTGGGGTAAGGCTTGGACTTACTCGAACGGAAACCTAGGTTTCGGTGCGGGTAGTGACCAGGCTGGTCAAAATGGTTTTGAGCTAAAGATTGATAATCCTTCCTCCAGCCAGCCGACCTTTGAGTTGGTTAACATTCTGAATAATCTTCCGGATTCGTTCAATACTGATGCTGCCTCTAGCCTGGTGGCACCACCGCCAGAGTTTCAATCAAACCTCGCTGTGAAGAAGCTCCGCTCGAAGACGGAGATAATCAATGGTGAACCTAGGACTTTCTGGACGATTACGGTAGAAAACACAAGCGATCACCCGAGCTCTGGTGGCACTTTCTACGAGTACCTTCCAACAGATACTCATTTCGGTATTAATAGGAGCGGCCCAACCGCAAAGTTCGAGGGCTTTGGTCCCGGTTCTTCGTTGGTCAACGGGCGTAAGCCTGGACCGGACCAGATTGGTGCCGGCAGTGGCATTTTGGCAGGTATGAATGCGGAAGCACCATCCGGCGGCGAAGGAAAATACATGACCGGCTATGTCGGTACGATTCCTCCCCATGCAAAGGTTGAATTCGTTGTATCCGCTCCAGTGCGTACAGATGAACACGGCAACCTTAAGACGGTATGTAGCCCTAACCGTGTGAAGCTCGTCGCAACAGACTCCGAGTCGGGTCCGGGTGACGCGGACAATGTCTCCACCGAAGCTTGCGTAGACAAGGTTGCGGTAGATACAGAACCTCAGCCGGTACCGGGCACGCAAAACGAATTTACTGCAAGGTACAACGTGGTCGTGGAGTACCCCAAGACTCCGGGATACGAGTCGAACGAAGTCGTCTATGGACAATTGCTAGACACGCCGAAGTTTGTCGGTGCGGCGGCCGTCACCGGGGCAACGGTAGTGTTCCGCGACGAATTTAACCGCCTAAGTGAGCCTAGGGATTTCCGTGGCCCAGGTCCGTATGCATTAAATGGCAACAACACTCCGAAGATTACGAAACCAGAAGGTGTTGACGGTAGTACCGGCAAGCATGTCTATGAGGTCACTGTTCGTTTCACTCTCGACGCATCGAAGTTGGATGAAACATCTGTGCCTGAAGGGCACCCATCAGAGCCGTCCGGTAACTACCGTTGCTATGAGGAGAATGGTCTCTACGAACCCAACTTTGGCCTTATGAATGAGGCAGAAATGGGTGGTTGGAAGGATACCGACTGCATCCCGTTGACCCCTCCAGAAAAGAAGATGGGAATCTTCTTGGAGAAGGTCAGCTACAACCCGGATGCGCCGGATCAGATTCAAACCGGCGGACTGCTCGACGGTGCAGAGTTTGCAGTTCACCGTGCCGACCCCAATGGCGCGCTGAACTTGAATTCTGACGGAAGTGTCAACCTTGATACGAACCCAGTAGTGCGACAGTCTCAGACAAACACTGCGGGCCGTGTTGGACTCCAGGGCCTGGATGCGCCGGGTGTTTACTACCTGATTGAAACTAAGGCACCGCAGGGTTACAACTTGCTCGCTGAGCCCATTAAGTTCTCCACGGCGTGGGATGAAAAGGGCAATGCGATTATCGAAGTTCTCTCCGGTGGCGGTGTCGCGGTGTCTGGAAATCAGTGCGATAAGACTGGCATTCCAGAGTGTGATTCGAAGGTGGGCATTTTGCAGATTGCCGATGTGACCAAGGGCGAAATGCCTAAGACTGGTGGCAACGGTGTGGCACTGTGGGCGATGGCTGGTGCTGCTTTGGCAGCTGCCGGAGTCTTCGCAATGCGACGCCGTAACGCTTAAGAGCTAGGGATTCGGAGGGAGCCAATTCCCTCTGACGAATCAAGCCCGCCTCTCCTACTGAGTAATCGGTAGGAGAGGCGGGCTTTCGCCTTTGGCTATCGGTGATGGCTTGTTTTCCTCGGTCGGGTGACGTGACCTCAGAGGATGACAAGCCCTACGTAAACAAAGCGCTCTTACCAGGGTGAATTAGCGGTGATATAGGAACCAAGCTTCTGTCCGTTCCCATCGATGATGTTCCAGGTAGTTGAAACAACACCGACAGCACCTTTCTCCGGAACCCATACAGGCCCTCCGGAATCGCCGCGTTGAGCCTGTACGTTTTGAACCTGTAGAGCGTTGTCCTCGATTTGGTATGCCTCGCGATCAGCGGCTAAACCGCAGGAAACTTTCCCCGTAGTATTTCCGTATATGCAGACTGTCTCGCCAGTTTGAACATCGGTGGGGGATAGCATTGAGTCGCCTGAATACGAATTCACGCCTGCAGTAGCGGGGTCGTCAAGCGAGACAACGCCAATATCGTTCCCCGTATCTAGTGAATGGTCATATGTGGGAGACGGTTGGAAAACTCCAATTTTCTGAAATGTCCCATCCGTCACTGTGTCTCCCTCTTGTCCACAATGACCTGCTGTGTAGATTTGCGAATTGGTTTTGTCGACATAGCCAGCTGTACAGACACTAGCTTGTGGCCCATTAGCGTGAATGATGACAACCGGATCGCCTTGGTTAATGGTGGCGGCGTAGGCCGGTAGTCCGGTTGTAGCAGTGATAACGGCAGTGACAGTGAAAATCCATGAAGGTCTATTCATGGGGAAATCTGCTCCTCAGTGAGTTGGTCGGTGGTGGCCCAAAACAAAGCTAATCTCGTCGGAAAAGATGGAACGTATGCGTACTGGGCAGTTCATATACCCGTTTCGTATCGCGAATATAAGGAAATGTATAAAACTATCAGTTAAGGCAGAACCTACGCTCAACTGAGCAATCATGCGCGATAGTGTTCCAAAAATGGGGTAGAAGAAAGATCAACGTCCATTGGGGGAGCGGGCCTAAACAGCAGCAGAGTCGCCGCTGGCACTGTCGCCGTCGTCAAGCGCGGCAACCAGATCGCGGCGCGCACGGGCGACACGTGAGCGAATAGTGCCCACGCGACAACCTGCGATTTCCGCAGCCTCCGCGTAGGAGTAACCCAGCACCTGCGTCAGAATGAGCGCCTCGCGGCGTTCCTCCGGCAGCTGCTCCAGCAGCACGCGGGCATCAGCGAGCTCTGACCACGACTCGCCGGTCGTAAACTGCTCGGCAGCATTTTCCACTTCCACCGCGGACTTCTTCGGGCGCGCCGAATCATGGCGGACCGAATCCACCCACACGCGCCGGGCCAGCGACAACAGCCAGGTGCGGGCAGAAGAACGCGCCGCAAAACGGGGAAGTGCCCCCATGACACGCAGATACGTCTCCTGCGTTAAATCATCCGCAGCATCAACGCCGCCCAGATGTGCGACCAGACGCCACACGTCCTTCTGCGTCAGCCGCACGAACTCCGTCAGCGCAGCCTGATCACCGCGACCGGCTTTCAGCGCCAGCTGCGTGATGTATTCGTCATTAGAGACGAGGCGTGCGGGAGTCATGGACATAGCTTAGCAACTTGAAGCCTAAAGATAATTCGCCTGGCTGCACGTAGCCTTACCTGCAAAAAGCAGGCGGCGGCGCAGCCAGGCGAACTAGGGGCTGAAGTGTTAGAAGCGGATGGCGTCGATGGGCTTGACGCGGACGGCAATGGTGGCCGGGATAATACCCGCCAGCGCGCCCACGAATGTCGCGACCAACACGCCGATTACAGCGGCCGTGACGGGGTAGGCCACGGCACCGGTCTCCAGCGGCAACGCCAGCATCTTATCCAGCGGCAGCTGCTTGACCGTGATGATCGAGGCAATCACGCCAACCACGCCCGCCACCGTCGTGGCGACAATCGACTCCAAGAACACAGAGATAAAAATCCGGCCTGCCGACGCGCCCATTGCGCGACGAATACCAATCTCACGGACACGGTGGCCGATGGTGACAATCGAGACTGTGAGCAGCCCCAACGCGCCAAGCGCGATTACGATGCCGCCGATAATGCCCAGCGCCGTAGTGATGGTGTTATTCATCTCCTGGGAAATCTCCGTGTCCTTCTCCGACAGGGAGGTATTCACCTTCCAGCTGGGGCCGAGCTCCGCCTGGAAAATGTTGTGCAGCGCCTTCTGGTTCTCCTTCGCGGACTCCTCAGGCGTTGCGACGAGAAGTTGCGGCTCCCCCACCGGACCCTCGTAGCCGGCATTGAGGAAGGAATCGTAGTGCGTGACAATGCTCGGGGCGTCCCACGATCCGAGGGACTTATACACTCCCACCACGGTGAAAATGGTGTTTCCGGTTTCCTTCAAGGTGAAGGTTGGGTGGTCGGCTAGCGCTGGGTTGCCCAGGCTCTCGTAGAACTGGTCGTTGACCACCACGGGGTTCATCAAGCGCTGGCCATCGGCATCTTCCAAGCGGCGTCCCTGCACGATGGTGCGGGCGTAGATATCGAACCAGCCCGGGTCAGCGGCGATCAGCTCCGGAGTACCTGGCGAAAAGCACTCGTAATCATCCGGTGCGCAGTCATCCATATTGTGCTCAGGTGTGGCTGGCTGCATGCGAACTCGTGACCACAAGTTGGCATGGGTGGTCTCTACCAGGCGATGCGTGGCAGTGGAAAAGGCGTCATTGATAGACCCGTCCGGGTTGATGACGCTCAAATCGTCCGGACCGTTTCCGCCGGTGCCCTCGCCGCCGAAGCTTCCAAAGCTATCGGCCATCGTGCCGGCGCTGCCGTCACCGAAGCCTCCGTCGCCGAAGTCTCCACTATCCTCAGAACCGGAACTACTCGCTCCGGCAGTCAACGTGACCGTTCCGGCGACACCCGTGCTCTGTGCGGTGACCGCATCCTGAGAGCTGGTGAGAATAGTGCCAAGTGCAATAACCGTGGTCATCGCCCACACTGCGGCGGCCACACTGACCAGTGACAGCATGATGCGGCCACGGTTAATGCGCAGCTCATGCCACGCTTCCAGCAGAGCGCCGAGATAAGGCGTTGCTGCATAGAGGAAGGAAGGCCGTGATTTCGATTCTGTTTCTTTATTCGTCGTCATCAGCAGCCTCCTCGGAGCCGTGCATAGCGTTGGCAGCAGATAGCAGGACGGAGTCGGCGTGCAACTGACCGTCGCGAAGCTCAAGCACCCGATCGCCGCGCTCGGCGACCTCTAAATCGTGTGTGATCAGAATCAATGCGGCGTTGTTTTCCGCCGCGACTTCTTCGAGCAAATTCATGACGATCTTGCCGGTGTCGACATCGAGCGCACCGGTGGGCTCATCGGCAAGAATGAGCTGCGGTTGGCGCACGAGCGCGCGGGCAATAGCCACACGCTGCTGTTCACCGCCGGAAAGCTGCGAAGGCGTGGCCTCTAGGCGATCGCCCAGGCCGACGCGCTCCAGCATCGCGGCGGCAAGCTCGGTGCGATTCCAAAACTTCTCGCCCCGGTCGTACATCAGCGGAACCTCAACGTTTTCCAGTGTGGTGCGGGAGGGGAAGAGGTTGAACTGCTGGAAGACGAATCCCAAATTATCGCCCCGGAGAGCAGCGCGTTTCCTGTCCGACAAGGTGGAAATATCAGTGCCGTCAAACGTGTACGTGCCGGAATCTGGCAAATCGAGCATGCCAATGATGTTCAGCAGCGTTGACTTACCCGAACCTGACTGGCCGACAATGCTGAGGTGCTCACCGCGTGGCACGTCGAGGTCGATGCCTTTCAAAATAGGCAGCTCCTCGCCGTTGGGGAGCGTCACTGTTCGAGTGACTGCGGTCAAACTAAGCATGGCGCGGGCCTACTTTTCAGAGCCAGCGTCATCGCCGGACTCATCGAAGCCGGTGTCACTGCCATCACCAGCGCCGGTGCCGTCGCCGGCGGAATCGTCCTTGTAGGAAGGCACGTACTCCAAAACCTGCTGGCCTTCCTTCAGGCCGCGCTTGATCTCAATGAAAGTGCCATCGTTGGCGCCGAGCTCAACCTTGATTTTGGTGGGCTTGCCGCCATCCTTAGCCGGAGCGTAGACGACACCTTCGCGGAAGCGTCCCTCCACCGCGGTCGCCGGCAGTGCCGGGACCTCCGAGGTGGTGCCGCTGCCAAGAATCAGCGTGGCAGGAACACCTTCGTAGACGGTCTGATCTGCGGGAATATCGCAGCGTAGCTGTGGGCCGCCCGAGGAATTTCCAGCAGCGGCGGCGCCCATGCCAGCGCCATCCCCGGCGCCAGTGTTCTGCGAGCCCGCGCTACTTCCCGTGACGGTCTTCACCGAATCGCACAAAAACGGTGCCGGGCCATCGGTGATAGCGAGGCGGCCATTGTTAATCGAGTCTCCCAGCGTGTACAGCTGGCTCGGCTTAATAGGTGCTACGGCGTGGAAGCTGTTCGGCGAAATCGTGCCAATCTCCTGGCCGATCTCAACCGTCTGGCCGATGACGACATCCCACTGCACAGTGCCAGAAGCCTTAGCGGTGATGTTTCCCCAAGTCACGGTAGTTTCGGGTGCGGCGGCTGCGGCGTTTTCTTCATCGGAATCCGCGCCGCCGGAGGTGCTGGCAGTCTCAGATACCGAGGTCTTCTTCACCTGAAGCAGGTTTTGCCCCTCTACGGCGTTGCCGCCGCTGTTGACATAGGCGTCAGTGATTTCACCGGAAGCGTTGGCGCGGATCACGGTGGGCTCGTCCGGGACGATGGTGGCAGACAGCTTCTGCGTGTTATTGATCCGCTGAGGGGATAGCTCCGTGGTGGGCTGGGAGAAATCACCGGTTGCTTGCGCATAGTCCTCGTCGTTAGCGGGGAAGAATGCGATCTTGAGAAGCGCAACGGTCGCCAGCAACGCCAGCGTGTACTTGAAGACTGTGAGCGCTTTCGCGCCCCTCCCTTGTTTTTTCATGTCTGCAGAAGTATCCGATCAGAATCCAAATTGACAGCGTGGTACGCGTGAAATCCTACCCTTAACCTCCGCGGGCAGTGGTAGTGCTGGCTATACCTTTTATTCAGTGCTGATAGGTATTGCATGAAAGCTCGGTAAGTGCTTTTCGACGGTCATTGTGTGTGGTTTTCCTTGGGGAAATCTGTCCTTTTTGGGGTCGGTTGTTTGTCGCCGATACAGCGAACCTAATCGGACTAATAATTAAGTCCACATATCAATCGCGGGCAACTAATAGGAAAAAGGTGAAACTTCGTGTAGGGTGGAAAACGTCAGGGCATGTTGTGACTGTCATCTAGCCCTTGTCTTTAGGAGGAAACGCCCCCATGTCGAATCTCTATGAAGGCTCCAATGGTCCGACCACTCGTCTCAACGGTGCGCCGGTTCCTACAGAGCAGCACTCGCAAACCAATGGCCTACAGGGAGGTATTAACCTCCACGACGTCCACCTGCTGGAAAAACTCGCGCACTTCAACCGTGAGCGCATTCCGGAGCGCGTTGTTCACGCTAAGGGTGCAGGTGCTTTCGGTGAGCTGACCGTCACCGAGGACGTCTCCAAGTACACCAAGGCTGCCGTCTTCCAGCCGAACACTGTCACTCCGATGCTGGCGCGATTCTCCACTGTCGCTGGTGAGCAGGGCTCCCCGGATGGTTGGCGTGACGTGCGTGGCTTTTCGCTGAAGTTCTATACCGAAGAGGGCAACCTCGACATCGTGGGCAACAACACTCCAGTGTTCTTTATCCGCGATGGCATTAAGTTCCCGGACTTCATCCACTCTCAGAAGCGCCTGCCGGATACGGGTCTGCGCGATGCCAATATGCAGTGGGATTTCTGGACTGCCTCTCCGGAGTCCGCTCACCAGGTCACCTACTTGATGGGTGACCGTGGTATTCCGAAGGACTTCCGTCATATGGACGGCTTCGGTTCCCACACCTACCAGTGGATTAACGCTGAAGGTGAGCGTTTCTGGGTTAAGTACCACTTTAAGACTCGCCAGGGCTGGGACTTCCTGACGGATGATGAGGCCGCTGAGCTGGTAGGCGAAAACACCGACCATGCTCGCCAGGATCTCTTCGAGGCAATTGAGCGCGGCGACTACCCAACCTGGGACGTCAAGGTGCAGATTATGCCTTACGACGAGGCCGCCAGCTACAAGGTGAACCCGTTCGACCTGACCAAGACCTGGTCGCAGAAGGACTACCCGCTGATTCCGGTCGGTCACTTCACCCTGAACCGCAACCCGGGCAACTTCTTTGCTGAGGTTGAGCAGGCCGCTTTCGCACCGTCGAATACGGTCCCGGGTGTCGGCTTCTCGCCGGACAAGATGCTGCTGGCGCGTGTGTTCTCCTACGCTGATGCGCACCGCTACCGCCTTGGCGTCAACAGCGATCAGCTGCCGGTGAACCAGTCTCGCTGCCCAGTGAATTCCTTCTCGCAGGATGGTGCGGCCACGTACTACTACTCGGATCCGAAGCTGCCGGTTCACGGCTCCAACGCCACCGCTCGCGGCCCGGAGGCCGATACCGCGGCTGCGGCTAAGGCCGCTGGCTGCCCAGTGCGCTCCGGTCACGCCGGCCAGGTCGATGCTGGTGCCTTTGGTCAGTGGGAGAGCGTGGGCGAAGAGTTCTACGCTGGCGCCTACGTGCAGCACCCTGAGGATGATGACTTCTCGCAGCCAGGCGACCTTGTTCGCAACGTGATGGACGATGCCGAGCGCGATCGCTTGGCAAACAACATCGTCGGTGCCATGCAGGGTGTTTCCCCAGAGGTGGAGCAGCGTGTCTACCAGTACTGGACCAACGTTGATTCCTGGCTCGGTGCCGAGGTGGAAAAGCGCTTTCAGGCAACGAAGTAAAGCAACCGCGTAGGGCTGTGCAGTAAAACCGCAGAGTAGAGCTGCACAGTCACGCGGTAGGTCACAGTAAATAGAAAAGCGTTGGCCCTGCAGATGGTCAAACCATCTGCAGGGCCAACGCTTTATTTAAAACTTCTGTCTGTGCATGACAGCCACGGCTTTGTGGTTGCCTGCACGCCGGCCCGGTTTGGGCGGCTAAGGAACAACCCTAAGTGTGAGCTGTTTTAGGCACCGATGCCCGGCAGGCTCGGGGAGCCGTTGAAAAGCGACTTCGGAGCAGCTGCAGCCTCGTCAGCCTCTTCGGCGGACTCGGACACCTCTCGGCCCTGTTCGGCAGCGTCGGAGACACTATCAGCCTCAACGCCGGAGACGTGGGTGGAGTTGTCATTGTGAGTGGACTGATCGTTCGTGATGTTGATGTCCATGAAGTCGCGGCCGAACGGAGCGTTCCAGTCACCGGTTTCCAGGAGGGTCAGATCACCATCGATGGTCGGGTTAATCTCGAAGGTGACGTTGACGGTCGGGCCGGAAGGCATTGCTTCCAGAACCTCAACGATAGGAGTGACGTCCATTTTTGGTGTTCCTTTTAGACAGTAACGAAATGAAGAATATCGGTTTTAACTGAACAATAAACCGCAGTCTTTTTTAGAGACTGGCGGTTTATTGTGTCAAGGATTGGCGGAGCTATTGTCCTGCCATGAAGCCCGGGGTTTACTAGCCGTTGGCCAGGCCAGAGATGGTCGGGTTCAGGAAGTCGAAGTCCTTGGACTGGTCGACGGTGGTCTCCGGGTTCAGGAAGTCCGAAACCTCGGTGTCGTGGGAGTCGTGGGTGGAGTGGTCGTCGGTGACGGAGATGTCCAGGAAGTCGTTACCGAACGGCAGGTTCAGGTCGCCGCCAACGTTAGCGAAGTTGACGTCGTTGCCAGCCAGCTGCTCGAAAGCCGGCAGCGGGCTCTCGACGGTGACGGCCGGAAGGGCTTCGAGGATGGTTGCGATATCTTCTGCGGAGCAGGACATGAGAAAATCCTTAGGTTCTCGGGGGTAAAGATTTTGAGTCGCTCTTGGCGAACTCACAGAAATTAAGTTAACCGATGGGGCAAGGGGCTGCAATGAAAAAATAAGTGCCTCGATCCGCTTCCGGTCGGTTGCGTCCCTCAAAGCTCGCTCAAATTCGCCTAAAAATATTGGAAAGAGGGCGGTTTTGAGTCGGTCGGGACGACTCCGGTCTCTGCCTGAATATCGGATGACAAGAGTGTTGTTTTCCTAATCTTTACCGGGATTGCATTGATTGTTTTGTTCTTGGTGTCACAAAGGTGCAGGCAAACGGCGAATTCAACAAAAATGATAACCAAGGGTTCCCTAACTAAGGGAAACCAAAGTTTAGTTAACGGAAAAAACTGCCACTCAATTTAGGGGCATAAACGGGATTAACGAGCGACCCATATCCCATGAGAGGTACATCACATTGCGGGAGGCCAAAAGTGTGGGGAAACATACCCCCTTTTGGGTAGGGTGGGTGGCCCAAAGGGGGTCTTGGAGAGCACTGAGAGGCTGCTCTGAAACCCGCCGGAAGCGGCGTATGCGGGACGCTTCCCGTGCCGCTAGCTACCGCTCCGGCACGTAGTCCTCCGCGGAGCCATCACGGGCACCCAGCACCGCGCGTCCAAGTACCTCGGAGGCGACAGTAGCGACGACCAGGACAGCAACAATGGCCAGAATGGCGGTGAGGGTTTTGCCCCACGTCAGATCGCCCTGGTCGGCCTCTAGGACCAAGTTGGCAATCACCAGTGCGGGGATGCCCACCATGATTCCAGCTGAAAGCTGGTTCAACCGGCTCAGGGCATCTTTAGAGCGCCACATGGCCACGCCCGCCAGGAGCAGGTACAAAGATCCGCCAATGACCAGCACGGCAAACAATATAGTTACAAGAATTGAAGCGATACTCATATTGCGATTCGTCCTTAATCGGTCTTAGCGGCGGCCACGGGAAATAACTCGGGCCAGGCCCACGGTCGACAAAATGCCAAGCAGACCCGCCAGCATTGCAATATCGAAAGTGATGGCCGTAGTCCGCAGCATGGCAGTTGTGAGGAACACTCCCACCATGGGGTAGAAGGCAGCGTCGGAAAGCACTGCGCGTGAGACATTGCCCTTGACTCGGAAGATCAGCACCACGCCCACAAGCAGCGCCACTGAACATAGAGCAATGCCAATGCCGCTAATTACCTGTACTGCGGTGGGATCGATCAATGTGTCATTCATGAGCGTGCTCCTTTGTCTTCGCCTTTGGAGGCAATGCCATCCGGCAGCGGCAGACCATGGTCGATCTCAGCGGCAACGCCGACGACGGCATCCGGGTCAATGAACTTGTCCGCGTTGTACTCCTCGAAGACGAAAGCCTTCGGGCGGGGGACATCGCGGAGGCTGGGAACGAGGTGCTCCTCCATGTCGTAGAGGGAGTCGTACAGCGCGTCCAGGTCGGCACCGAAGATTGCGTGGATGATGAACAACCGCCCCGCATCGGTCTCACGGACACCGCAGACCAGCGTGCCAGGAGTCATGGTGATGGACTCGGCAAAGAGAGTGACCTCAAGGTCAGACGTCACACGCAGCGGCAGCCCAATGAGCACCGGCTGCTGCTTCTGGTTCGGGCGCAGCGTATCGCGCACCACGTCTGTCGCAGCCACAACAACCTGCCAGACCAGCCAGAGGGAATAGCGGATAACATGCAGGAACTTCATCAGTAAATACCTCCGATGGCGTTTTCAACCCCGCCGAGAGTGGCCTCGCGGTAGCCATCAATATTCAGCAGCGCATCAGCCGCACCGGTAGTCGCCCAAGTGACGGCGCCGACCGCGACAAACATCGCCACAGAAACAATTGCCAGCATGGCGGACGGCGCAACCAGCGCGCCCGGAACGCGAACCGAATCATCCACGCCCTGCATGGGGCGGCCCCAGAAGACCGCGCGCCACAGCCGAATCATGGCCAGCAGCGAGCCCAGCGAGGCCACGATGATTGCGGTGATTGCGACAATCGAACGGGCATCGCCAGTAGCGGCAGAGGCAAAGACAATGCCCACCTTGCCCCACACACCGGAAAATGGCGGGAAACCAACAATGGAGAAGCTCATCGCCGCCATCACCCAGGCAACCGCCTGGTCGCGGCGGGCAAGCCCAGAAAGCCTGGAGAGCGTACCCGTACCGTAGGTCTCTTCCACCGCACCGGAGCCCAGGATGAGGGCACCGACAGTCACCATGTGGTGGATTGCGTAGAAAACACCCGCAGCCAGTGCCGCCTTGGCGCCCTGGCCGTCGTTAGCATCCGTGAACGCCAGCACAATCAGAATGAACGGCATACCCGTGACCATCTGGTAGGCCAGCACTTCACGCATGGTGTTCTCCGCGAGACCCGCAAACGCGCCAACCAGCATCGAGATCGCCATGATGATAATGATCGGCCAGTGCCAGGAGGGGTTCATGCCCACAATCACGACGTAGATGCGGAACAGCATGTACACCGCAACCTTCGTATGCACCGCAGAGAACAGCGCCATCACCGCAGGGCTTGTCGACGGGTACGTCCTCGGCAACCAAGTGTGCGCCGGAACCAAACCAGCCTTCACACATAGTGCGATGATGACAATGCCCAACGCGACCACACCCGTGCCGCCGGGGCCGCCCTCGCTGGCCATGTCGGCCAGCATTGCGATGTTCACATTGCCCGCCGAGCCGTAAATCAGCGCGACACCAATCAGCAGCACCGTGGAGGTCAAGAGGTTGACCAGCACGAAGCTACGACCAGCAGCCAGGCGGTGCCAGGTACCGGTGACCGCAATTAGGCCGTAGGAGGGAAGCAGCATGACCTCCATGAACACGAAGAAGTTGAACAAATCGGCAGTCAGGAAAGCACCCGACATACCGGACAACATCATCAGCGTCAGGGAGGGGAAGAACCGCGAAGTGTTTTCGCCCGCGACGTGGGCGAACCAGTTACCGATGGCAACCACAGCCGCGGCCACACCCAGCATCAGCATGGAGAACGTGTCCGCCAAGAAAGGAATCGAGATACCACCGGGGAACGCGCCCACACCGTGGCCGACCGGGCCGTTTTCAGTGACGTAGAACATCACCCAAAACGCAGCCAGCGACGATAGTGCCGGAACGGCGATGCCCATCGTCGCGCGCATCCACAGCTTCGGCAGGATGGCTGCGACCGCCGACAGAATCAGCGGCAGTGCCGCAAACAGCGGCAGTAGCGAAGACAGAGTTGAAGGGGACATTGCAGAGGTCATTGCAGAGGCTTCTACCATTTCTCGTCACCGCCGTATGGGGTCTCGCGCGGGAACTTATCCGGAGCCGGAGTGACTCCCGGGGTGCCGGTGACCGTGGAGTCCGAGTCAGCCGGAATGTGCTTACCTGCACGACGACCAGCCGTCGACAGCTGTCGCATAGCCTCGCGGTCCTCATGGATACGAGTGTCGTCATCGCGGCCCAAACCAGACAGAGCCAGCATGAACGCGGTGACGGCCATGGTAATCACGATGGCCGTCAGCACGAATGCCTGCGGCAGCGGGTCAGCCATCTGCTCGGCAGCGCCAGCGCCCGCAGTGGTCTCGTTGCCCAGCAGCGGCTCGCCGCGCCAGGCGCCGACACCCGTGGACAAAATAATCAGGTTGGCGGCATGGGAAATCAGAGTCATACCGATGATGGTGCGCAGCATGCCGCGCTGTAGCACCAGGTACGTGCCACCGCCTGCGAGGACGGCAGCCATGATGGCGATAATCACTTCTTGGCCTCCTCAACGGTGGCATGAGCTGGGGCGGGGGCGGGGGCGGGAGCGCTCTCCGCTTCTGAGGCGAACACACCCATCTCCGGCGGCACCCGCAAGCTTGAGCGGTCTGAGTAGAGATCCTGCATCACATCGTCCGACCCGGTCACACCAGGACGGTTCGGGCCGCCCAGGAGATTCAGCGCGGTTGCCACAATGCCGATGACGGCCAGGTACACGCCGACGTCGAAAAGCAATGCCGTGGTGAGGTGCTGACCCAGGAACTCGCCGTACAGCGGTGCCAAGAACGACCCCTTGGCGAAACCGATGAAGCCCGTGCCGATAGCCGTGATGACACCCGCAGCACTGAGCACTACCGGGATTTTCTCGCCGAAGACCAGCTCGTCGCGGTCCTTGGACAGGTAAATCAACATGACGGCAGCGGCACCAATCAGCGCCGCGTTGAAGCCGCCGCCCGGAGCGGTACCGCCGCGGTAGAGAACCACAGCGGACAGGGCGAACAGAACCGGCGACAGCCAGCGGACCAGCCAGCGCATCATGATGGAATTCAGAGCGGGCTCCGCAAGCGGGGAAGGCTGATCGAGCAGGTGCGGGAAGCGAGGCATAGACGTGACAACCGCCGCCATCGCGACACCCGCCATACCGAGAACCGCCAGCTCACCCATGGTATCGAAAGCACGGAACTCAACCAGGATCACGTTGACAATGTTGGTCTCGCCCGTGACCTTCTCAGTGTTATCGATGTACCACTGCGCGACCTCAGGCATCTGACGACGGCCAGTGAGGAACCACACCGCGCCGAACGTAGCCAAGCCCACGGCAACTGCCACAACCGCCGCGGAAGCACGGCGGTTCTTCGAGGTCTCAGAGAACGCACGCGGCTGGAAGCGCAGCACCAGCATCATCAGCACGACAGTCAGGATTTCCACCATGAACTGCGTCAATGCCACATCCGGTGCGCCCAGCAGGAGAATCTGCAGCGTGACACCAACACCGGTGACACTGAGGAGCACAGCCGCCTGTAGACGGTTCTTTGCCTGAAGCGTGGCCCACACGCCAATCACGACAACAACCAGCGGAATCAGGTCGGTCAGGTGATCGATGCCGTCGATCTTCGGCAGCACCGGAGCGCCCCCGACACCCGGAGCGATTGCAATAACCAGGGCGTACACCGCGAGCAAACCAAGCAGCGGCAACAGGTGACGCGATGGCTGATGCGAACGCGCCACCTTGCCCATCGCGCGCCCCACACGCTGCGAGACGCTCAGCGACGCGTTGATTGCCTCCACACCGGTGAACGGGAAGAGCTTGCGGTCTGCCATGACGGCGCCTACGCGGGCACGAGTGAAGATGAAGCCCACGCCGACAGCCAGCACAATCACAGAGATAATCAGCGGCACATTCACGCCGTGCCACAGGCTCAAGTGCGATTCCTGAGTCGTGCCAGCCGGAAGCTGACCGACCGTATCGGCCACGCGGTCCAGCGGACGGTTCAAAATAGCGCCGGCAGCAAAGGCCGCAGGCAGGCTCAGCAGGCCAGGGATGGCAGCCGGCAGCCACAGTGAAATCGGGGCCTCAGTGATGTGGTCAACGTTGCGCGGGCCATCCACAAATGCACCGAACACCAAACGTGCCGAGTACGCGAAAGTACCAATCGCACCAATCGCCGCCACCGTCAGCAGAATGACGACACCGGTGTTGCTGAGCGGCGCACCTTCGAATGCGGTCAGCATGCCTTCCTTCGACATGAAGCCGAAGAACGGCGGAATTGCCGCCATCGATGCCGCACCGAAAATCATCGAGCCAAAGCTCCACGGCATCTGCTTCCACAGCGGACCGAGGCGACGAATATCGCGCGTGCCTGCCTGGTGATCAACCACACCAGCCATCATGAACAGCGAAGACTTAAACATCGCGTGCGCAATGGTGTGCACAACCGCAGCCATAATCGCGAACTTCGTGCCCACACCAATCGTGGCGACAATCCAACCCAACTGCGAGACCGTCGAGTACGCAATCAGCTTCTTCAGGTCAGTCTGCTGCAGCGCAAAGTAGGCCGTGGCAACAGCCGTCCACATACCCATGACGATCAGCAGCAACTGCCACACGCGCACGTCCGCGAAGACCGTGGAAAAACGCATCAGCAGGTAAACGCCTGCCTTGACGACGGCCGCAGCGTGCAAGAAAGCCGAGACGGGAGTTGCCGCCGCCATGGCCTCTGGAAGCCAGGCGTGGAAGGGGAACTGAGCTGCCTTCGTGAAAGCGCCCAGGGCCACCAGCGCGGCAATGAGGCTGCGCGCTGCCGGGTTGGCCTCCCACTCAGGCGAAGCCAAAACCTCGGTGAGATTCGTGGAACCGGTTAGCCACACCGCACCGCCGAGGGCGGCCAGAAGCAGCAGGCCACCGGTGAAGGTCAGCAGGAGTGTGCGCAACGAGCCCAGCTCGCCCGACGAGCCCGACCTCGCAATGAGCAGGAACGACGCCATCGAGACCAGTTCCCACCCGATGAAGAGGAGCATGATGTCGTCGGCAAGCACGAGGAGCAAAACCGCCAGCATGAACGCCGTCATCAGGACGTAGAAGCTCATCGCGGATTTCTTCGGCGGCAAATACGCGGTGGAGTAGATGAAGACTATCGAGCCCACCAACAGCGCCAAGAAGCTGAACACCATGGAGAGGGGATCGAGCTTCAGCGCAAACGCCGCGTTCAGTTCCGGGGACCAGACGCGGGACCAGGTGAAGGTGGTGCCGTCGAGAATATCGCCCGTTACACGCGAAAGCTGGACCACCGACGCGAGAAAAAACGCGACGATGGGCCAGCCTGCGTGACGACCAAGGAGCTTCACAAACAGCGGGGTCAGCGCCAGGGCAACCGCGACCAACAGCGGGACCGAAAGGAGGGTCAGGCTGTTGGTGGAGGTTTGGGCAGCTTGGGCTGCTTGGGCTGCGAGCGTTGTTGCGTGCTCTGCGGAGCTGCTTGCTTGGGCGGTAATCGTTGCCGGGGCAGAAAGAACGGAATCTAAAGAATTCAATGTTGCCGATACGCCGCCGGACGCAAACTCAGAAGCCAATGTCTGGTCTGGTGGTGCGGTCGCCGACGGCGGACTGGCTGTAAAGGAGCTGGCTGATGCCAGAGCTGCTGCCAGGTGCGTCACTTGGGGGCTACTTTCACATTGCTGTTAAAAAGGTTCGTACTTCTACAGACTAACAGCCACGAAATTGCTTCACGCGGGGTGAAAGGGGCATTTGGGGGAGCGGGGAAAGGCTCTGTGAATCCAGTAGTGAAAATACATAGGAACGAGTGATGAACGGGGCGTCGGTGGGAGTTACTGACTGCGTTTATGTCTGGTGACGTTGGATTGATCCGAGTTACTGACTAGGTTTATGACAAAAATGGCCCGAAAAATGGCTTGAAAGTGTCATAAACTCACACAGTTTCACATTTGCAGCCCCGGAGTTTTCGGGTTGACAGTTTTGCCACGTAACTCCGGGCTGTGGTGCTGCCGCAGTTGGGGCCTGACTAGTCGCTACCTTGAGAACTGGACGCACTCTTTGGCTATCAACCCTGAACCGCGGCAAAAAGTAGGGTTCAGCAGCCAACGACGAAACCCTCCCTCGCCCGGATAACTCCAGGTGAGAGAGGGTTTCTACTTGGTCGGGGTAGCGGGATTTGAACCCACGGCCTCTTCGTCCCGAACGAAGCGCGCTACCAAGCTGCGCCATACCCCGAGGCCGCAGACACGAACTGGGAACATACGTCTCAGTGCTGTGCTTGCGAGGACTTACTTTAGCCCGACGCTGAGTCAGAATGCAAAACGCCTGCTTAACGGGCTGTGGGAACAAGCCGCGGTCTCCGCCGCGCCCTTACAAACTACGAACTGCACCCCGACGGACTACGAACTACGAATCCCGCTCCACAACCTCAATCAAGGTCGCGGATGGGCGGCAGAACAAGCGCACCGGAGCGTAAGGGGAAGTGCCAAGGCCATTGGAGACATGCAGCCATGTCTTCTCGGTCCAGCGCGACAACCCCGAGGCCCGCGAGCGGTCGATACCGCAGTTGGTCACAATGGCCTTCCCGCCGGGCAGGCACACCTGGCCACCGTGTGTGTGACCAGAAAGCACCAGGTCGTAGCCGTCTTCCGCAAAAGCATCCAACACGTGGGGCTCTGGCGAGTGCGACAGGCCGATAGCGATGTCGGCATCCGCATTCGGAGCACCGGCGATCTGCGAATAATCCTCCAACTCGTGATGAGGGTCATCTACACCGGACAGCGCCACCTTCACGCCACCCGCCACAAACTCCAGCCGGGCATGGGTGGCATCCTGCCAGCCGTGCTCGATAAACGCAGCGCGCATGCCGCGCCACGGCAGTTCGACGCGTGAGGGCTTGCGCTTCTTGCCTGTCAGGTACTTCAGCGGATTGACAGGCCGTGGCGCGAAGTAGTCATTCGTACCGAACACGAAGGCACCCGGACGGTTCAGTAGGGGGCCGAGCGCTGCGAGGACACTGGGAACGGCCTTGTCGCTGCCCAGGTTGTCGCCGGTATTAATCACCAGGTCAGGGTTCAGAGCATCGAGGCTGGCAACCCACTTCTGCTTCAACTTCTGGTCGGGGAGCATGTGGAAGTCGGAGACATGCAGAATCCGGAAAGGCTCACCCTCGCGCTTTCCCACCCGGGCGAGCGTGCCGGGTGCCAGCACGGGAACTTGCACACGGTGGAGTTTAAATGCGCGCAATTCGATTTGGTTCGCGTAGAGGAACGTCGTCAAGCCAAGCGTGGCGAGAGCTGCGGCAGACCGCAGAATTCGGTTGGAAAAAGCGCGCGATGTCATGACAGAGACACTATCAACTACAGCGGTAATCTAGGGCGTATGAGTGAACTGAAGAACACAATTGTCTCCGATATGACCGCCGCAATGAAGGCCCGCGACAAGGAAACCGTTGCGGCGCTGCGCATGCTGAAGGCCGCCATCCAGACCGAGGAGGTTTCCGGCTCCAAGCACGAGCTCACCGATGACGAGGTGCTGCGTGTGATCGAGCGGGAGGTCAAGAAGCGTCGCGAGTCCGCTGAGATGTACGCCGAGAACGGCCGCCAGGAACTTGCCGACGCCGAGCTCGCCGAAGCAGAGGTTTTCGCCCGCTACCAGCCGGAACAGCTTGACGACGACGCCGTGAAGAACCTCGTTGCGGAATCCGTGGCCGAGGTTGCTGGCGATGACGCGCCGAGCATGAAGATCATGGGCCAGGTTATGAAGGTGGCTAAGGAAAAGGTCGCTGGCCAGGTCGATGGCAAGCGGCTTTCCGGGGCCGTTAAGGCTGCCCTGCAGGGCTAATGCGGCCTTTCGCCGTTTCCTTTTTCGGCGATAAGCGTTGGAGCTGCCTTCTAGGGTGAACTAGAACGGCAGCAGTGGAATCAGATCCCGCAAGCTCGGCGCTGGCGGAGTGTTGGGACGAGGGAACTGCGGTAGCGGATCCGGCCGGGTCGTCGTCGAATCCGGCCGCGGTGATGGCGCTGGTGGCGGGGTCGGACGGCGGGTGCCATCGGCCACGCGAATCGTGACGGTGCCACCCTTGAGTAGCAGCGGCGGCTGATCCAGCCCGACCACGATTCCTCGCGATTCGCCTGTGAGGGAGACTGTGCGTTCCTCTACCTTGTAGCCGGCCTTCTTAAGGGTCTCCCGAGCCTCGGCCTTCTGCATGCCCACCACATTCGGCATTTGGGTGATAGAGGTACCCAGGCCGTAGTCCGAATCCAGTGGTGGGAGGTTCTTTCCGCCGTAGTCCTCGATAACCGGGCCGACTGCGCCGAACCATGTCCGCGCGGGCTCGCGACCACCAAAGAGGTTGCCGTTCGGGCACTGGCGCAGCGGCGACGTGCACAGCTCCGTGACCGTCGGGGTGTCGTTGTAGGCGTACACCGATCCGGCCAGGCCGCCGGTGAAGCCCAGGAATGCCGCGGACTGGTTCGACTCGGTGGTACCGGTCTTAGCCGCGACTGGGCCTTCCCAATTCAGCTCTTTCGCGGCATCCTTCGCGGTGCCATCGGTGGCGTCATTGCTGAGCGCATTAGCAATTGCGTGCGCGACCCCCGGCTCCACTGCCTGCTCGCACGGTGGCACATTCAGCTTGACCGCATTGCCCTTGGAATCCGTGATCGACTCAATCGGAGAGGGTTCGCACCAGCGGCCATTGCTGGCCAGGGTGGCAGCGACATTGGACAGCTCAAGGTTATTCACCGCCGTCGGACCCAGCACGAATGAGCCGAGCTTATGCTCCGAGACATAGTCCGCCACCGAGGACTCACCATCAAAACTGCCCGGCTCCGTGTATGAGCGCATGCCCAGGCGTACCGCCATGTCCATCACGCCATCGACGCCGACCAGCTCCGAAATCTGAATAAAAGGAGTATTCGGCGACCGTGCGAGCGTCTCACGCAGCGACATCGACGGCGGGAAACTACCTACGTTCTCCACGCAGTACAGGCCCGGCGGGCAGCCCTCTGCGCCACCGGTGCCCAGCCCGGAGGCCTCATAACGACGCGGCACCGGGAAGTTGGTGTCAATACCCAGCCCCTTTTCCACCGCCGACGTCGCCGCGAAAATCTTAAAAATCGAGCCCGCGCCATTGCCCACCGGCGTAAATGGCTGCGGCTGCACGGTCTGCATTTGTTCCGCATCGAGGCCGTATACGCGTGACGACGCCATCGCGAGCAACTTCCTGGAGTCATCCCCAGGCTCAAGCAAACTCATAACCTCGGCTGCGCCATCCGCAGTCGGTGACGCCTGCTGACGCAGAGACTCCTGCACGCTGTCCTGCACACGCGGGTCCAGTGTGGTCTTCACATGGAAGCCACCGCGCTTGAGCTTCTCGGTCTCAATACCGTGGTTCTCCAAGTAGGAGACCACATAATCACAGAAGAAACCCCGATCGCCCGCCGCGATACAGCCCTGCGGCAGGCGCTGAGGCTCCGGAAGGATGCCGAGATCAGCTGCCTTGGCGTCCTGAGCCTCCTGCGGGCCAATTGCCCCCGTGGATTCCATGGCCGCAAGCACGTCGTTACGCCGTGCATGCGCACCTTCCGGATTTGTATACGGATCGAGCCCGGAGGACTGCTGAACCATGCCCGCGAGCAGAGCGGCCTGCGGGACATTCAGATCGGACGCGGGAATGCCAAAGTATGTCTGAGCTGCAGCTTCCACGCCGAACGCGCCATTGCCGAAGGGGACCAAGTTCAGGTACTTAGTCAGAATCTCGTCTTTCGTCAGCTCATCTTCCAGATCCAACGCGATGCGAATCTCGCGGATCTTGCGACCATAATCCGTGGCAGTAGCAGCGCGGCGCTCCGACTCCGACTCTGCGTCCACCAGCAGCGTGTGGTTCTTAATCAACTGCTGCTCAATTGTGGAGGCGCCTTCCTGCACCGACTGGGACATGAAGTTCTTTACCGCCGCACGAGCAGTACCCTTCCAGTCCACACCAGAGTGCTCATAAAAGCGCCTATCTTCCACGCTGACCAGCGCATCCTTCATAGCTGGCGAGATACGTTCCGACGGCACATTAAACCGCCGCTGATCATAGAGCCACGCAATTGGCTGATCATTACGATCCGTAATAGTGGTGACCCCCGGTGCGTCCTTAGAAATCACCGACCGCGACGCCGACGCGAATTCATCAGCCGTGCGCGCGACGAGGTAGGCCGAGCCGCCCACAAGAGGAAAGAGGGCGCTGGCCACAATCAACGCAGCCAACACAGTGGCAACGGAGAGCTTGAACAGCGTCGAACCTTTATTCACAGCAATCACACTACAAGGTAGGGCGGATTGAGCCGAAGTGAGTTTTCGAAAATCCGCCTAGAGACATGCCCGGCGAGCCCAGAAAAACGCCTGGCGAGCGGGGGAGGAGTGCTACGAGCGCCCTTACAATACCGGGCAACTCATCGTGTGGTGGTTTCTGGAAAAAGATTTTCATAGTGACGTAAATCACCCCCGTGCTTTTGTTGGAAAAAGTTGCCCCACCTGCATCGTTGTATTTAGAGCTGCGCCACGCCCACCCTCCCAGTGTGACCCAATCGACATTATTTGGTTGGTGTGAATAGACTTACAACAAAATTTCAGCACTATTTAGTTGAAACTATTTCGAAATAACGAAAATCGCAGGCACGAGGAGGCTACAATGACCGCCACGATTCCCGATCGCAACCGCACTGCTACTACGCCAGACTACGAGCTCGGTGTAGAGAGCTTCCGCGATCGTCAGGAGTGGGTCCCGCGCGCTAAGTGCCGCGATATTGACCCGGATAAGTTGTTCGTTCGCGGCGCCGCACAGCGCGAAGCCGCAGTTATCTGCCGCCACTGTCCAGTGGTTCTGCAGTGCCGTGCCGACGCTCTGGATAACCGCGTCGAGTTCGGCGTCTGGGGTGGCCTGACCGAGCGTCAGCGCCGCGCAATGCTGCGCGAGCACCCGGAAATTACTTCGTGGGCCGACTTCTACGCTGAGCAGTACGCAGCTCAGCGCAAGGCAAAGCTGGCTAAGTAAAGCCGCCGGACTGGCGGACAGCTGGCTAAGTAAAAACCGAACTTAGACCGAAGTAAAACTGAACCCCCAGCGCGCGAGGCTGGGGGACAGATAAAGTAGCTTCCATGACTACTAAATGGGAATACTTCACCGCACCGCTGCTCATTCACAACACCAAGGCCATCCTGGACAACTTTGGTGAGGACGGCTGGGAACTCGTCACCGTTCTCCCGGGCCCGACCGGCGAAAACCACGTTGGTTACTTCAAGCGCCCGAAGGCTGACTAATTACCTCGGTGTCTAGCACCTAACTAGCAACGGCGGTTGTGCTTTCGATTGGCAGCTGACTCACGGTTGGCTGCCATCTTTCTTTGGCCGGCTTTATTCGCCGGGCCCTTAGCCGCCGTGGAAAGGCTTAACTTAAATGAGCAACTCTGAATCTCGCACTCCTTCCCAAGCCCTCGAGGACCTCGGGCTTACCCTGCCTGCCGTTGCCGCGCCAGTTGCGGCCTACGTACCCGCAACGCGTACGGGCAACCTTGTTTTCACTTCCGGTCAGCTCCCATTCGTAAACGGTGAGCTCACCCACGTCGGCCACGTCGGCGCGGAAGTCACTGCTGAGGAGGCCAAGGAGGCCGCCCGCACCTGCGCTCTCAACGCTTTGGCCGCAGTCGATGCCGAGGTCGGTCTCGACAATGTCACCCGCATCGTGAAGGTCGTCGGCTTCGTCAACTCCGCCGCCGGATTCACTGGTCAGCCGGGCGTTATCAATGGAGCCTCGGAACTCTTCGGCGACGTCTTCGGCGAACGCGGCCAGCATGCTCGTTCGGCAGTGGGTGTGAATCAGCTTCCGCTGGACGCACCCGTGGAAGTCGAGATCATCGTTGAAGTAGCCCAGTAGCTGCTGTATTTGGTGCCGTGACCAGTGGGGATGTTGCGTTCTCCGGGACGTCGTAAAGCGTGCTTACACCCAAATGAGCCGAATTGGAGGGCGTAGCCCGCTCCCCGGATTGCACAACCACGTAGGATAGAGGACATGGAGCATCCTGCGTATAGCCAACTGCGTCAGATTTCTCAGTCCGTGGGCGTCGTTCTGTGCCCGAACCCCAGCTACTCTTCGCTGGAGGGTACGAACTCCTACGTTATTAAGGCTGAGGGGGATAGCCGCAGCATTGTCATCGATCCGGGTCCGGAGGACGAGGGACACCTGAACGTCCTCCAGCGCTATGCCGGCGACGTTGCGTTGATTCTGCTGACGCACCGTCATGGCGACCATGCTGATGGCGCCGCACGTTTCCGTCAGCTCACCGGCGCGCCGATTCGTGAGCTGGAGTCTCAGTACTGCGCGGGAGGTCAGGATCCGCTTGTCGACGGCGAACGTATCGTCCTCGACGGAGTGACTCCGCAGATTGAGGTCGTGGCAACCCCTGGTCACACCGCTGATTCTGTCTGCTACTTCATCCACACTGGTGATGGCGAGGATGATGTTGAAGGCATCGTTACCGGTGACACGATCGCTGGCCGCCACACCACTATGATTTCGGAGACCGACGGCGACCTGGGTAAGTACATGGAAACCCTGAAAATGCTGGATTCGCGCGGCAAGGGTGTTCGTCTGCTGCCTGGTCATGGTGCTGACCTGCCGGACATCACTGTAATGACGCAGAAGTACATTGAGCGTCGTAAGCTGCGCCTGCAGCAGGTGAAGGATGCCGTTGCCAAGCTGGGCGACGAAGCTACGGTCGACCAGATTGTGGATGAGATTTACACGGATGTCGATCCGGTGCTGCGTCATGCTGCTGAGCAGTCGACTCGTGTGACCCTGCGCTACCTGCGCGATCACGGGGAGTAATTGCTGGGCTTCGGCTTTGGCTTCGGCTTGGGCTTCGGCCGGTTGCTGGGCTGGTCTGGGCTGGGCTTAATTGAGACTGGGCTGAAGCCGAGCTTGAGTGAAGCTGAGCTTGACTCACCGCATGAAAAGAGCGTGTGACCTGCAATTTTGCGGGTTGCGCGCTTTTTGTTTGGGCTAGTGCCGGTTGGGGTGGGCTAGTGCCGGTTGGGTGGGTTGGCCTCGTCGGGGCCAGCTCAATCACTTATCGATGAGGTATCCACTTGTCGATGAGCTATAGCGCGCGCACAAGTGAACAGCGCATCGATAAGTGATTGATGCAAGGAGAAATCGGTGAATGGTGCATCGATAGGTGCCGGGAAAGCATCGATAAGTGGCAGAAAAGCATCGATAAGTGCGCCAAACTTGGCCGGCATGCCAGGTCAGCATGGCAGGCCGGCATACCAGGTCAGCATGCCAGGCCAGCGGGGGAAGACAACAAAAATCCCGCGAGCCTCATGCGTTTCATGTGCTCCTACGGGAACCGAGGATCCAAAAGCAGAGGCTGCGGGATGTGAGTCGTTTGGGCAGCGCCGCAAGCGCCACAAGCTAACGTGCGCCACAAGCTAACGTGCGCAACAAGCTAACGTGCGCGGCGGGCCAAACGCTCCGTATCGGAGATGAGCACGGACTTGCCCTCAAGGCGAATCCAGCCGCGGTGGGCGAACTCTGCCAGAGCCTTGTTAACGGTCTCTCGGGAGGCACCGACGAGCTGTGCGATTTCCTCCTGAGTCAGGTCGTGGTTCACGCGGAGAGCAGAACCTTCTTGAACACCGAAGCGATTGGCCAGCTGGAGCAGGGACTTAGCAACGCGACCAGGGACGTCGGTGAAAATGAGGTCAGCCAGCGAATTGTTGGTGCGGCGCAGACGGCGGGCCAGCATGCGCAGCAGCTGAGCTGGAACATCAGGGTGCGAACCAACCCATTCCTGCAGCTGATCGGCACTCATGGACGCGGCGGAAACTTCGGTGACGCAGACCGCCGAGGAGGTGCGCGGGCCCGGGTCGAAGATGGAGAGCTCGCCGAACATGTCGGACGGGCCCATGATGGTCAACAGGTTTTCACGACCGTCGGCTGAGCGACGAGCCAGCTTCACCTTGCCATCAATAATGATGTAGAGCCGATCGCCCGGCTCCCCCTCATTGAAGATGGTGGTTCCACGCGGGAAGCGAACCGTCTCGAGCTCGCCGAGCAAGGCCTGCACAGCCTCCTGGTCGACTCCCTGAAATACACCGGCCCGGGAGAGAATCTCCTTGACGTCATCCACGGTAAAATTCTCCTGTCTTTGGCCACTAACCACCGTAAATACAGGCCAGCAGCCGCCAAATTAGCACTCGACTACAGATTGCAGTGGCCAAACAGGAAGAGAAACTGCCCCGTCCCACTAGTCCCACTACTTTCGGTCTTTCCCGGTAACGCCGCTGCCAGCTTTCAAGGCAGGTTCATCCCTGGGCGAATTTCACGACAAATCGCCTCTACAGATACATCCCAAAACTACGCCGTCACCAAGATGTGATAAGCACCACTGTAGCAAAAGAGCCACTGCGCCTGTGGGGAATTCTGGTGAAAAGCCGCTGAACTGTGTATTTATAACTAATAATTCGCTAACGGTGTTCCAAGATGTGGTGGGGCATGACTTTTTGGTTTTTGACCGAATATGCCCGAGCTGCTACCGGTCTTATCCGCATCCCGGATGAAACTAAGGATTCGGCCCGCGAAAGGTGCGCACGCGAATTGCAATCCGGGGTAGCCGATACACTACGACCATGGATACGACTGGCAAGGCATCGTCGTTAAGCACGCACCAGATAAACAAACCCCAACCCACGCACCCGCAGGGATCCCTGACGTCGAAGAAGCGTCGGGCGGTGGGGGCGCATCCGGCGGCGCGAGGGAAGGAGACGCGCCTGGGCATGGTGCGGCGTGCGCGGCGGATTAACCGCACGCTGGCGGTGGCGTACCCGAATGCGCACTGTGAACTGGACTTTCGTAATCCGTATGAGCTTGCGGTGGCGACGATTCTGTCGGCGCAGTGTACGGACGTGCGGGTGAATATGACCACGCCGGCGCTGTTCGCTAGGTACCCCAGCCCAGCCGATTTGGCGGTTGCGAACCAGGAAGAGGTCGAGGAGCTCGTTCGGCCGACGGGTTTCTACAGGAATAAGGCTGCGAACATCATCGGTTTTGCGCAGGGGGTGATGGAGCAGCACGGCGGCGAGGTGCCGGGCACGTTGGAGGAGCTTGTGAAGCTGCCGGGCGTGGGGCGAAAGACGGCAAACGTGGTGCTGGGGAATGCTTTTGGGGTGCCGGGTTTGACGGTCGATACGCATTTTGGGCGTCTGGTGCGGCGCATGGGCCTCACAGAGCAGGAAGATCCGGTGCGCGTTGAGCACGAGATGATGGACGTGCTACCGCGCGCGGAGTGGACGTGGTTTTCGCACCGGCTGATTTTCCACGGTCGCCGGGTGTGCCATTCGCGCCGGGCGGCGTGCGGGGCGTGCTTCTTGGCGGCGGATTGCCCGTCGTATGGCGTCGAGGGTCCGGCGGAGCCGGAGACTGCGGAGAAGTTGATTAAGTCAGACGACAGGGAATGGCTTCTCTACCTGGCCGGTCTTAATGACGGCTACAGTGGGGAGGAACTTTCCGCGCTTGACGACGGGGATAGCGCGCGCAACACCACAGCGACACAGGACTAGTCGAGGAGCACTTTTCGTGAATGAGCAGGGCGGTCATAGTCACAATGGTGGCCACTATGAGGATCGGCAGGTGGACGTTAACCGTTCGGCATCGCTGATTACGCTGCTCATCGCGGGAGTTAGCATTGTGGGTCTGGTGATTTTCGCGATTGTGAATACCACTGATGGCAATGACGAGGCCGACGGTGGTGGGACCGGATCTGGTGTGAGTGTCGGTGCGGATGGCGCTGGCAATGGTGATGGCGCTGGCAGTGATGGTGAAGTGGATGGTGCACCGGCAGCGCCAGCGATGTCAAAGGATGAGATCGCGGCGGTAGCGGGTAGTGGCTCACTGACCGGTGTGCGCTTGCCGCTGTTGGCGGAGTCGGGAGACTCAGCAGGCCAGGACAACGAGGCTGGGCAAGTGGAACTGGTGGACATGGGGCAGGTCGTCGCGGGCAAGCCGACGGTGCTTAATGTCTGGGCGTGGAACTGTGCGCCGTGTCGCCAAGAGCTACCGCTTATCGAGCAATGGGCCAAGGACAACCCAGATGTGCAGGTGGCGACGGTGCATGCGGCTCGCGAGGCGGGGCGTGGCCAAGCCTTCCTGCAGGAAATCGGAGTGAAGCTACCGACCTACTCGGACACGGTCGACGTGGTCGGACCAGCGTTGAATCTACCGCGAGTTGTGCCCATCACCGTGGTGTTTAAGGCAGATGGCACGGTGGCGGCCATTCATCCTGGTGAATTCACCGATGCGCAGCAGATTACTGATCTCGTGCGAGGTGCATTGAAGTGACTCAGGGACAGTCGTGGAATCGTGACGCAAGCTCGGGGCTGTATCTGCCGAAGTGGTTGACCAATAGTTTGCCGCCGCACCTGGTCAGTGCTGATCACGACGCGGCAGGTCACGCCAGCAGCGCCAGCCACGCCACAACAGGCCACTCGGAGCAGCAGGTGGCCGGTCGCTCCGCTTCGTCGTCAAGCGTGAAGCGTGCGTTTGCGAAGTTGCGGCGAGACTCCTCGACGCAGGAGAAACCGTTGCGGAATCCGGCGCGGTCGGCGGTGTTGGTGCTGATCAGCGGTGATGCGGAGGCGCACCAACGGCCGGAGGATGCCAGCGTGGTACTTACGCACAGGGCGACAACCCTGCGTAAGCATGCAGGCCAGATGGCTTTTCCGGGCGGTCGTGTCGATCCCGAGGACGTGGATGAAATCGATACCGCGCTGCGTGAAGCCGAGGAAGAAACCGGCCTGAACCGAGAGACGGTGACGCCGGTGCGGGTGCTGGACTCGATTGACATTTCGCGGACTGGCTTCGCGGTGAATCCGGTGTTGGCGTATTGGCATGCACCGCATCCGCTGCGTGTGGTCGACCCTGCAGAGACGGAATCGGTGCTCAATGTGCCAATTAGCCACCTGACGAATCCGGACAACCGCATGATGCTGGGCTATCACGGCTGGACAGGACCGGCATTTAAGGTTGGTGACTTCGTCGTTTGGGGCTTTACCGGCGGCGTGCTGTCCTACTTGCTAGACGTGGCCGGCTGGTCGGAACCGTGGGACGACACCAACGTGCAGAAACTTTTGCCGGTGCTCGCGCGTTCCGCTAATGGTGAAAAACTGTCCGTACTGAAGGGAGGCCGACGATGATGCCTGCAATCGCTGTGTTTGACGTTGCGCTGCTGGCGGTCTTCATTTTCGCGCTTATCGTCGGCTGGCAGCAGGGCGCCGTCTCGTCGATTATGGCCATTTTGGGCGTTGTCCTGGGCTTGGTCATTGGTGTGCCCTTGGCGCCGCTAGCTATGGCGCAGGTCGAGAACCAGTCGGGAAAGGTTCTTCTGGGCCTCGGCACGGTGATTCTGTTGGCGTTGATTGGTCATGCGGTGGGAACAGTGGCAGGGCAGTCGCTGCGGAATACCATTCGCTCGCCGTTGGCTGTCGGCCTGGATTCTAGCCTCGGTGCCATCGTGCAGTCCGTGACGGCGCTGGTAGTGACATGGATGATCGCCGTACCCCTGGCCACCGCCGTGCCTGGGCAGTTTGCCGACTGGGTGCGTGAGTCCAAGGGCATGAACCTCATTGACCAGGTCGCGCCCGACGAATGGAGCGACGGCTTCAGTGGCATCCTCCGTCAGCTCCGCGATGATGGAATGCCCGCCATCGCTCCGCCATTCGGCTACAAGCAGAACGTCCCCGATGAACCCGCCGACCCCAACGTGATTTCGCAGGGTGTCGTCGACAGTATTCGACCGTCCATCGTCCGCGTCTTGGGCGAGGCCCCGCAGTGCGAACGCTTGCTGCAGGGCACGGGCTTTGTCATCGCGCCGGATCTGATTCTGACCAACGCGCACGTGGTTGCCGGTGCCACCACTGTTCGACTGGAAACCGTGGTCGGCATGGCTGACGCGAACGTCGTGCACTACGATCCGCTTGACGACGTCGCCCTGCTCCGAACCACCGACCTACCCCTGGAGCCCATGCAGTGGGCAGATCAGGAAGCTCGTCCGGGCGATGACGCGGTAGTGCTGGGCTTTCCCGAGTCCGGGCCCTTTAAGGCCACACCTGCGCGCGTGACGGAGAACATCATTATTCGAGGCCCGGATATTTATTCGTCGACTCGGCACGAGCGTCAGTCCTATGTTCTGAAGGCGGATGTGCGCCACGGCAACTCGGGCGGCCCACTGATTACGCCGCAGGGCCAGATCCTGGGCTTGGTCTTCGGTGCCGGTGTGAACAATGACCAGACTGGTTACGCGCTGACGCACGCCGAGGTCCAGCCACACATCGATGAGGCGATGAATAACTACGGGGCCATCGGCACGCAGCAGTGCGTGGCGGGGTAAGCGGAAAGTTGTGTGTCTGTGGACAGGTCAGCCCCAGCCGCAACCGCAGGAGAGTTCCGGCTAGCTTCAGCCGAGCCGAAGCCTAAGACCCCTCCGGCAACCAGTCCAAGTGATCCCTGATTGCCTGCACCACAGCCTGAGGTTTCTCTGCCGGCAGGAAGTGCCCACAATCCGGCACAACGCGCACGTGACTCGAGCTGAGCTCCACTAGCGCACGTGGGGTACGAGTGTCCTGCTCGCCGACGAGCAGCACCGTGTGCTCATCGCTTTTCGACGGGCCCTCCATCGCACTCAACCACTTGCGGAAAGCGGCCGGAGCCGGCCGCGTCCACCAATTCATGTGAGCCAGTGCAGGACGGAGTGCACCACTGGCCAGGCTATCGGTCATGAGTTCCGCGGTCTGTTTCCCCGCGGGGGTCTCGGCGAACCCCTCCCCGGCGGTGGACATGGACTCGCGCACGATGCGCTCAATGAGCCGCTGCTGGCGAGCCTCAGCCGCCTGCGTGCTGAACTTATTGCGACGCAACTGCGGTACCCGTGGCCGCGAGTCCCACCACGAACGGCGCAGCAGAGGAGCCAGGCTACTGCGGAAGTCCTCCGACCACGGGCTCTTCAACTGGTTCAGCCACACTTTCGGATGTGCAGCACCACAACCAATAATTCCGGAGACAAGATTGGGCTGCCGCGAAGCCAACGTCCACGCCACCCAGGTGCCGAACCCCTGACAGACCAGCAGCGCGGTCGAATGCCCCAACGAGCGAATCGATGAGGCGATGTCCTGGGCCGCCTCAAACGGATCGTAGCCTTGCGGTGTTCGGTCGGACTGACCGTAGCCACGCATAGAAATAGCCACAGCGTGCACGGGGAGGGGATCGCCCGAGTCGTCGTTAAGCAGCGGCAAAACCTCGCGCCATTCAAACCAACCGCCAGTCGAGCCGTGAATAAACAACACGAGCGGATCGGAGGGGCGGCCGCACTCGGCGATGTGTAGGCGCTGGCCGCGGACGTGAATGAGACGATGACGCCAGGGGCCAGTGAGAGAATCGCTGAGGGAGGTCATGAGGGGAAAATACCTTTTCCGAAGGGCTTAAACCGGGACTGAATAAGACAAAAGGGCGAGACCAACAAGTCCCGCCCAATTTCTTTTAAGCCTTTAGGTGTACATACCGTTCGACTGCGAAGACTTCTTCGCCGACCCCGACGGCACGACCCCCTTCAGCTCCTGCATCGACTCGATGGTCTTCTCCGGCTTGCGGATCGACTTGACCTTCTTCAGACCCAGCAGTGCTGCAACACCGGCGATGACCAGCATCAGAACGAAAACGATGAGGAACGCAGCCCAGGTTGGCAGCCAAACATCCAGCAGCCAGCCGAGGAAGAAGAAAAAGAAGAACGAGGAGTACAGCGCGACGACGCCGGCAACCGCGAAGAAGCCACCGCCAACTGCGCCCTTCTTAGCCTCGCCAGCAATTTCGGCCTTGGCCAGCTCAATCTCAGAGCGAACCAGAGCGGAAATCTGCGTAGAAGCATTAGACACGAGCTGGCCGATGCTGGCATCGCCCGAAGCGTTGCTATCCACATCGCTCAGCGGGATAGCGGTAACACGCGGTTCGGTGCCGTCGGTAAAGAGACCCTTCGTATCGTCGTTGCTCACGTGTACTTCCTCCTACGCAGATGGTTGGAAAAGATGGTTTGAAACTTTAAAACTGCAGTTACAAACTGCCATACTACCTCTCATTGTGGGGAGAGCGCGCCACAAGGGCGAAAAAGCCAAGAACTCGTTGAAGTTTTTCTCATCTTTGACCATTTCTATATAAGTTTGTCACTTACTTAGCGGTGAAGAATTAGGGTGTGGGATATGAACAATCAGCCTGAGAACGTGCGTGGAGCCGATGGAGTTGGCGCCGGTGCCGGCAATGGTGTCGGCAATGGCGCCGGTGTCGGAAAGGGTGGCCTAGCTGGCATGAGCCTGGGTGTGTCCTCCGTGTCGGCGAAGAAGCGTGCAGAGCGTGAGGCAGCGCAGGCGAAGGCATCTGAATCGGGTGCCGGTGGCGCTGACGGTGCTCCCGCCGCTGCTATTCCGCAGCTTGACCCCAAGGACCCCCTCGCGCCCCTGTGGCAGCTCGACGGCGTTGCACACGCGGCTGATGTCGCGGCCAAGGCCATCCAGTCCGTCCACAGGCACAAGGCCAACCTGCGCAAGCACAACGTCACCGGTTCCGAGTCGGTCCTGCGTGGCGCTCGGGCATCGGCGTGGCTAGAAGGCGGCGAGCCATCGCTTCCCGACGACGGCAACATCACCGATCCCGTACTCGCAGCAGCCCTGCGGGTTGCCGACACCATTTCCCCGGAGTCAATTGGTGAGACCACTCGCGTGTGGCAGCGCGCTCCGCAGCAGGTGCTGGCCAAGTTTGCGTTGAACGCATCGCCCGCAGGTGAAACTGAAGACGGTTCCGAGGCGCGGATGAAGGCCGGCCGTCCGGTCGGTGACGACAAGCTCTCATCCGCGATGAAGGAGCAGCGTCTGCACGTGCTCGGTGACTTCATCACTGGCCGCAGCCAGATCCATGCTGGCGTGCTCTCGGCGATTGTGCACGGTGAGCTGCTGACTCTGCGTCCCTTCGAGTACCACAACGGCATCATCGCCCGCGCCGCCTCGCGACTGACAACTGTCGCAACCGGCCTGGATCCGCGTGGCTTGGCCGTGCCCGAGGTCTACTGGACTCGCCACCGCCAGGAGTATGTCGAGGCCGCAGAGGGGTTTGCGTCGGGAAGCGCCGATGGCCTGCGTGCGTGGATTCTCCTGCACCTGGAGGGGCTGAAGGCCGGTGCCGTGGAAGCGCGCGGTATCGCCGAAGCGGTGTAGGCGGGCCGGCTGCCGGATGGTGGGTTAGTCGGCCTTTGACTCGTCGTCGTTGTTGCGCAGTGCCAACAGCGTCGCACCCGCGCCAAGCGCCAGTGTGACGCCGGCAAGAATTGCAGCATTGCGTTTCGACGGCGCGCGAAACAGCGGGACGGGATTCCGGAATTGGCGCACAGGCCACTCACGTTCCGTCGCAATCTTGCGCAGAGCGCGATCGGGATTGACCACAACGGGATGGCCGACTGCAGCCAGCATGGGCTCATCAGTGATGGAATCCGAGTACGCAAAGCATTCGGCCAGGTCGAACTGGCGCTTTTCCGCTATTCGACGCATCTGCACGGCCTTGTTTTCGCCGCGGCAGAAGAACTCCGTTTCACCCGTGAAGAGCCCATCGCGGACCTCCAGCTCGGTGGCCACCACGTTGTAGACACCGAGCGCCTGCGCAATGGGCTCAACAATCTGCCGAGCCGATGCCGAGATAATGAACACCTGATGCCCCTGTGCGCGGTGTTCACGAATGAGCTCCAATGCCTCGGCGTAGATGTACGGCGTGATGTTCTGCTCTAGGGTTTCGATGGCGACCTGGCGCAGCTCCCTGGCGCTGTGACCAGCGATAAGAGCGGAAAACTGCTCGCGGGTGGCCTCCATTTGCGCCTCATCGTGCCCCTGCGACATGTACAGGGCATGGCTGAGCGCCATTTGCAGCATGTCCGTCGGCGAAATGATGCCGCGCTCGAGGAATTGCTTGTTGAACGCATATGCCGAGCTCTTGGCAATAATGGTTTTATCCAGGTCAAAGAACGCAGCGACGCGAGAGTCAGCGGTGGCGTGGAGGCCTGCAGCGATTTGGGCATCTTTAGAGCTGCTCCAGTCCGTAGAAGCTTGAGGCTGCGGCGTTGTTGACGCCTTGTTCTCGCCGGTGTTCATAGGCTCCGAGCTTACCCATGGATGTCGGGCTCGGGGAGAGCATTATGAGTGTTTAACTGCTGGGTGGGGGACTGGGGCGATTGGGGCGGTGGCGGTCGTGGGGGCTTGGCGGCGATTGGGGCGCGGCATTTCCTGGGCGCGATTAATCGAGGAAACGTGACATCGAACATATTGGGCATTAAATCCTTTGTAAGGTATTTGCAGATTCCTCGGGATATGTAATACTTGGACGTGGCTGGCCCCTTCTTGTTCTTTTTAGAAACAGACTGCGAGGCCGCCCCGGCTCAATCCCCCCCCCGAGCCGGTTAAAGACGCCTCGCGCCAATCCCCCCCCGGCGCGGGGCGTCGCCCCCTTTTTGGCCCAATGTTGAGGGTTATGTAGTAAAAATTGCGGGCTGCAAATGTGAAACTGTATGAGTTTATGACACTTTCAAGTCGGTAGGGTCAGGCGGTGAATGCATCACCACTTTCGACCAGGAGAAGTAGTGAAGCAAACCCGCCAATCGAAATACA
>NZ_JASPJT010000010.1:0-122884 GCF_030232425.1 Corynebacterium sp. MSK019 | reverse complement strand
CCTCGGCATCCAAAAAGGCTGGATCAAATAACCGCAACACGCCCGGAAAAGACACACTTTTCTTTACTTAACCCCTCACTCGAGCCCCTACCCCGCATCCCCATCAACGGGCCCTACAAAAAAATCACCGCGAGAAAATTCTCGCGGTGATTTCACTGTGCCAGATGATGGATTCGAACCAACGAAGGCAATGCCGACGGATTTACAATCCGCTCCCTTTGGCCGCTCGGGCAATCTGGCGTGCACTCTTAAACGGTGCGAATGGAATGCTACCCACTACTCTGTCATTTACACAAATCGGCAGGTCGAGAGGATATTTCCCTACCTGGATTCACCCCTCAGCAGAACTCACCCCAGAGCAGAGCTCACCTCAGAGCAGTGCTCACCCCTAGGCCCATCTCGCCGATGGAGCTCAATCCACTACCCCACGCGCTCCACGGTGTAGCGAGCAACGTGACGCAGGGACTCCTTGGCCGCACAGTCAGGAAGGTCAGCGATGACGCGGTCGGACTCATCCAGCAGTTCATTGACCTTCTCCATCGCGCGAGCCACACCGTTGGTCTGAGCCAGGAGCTCGAGGGCCTCGTCGACAAGCGCGTCGTCGGAGACTGGGCCGACGAGAATCTCACGGAGGCGGTCAGCGGCTGGGGTGTCCTCCTGCAGCGCGTAGAGAACCGGCAGCGTGAAGACGCCCTCGCGCAAGTCAGTGCCCGGAGTCTTGCCGGACTGATCGGTATTGGAGGAGATGTCGATGATGTCGTCGACAATCTGGAAAACGATACCGATTAGTTCGCCATAGCGGCGCAGCGCGTTGGAAATCTCGGCGGACGCACCGGCGTGATAGGCGCCGAGATAACCGGCCGATGCGATGAGCACACCGGTCTTTTCGGCAATGACCTTCAGGTAGCGCTCGATGCGCTCTTCAATCGGCAGGTCCAAGTCGTTGAGGCACTCGCGCATCTGACCTGTGACAAGAACACCGAAGGTCTCAGCGAAGTGAGCCACGCTCTCGGAGCCGAGCTCTGCCAGCAGGCGGGACGCAGCAGCGAAGAGGTAGTCACCGGCCAGAATGGCGACGGTGTTGTCCCAGCGCGAGTTTGCGGAGGGCACGCCGCGGCGCTTATCCGCTTCATCCATGACGTCGTCGTGGTAGAGCGTCGCCAGGTGCGTCAGCTCCAGCACCGTCGCGGCGGTGATGACCTTATCGCACTCCGGGTTCTCACCGAACTGCGCGGCCAGCATGGTAAACATCGGGCGGAAGCGCTTACCACCAGCGTGAGCTAGGTGGGAAACCCGCTCGACTAGGAAGTCCTCGCCGCGCCCCAGCTCGGTAATCAGGAGGTCCTCGCTCTTGCGCATTCCCTCGGTGATTGTTGCTTCCAGCGCCTCATCAACGAAGTGAGAACTAGTGGCGGTGTGCTCACCAGTGCCCTGAGCACTTCCGGAACTAAGCCCGGAGTAGTCTCCAGTACGCATTCGAGACCTGCCTAACTGACGATAAAAGATAAGAAACTGCTAAATAAACTACCTTACGAGCATAGTGGCTAGCAGACCAGTTCCCATATTTGTTTCAACGTCGTTATACGCTGGGGCAATGACCTCAAGCCCGATTTCGCGAGTTTCCCCCACGTTCGACGGCACCGTCGCTCTACCCAGCAGCACTGACGTGCTCATTGTTGGCGCAGGCCCCACCGGCTCCGCAGCCGCAATTCACGCCGCCCGCGCCGGTTTTTCGGTCACTGTGGTCGACTCCCAGCGCTTCCCGCGCGACAAAACTTGTGGCGACGGGCTCACTCCTCGCGCCATCGCTGAGCTACGTCGTCTAGGGCTTGACGACGAGCTCCTGCGCCGCAACCGCAACCGCGGACTCAAGCTGCACGGCTTCGGCGGCTCCATCACCGCACCTTGGCCAGATGATGCCTCCGGCACTTTTCCCGCTGTCGGATCCGCGATGCCGCGAGTTGAGCTCGACACTTTCTTGCTCAATGCCGCCGCTGATGCCGGTGCGCAGGTCTTTGATGGGCTCACTGCGCGGAAGGTGGTTCTCGGAGCGCTGAACACTGGCGGCACGCGGGGTCATGGCGTGCGCGAGGTGGAGCTTTCCGACCGCGAGGGCAAGCCACACACCATCTCGGCCCGCTGGTTGCTCGTGGCCGATGGGGTCCGCAGTACCGTCGGCAAGCAGCTGGGGCGTGCGTGGCATCGAGACAGCGTCTTTGGCGTGGCCGCACGGTCGTATGTCAGCTTCGACAGCGCAGACGTAGCGGATGACTGGATTCACTCGCACCTGGAACTGCGCGACTCCGAAGGGCATACGCACCCGGGCTATGGCTGGATTTTCCCGCTGGGCGAGGGCCGGGCGAATGTGGGGTGTGGGGCGCTGGCGACGTCGGCACGCCCGGCGCGCACGAATGTGAAGAAGTTGCTGCGTGAGTACCACGGACAGGTGCGCGATCAGTGGCAGATGAGCGAGCCTGAGCACGTGACGTCGGCGTTGCTGCCGATGGGCGGTGCCGTGTCGAATGTGGCGGGGCCCAACTGGGCGTTGCTCGGTGATGCTGCGTGCTTGGTCAACCCGCTCAACGGTGAGGGCATTGACTACGGCATGGAGTCGGCGCGGCTGGCGGTGGAGCTGATTAGCTCGATTGGTGCGGGCCGCGATGGGCTGACGCACTCCTGGCCCGCCCTCCTTCGCGAGCACTACGGCACCGGCTTCTCGCTGGCTCGCAAGTTGGCGCTGACGCTGACGTACCCGAGCTTCCTTCCCACGGTCGGCCCGCTGACCATCGGCGCCCCGTGGGGAAGCCAGCTCATGGGTGTTGCCGCACGCCTGATGGGAAACCTGGTCACGGAACACGACCGCGACGTAGTGGCGCGACTCTGGCGCGCTTCGGGGAGGACAGCGCTGGCCTCCGATAAGTGGTTCGGGCGCCAGCCCTGGCAGTAGGAATCGCTTTACGACGGGCCCTGCGACAGGGCTTTGCTGCGGGCTAGCGAGCTACTGTGCGGGCTTGGTTGCCGAGTGCAGCGCTGCGATACCGAAGGTGAGATTCTGCCAACCGGCATCCTCCCAGCCAGAGGCATTGATGTCGCGGGCAAGCTGCGGCTGGTTTGGCCAGGCGCGAATCGACTCCGCCAAGTACACGTAGGCCTCCGGGTTCGAGGAGACGACCTTGGCGATCTGCGGCAGTGCCCGCATCAGGTATTCCTTGTAGAAGGTGCTGAACACCGGCATCACGGGGGTGGAGAACTCGCAGACTGTTAGCTGGCCTCCGGGCTTGGTCACGCGAGCTAGCTCAGCGAGGCCCGCCTTGTAGTCCACGATGTTGCGCAGACCGAAGCTGATGGTCACCGCGTCGAAGGTGTTGTCCGGGAATGGCAGCTTCATGCCGTCACCGCAGACCTTGGGAACATCGCGGTGTGCACCGGCCTTGAGCATGCCTCGGGAGAAATCACAGGCAACGACGTATGCGCCAGACTTTGCCAACTCCACTGATGAAACAGCCGTACCGGCGGCCAGGTCGAGGACTTTCTGGCCAGGCTGCAGGTTCAGGCGCTTTGCCGTGCGCACGCGCCAGTAGTGGTCAATGCCACCGGTGAGCACGGTATTAGTGATGTCGTAATTCTTCCCCACGCCATCGAACATCGAGGCGACTTCGCTGGGATTTTTCGTTAAATCAGCCCTAGACACGATGTCCAGATTACGCGACCGACTTCTGACGCGTAGCAGCACCTGCATGGGAGGCATCAATCGCATCTGCTGCGACCTTGCTTGACGTCTCGGCCGCGGAAACCCCAGAAACCTCCTCGTAGTGGCGAACCAGGTCTGCACACAGTGCTTCCCAGGTGCGCTCGGTCACGGTGTCGCGGCAGCGGTTGCGCAGCTGCTTACGTGCCAGCTCATCGTCAACGAGCAGCAGCTTGTCGACCGCCTCAGCCAAATCGCGGGTGAAAGTCTTGGGTTCCAGCAGGTAGCCGTTGACGTCGTTGGTAATCAGGTCGCGCGGGCCGCCTGCGTTCGGAGCGATGGCCGGCACACCGGAGGCGTGGGCTTCCTGTACCGCCTGGCAGAAGGTTTCAAAGTCACCGGTGTGGACGAACACGTCCAGACTGGCGAATGCCGCTGCCAACTTATCGCCGGTGAGCTGTCCGGTAAAGACGGCATTCGGCATCTGCTTCTGCAGCTTCTGCAGCTCCGGGCCATTGCCGACAATGACCACCTGAATATCATCGCGGCCGTTCAGCGCTGCCAGCCGCTCCACAGACTTCTCCGCCGCGAGCCTGCCGACATAACCAACAATCGGCTTGCCCTCCGGGCTCCACTGCTTCCTGAGCTCTTCACTACGCTTTGTCGGAGTAAAGCGAACCGCATCAACACCGCGGCCCCAGCGGTAGACATCACGAATCTTGTGATCCTGCAGGTCCTCAATAGTCGGCGACGACGGCGCCAGCGTTCGGGCGCAGGAGTTGTGAATCACGCGCGTCCACAACCATGCGGCCGTGGAGAGCCCCGCCAACTTGTAGTTCTTGGCAAAACCCGCAACGTCCGTCTGATAGATGGCCACAGCCGGGATGCCCAGTGCCTTGGCAGTCAGCGCGCCCGCACCACCGAGCACAAATGGCGAAGCCAAGTGGACAACATCCGGCTTAAACTGCGTCAGCGCCGACGCTACCCGACGGTTCGGCACACCAATCGGTAGCGAATCAATCAACGGCACCATCACAGTGGGCACACGCTCAATGCGGTAGTCGCAGTAGAACTCTGCCTCTTCCTGCCAGTCCCGAGCGCCCGGCGCAATCACCAGCGCCTCGTGTCCTTCACGGCGTAAGTGTTCCAACACCCGCAGCACGGAGTTTGTCACTCCATTGATGTTGGGCAAGAAGCTTTCAGCAATGATGGCAACGCGCATGGTGCTAGTTTTCCATCTCGTCGGAAAGCGAAAGTGACCCTCTGTTTACCTTTTGGGGATCTCTTTGTAAACGACGGGTTGCGCGCAACGACAACCACCACAACGGCGCGACGACGAGAAATGCAACCACAGCGATGCTGGTCGCCGGGAGAAGTGACAACGTCCATGTGCGTCCGGCGACGCGGACGACATTGGGATCAGTGCGGTCGTATTCGACGCGGACGCGCTGCCCCTCTTCCAGACCAACGGGATAGAGCAAACCGGTTGGCGGCGACTGAAAATCACCATTCTCGTCGACGAAATCAACCGTGGTGCGAAGGAGCTCGACCGAGCGCACGTTGGCTACGGACTGCCCCATGTTCGACTCGATATTGCGGTCATTAATGAAGCAGCCAACCACCATGGCCAGGCACGACAGCAACAGGCAAATCATTACAAAGAGCAGTACCTGACGAAGGAAGCGCGGCCAATTGGCCAGGGCAGTTTTCCACTGCATGGCGGTCGCGACCTCCTATTTTTCTGTCTCTGATTGTTTCCAGCTAGTGCTTGTCCAGCACCCCAATCTCCGCATTGTATGCCAGCTTGTGATGCAACTGCCGACGCGTCGCACGCGTGGTCGCCACCTCAATGACGCGGATGCCATCGACGTCGGTATCCGGGTGCAACTGCGCGAGCAGATCTGGGAGGCGGTCAACGCGCACGTGCTCGACCCCGTAAGCCTGGCAGATGCCCTCAAAGTCCACGCCCTGCGGGGTGCCGAAGATGCGCTCAAAGCTTCCCCGCAGAACCGGGCTGCCCGCCTCCAGCGTCTCGAAAATACCGCCACCTGCATCATTGGCCACCACGATGGTGAGGTTTTCCGGCCTCGGCTCCAGCGGCCCAATTGCCAACGCTGCGGAGTCGTGCTGGAACGTCAGGTCCCCCATAAGTGCAATCGTCCGCGGCGGGCGGATCTCGTCGGCATGCTCGCGGTCGGACGCCAGCGCAATACCGATTGCCGTCGCCACCGTGCCGTCGATGCCCGCGGCACCTCGTCCCGCATACGTGTTCACACCGGGGAAAGGCAGGCCCGTGTACGACGCATCGCGCACCGGGTTCGACGCGCCCAGCACCACATTGTCACCCGTGCGCAGGCTGTCCGTCAGAGCCGCCGCCACATGAAATCCGGTCAGCGGTTCCTCCGCTTCAATCGACTCGGTAAGCGTCTCTCGCACGGACTTCACCGCCAACTCGCTGGCGGCCTCACAGATTTTCGTCCACTGCGGGTCCTGCTCCCCCACAGTCTGCACATGCCTAACGACGGCCCTTGCGTTCGCCGTCACATCCGGGAACTCCACCCCAAAACCGTGGTTTTCCGCTTCGGAGACAACGGTCAGCTCGATATCCGGATTGGCCAGCAGCTTAGAGATACCTCGGTGCAGCGTCGGCCTGCCGACCAGCACGATCTGCTCCGGCGGAATCTGCGCGAAAGTGCCCGCCGCGAGCGGGTGCACCGGGTGCGCCGGCGCATACGCATTCGGCTCAGCGATGGTTGGCAAATCCTCCAGCGCCGGCAGGTGCGGGGCATTCGAACCCGCAATCACGAGTGTGCGGCGGCTGATGTCAATTGTGGCTGTGCTAGCCGCGTTGGCCGGGCCGGTTGCGGTGGCGGCCACGCCGACGTTGTTGCTGTTGGTAGGCGCAATCGTGGTCCAGGGGCCGCCATCGGCGCGGCCCTCGGGGATGTCGGCGACGGAGTCGTCGTCAGGCACGAGCGGTTCGACAAAACGGACGTTAAGGTGGCCGGCGCCGGATGCCATGGCGGCGACAACGCGATCAATGCGAGCGCGGATCTGCGCGGCGGTGGCCTTCGTGACCGGGGCGGTGCCGTCCAGATCGAACTCGACGACAGAGGCATCAGCGAACAGGCGGTCCTGGACGATGGTCTGGTTCGCGCCGGTGCCGCGATAATGCGCGGGGCGGTCGGCGGTCAGTGCCAACAGCGGAATGCCCGACGCGGTGGCTTCCACCATGGCGGGCACGAGGTTCGCCACTGCTGTGCCGGACGTTGTAATTACCGGGGTCACCTTGCGGGTGCGCGAGGCCAGGCCGAGGGCGAGGAAGGCGGCAGAGCGTTCATCGATGCGCACATGGAGGCGAACCTTCGCCGCGTCGGCGGCCTGGACCAGAGCGCGGGCGAGCGGGGCGGACCGGGAACCCGGGCACACCACGGCATCGACCATGCCGAGACGCAGCAGCTCATCGACGATGAGGCCCGCTACCACTGCGGATGGGGCTTGTGTGGACTGGACGGCGTGAGTGGTTTCGACCGCGCCGGTGTCCGGGTCTTGAGGGGTGTCCTGGTTATTGTTCACACTCAATAGGCTACTTGCCGGAAGTTACTGACTAGGTTTATGTCAGTTTGGAAGCCGTTTTTCGGGCTCAAAGTGTCATAAACCTAGTCACTTTCTTAGCGTTATAGATGGGCATACGCCGCGCGGAGGCGGTCGAACCACCAATCGCGGCGGGAGCCCGGCGCGGCGAGCTCGGCCAGGCGGGAAGGGTCGGGAGCGGGGTTGGTGACGGGCAGTCGGCCATCGATAAGTGGCCGGGGCTCGATGACGTCCTCGATAAACAGCGAGGACGTGGCCAAACCCGCTGCGTTTGGCACCGGTTGCAGCTCGGTCACAGGCAGGGCCGCCGCCGTGAACAAACCGGCGGCCATGCCAACACCTGTATCCAAGGCACTGGCGACGGTCACCTTCACCGCCAGCTCCTCGGCCAACCGAAGCAAACGGCGTGGCCCGCCAAGCGGCGCAACCTTCATTACGCCCACGTCAGCCGCCTGTTCGCGCGCAACCAAATACGGATCCTCAGCTTTGCGGATCGACTCATCGGCAGCAATCGGGCAAAACTCCCCCACTGCGTCGCGGACCGCGCGGAGCTCGGCGACAGTCGCAACAGGCTGCTCCATGTACTCCAGCGGACCCAACTCATGAGCGGCGCGGATGGCCTGCTCCACCGACCAGCCACGATTCGCATCCACTCGCACAACAGGTTCATAGCCATAGGCTTCGGCCACCGCGGTGCGGACGGCGGCTACGCGCTCGATGTCGTCGTTAAGCGATTGGCCGCTCTCTGCGACCTTGACCTTAAACGTGCGACACCCGGGGTAACGCCCCACGACCTCCGGCACCTGCTCGGGTGTGATGGCGGGGATGGTGGCGTTGACCTCGACAAACTCGCGCTTCGAGGTGGGCAGGCCAACGTATGCGCATTCGATGGCCGAGCGCAACCACGCGGCGGCCTCGGGTGCCTCGTACTCCAGGAAGGGCGCGAACTCTCCCCAGGTAACGGGGCCGTCGATGAGGAGCGCCTCGCGAGTGGTGACGCCACGGAATTTCACTGCCATGGGCAGAGCCACGACGTGGGCGCGGCCGAGGATGTCGTCGATTGGCGGAAGCTGGATGTTGGGCGCAGCGGACACAGACATACCCCTCATGCTAGAGACCTTTATGCTGGAAGCCATGACTGATACCGCGAAGTACTCGACCGATAACCCCTTCCGCCCTGAGCAGTGGAAGACGGTTGATGGTTTTGAGGATTTGACCGACATCACCTACCACCGCCACGTCGGCGAGGGCCGCGAAAACGGCATTGTGCGCATTGCTTTTGATCGCCCGGAGGTTCGTAACGCGTTCCGCCCGCACACTGTCGATGAGCTCTACCGCGCGCTCGACCACGCGCGTCGCACCCCGGATGTCGGCGTTGTGCTGCTGACCGGTAACGGCCCGAGCACCAAGGACGGTGGCTGGGCATTCTGTTCGGGTGGTGACCAGCGCATTCGCGGTCGTTCCGGCTACCAGTACGCCACATCCCACGAGCATGACGACGCTACCGCGGACGCATCCACCATCGATACCGCGCGTGCCAAGGTCGAGGGTGGCCGCCTGCACATCCTGGAGGTGCAGCGCCTGATTCGCACTATGCCGAAGGTTGTCATTGCCGTGGTCAATGGTTGGGCCGCAGGTGGCGGACACTCCCTGCACGTGGTGTGTGACCTGACACTGGCATCCCGCCAGGAGGCCCGCTTTAAGCAGACCGACGCTGACGTGGGATCTTTCGATGCCGGCTATGGCTCGGCCTACCTGGCGAAGCAGGTTGGTCAGAAGTTTGCCCGCGAGATTTTCTTCCTCGGCCGTTCCTACGACGCTGAGACCATGCACCGCATGGGCGCTGTCAACGAGGTCGCCGACCACGCTGAGCTGGAAGATGTCGCGGTGGAGTGGGGCCGCATGATCAACGGTAAGTCCCCAACGGCGCAGCGCATGCTGAAGTTCGCTTTCAACCTGACCGATGACGGACTGATGGGCCAGCAGGTCTTCGCGGGCGAGGCTACTCGCCTGGCGTACATGACCGACGAGGCCGTCGAGGGCAAGGAAGCGTTCCTGGAAAAGCGTGACCCGAACTGGGACGAGTTCCCGTTCTACTACTAGGGGCAGTTAGGGGGGCGCCGGCTGGGGCGCTCGTCGGGCCCTGCACTTTAGCGCTCATTCGTGGCTGTAGAACAGCCGAGAGCGTGCGCTACAGTCACGGGTCTGCGCTAGAGTGCCTCCGACGCTTCGACCGCCAGCCCGCCATTGCGAGTCGGGAGCACCGCACCTTCTACCTGATAAACCTCTCGCAGCATAGCTTCATTAATGACCTCTGCCGGAGGCCCTGCACTGCTGACCCGACCATCGGCTAGAACAACCACATGTTCGCAAAAGCGCGCCGCTTGCCCCAGGTCATGAAGTGTCATCACTACCGCGCAGGGCAATTCCCGCGCACACTTGCGTACCTGCCCGAGAAGCATCAATTGGTTACGCAGGTCGAGTGCGCTGGTGGGCTCGTCGAGAAGCAATACCCGAGGTCGTCGCACAACCGCCTGCGCAAAACTCACCAACTGCCGCTGTCCCCCAGACAACTCAGACATCAGCCGCGATGACAACGCAACCAACCCAAGCCGTTCAATGGTGGCCTGCACTTCTGCCCGCACTGTGGATCCGACACGCAGTGCGGAAAACCCAGAAAACGACTGTTGCCGGGCAAGCAGGACGCTTTCGTACACGGTCAATGAGCTCAGCGGCGGAGGGTCCTGTGGCAAATATAGAGATCTTTCAGCACGTACCTGCCCCGAGCAGTTTTCAAGGCCCGCCAAACACCTCAGCAGTGTCGATTTGCCAGCTCCGTTGGGACCGACCAACGCAGTCACGCTTCCCATCGGAAGAGGCCCAACGTCGACATTGTGCAGGACATGATGGCCGTCGTAAGCAAAAGACACTCCTCGCGCGCTAAGAGCGGACGATTCTGGAGGGGTTTCGCCGAGGGGTTTACCGTCAGGTTTACTGGGGCTGTCGTGATGACCATGTACAGCGTCGTTCCCGACAAAGCGACTTGCCTTTAGCCAACCCACATTTTCCTCCTCTGGCCAGCGATAATCGCGACAAATACGGGCACTCCTACAATTGCGGTAATAATGCCTACGGGAAGAATTACACCCGGTTGAATCACCTTCGACACTGCCGATGCCGCAACCAGAAGCAGCGCCCCTACCAAAGTCGAAGCAGTAAGAAAATAACGTTGATCTTCGCCTACCAATAAGCGCGCAACGTGTGGGCCGACGAGACCGATAAATCCAATCGTACCGGCCATCGACACAGCGGTTGCCGCCATAAAGGACACCACGATAAGGGTCAGCGCACGCAGTCGATCAACGTCTACGCCAAGGGCTTTTGCGCGGTCATCGCCCATCCGGAATGCAGTCAGCGACCAGGCATTGAGGTAAAAGAAGAGTAGCCCCATCACGAATATCACCGCGAGCAACGCAATCTGCGTCCAGTTCGAGCGGGTGAGACTACCCATCGTCCAGAACACAACCTGTTCCAACTGCGTCTCCGAGGCCAGGTATTGCATCAGGGCCAGTAGAGCGTCGAAAAAGAATACAATCGCGATACCGAGGAGAATCATCCCCTCGACTCCTGGGCCACGAAATCGGGAAAAGAGCAGAATCGCAGCGCAGGCCAGCATCGCGAACACCCACGCAGTCCCGGCCATCCCCAGCACCGCACCGATTCCCTCAGAAGCGAAGCCGGTGACCACAGCCAGGGCAGCACCGAATCCGGCCGCCGCTGACACGCCCAGGGTGTACGGCTCGGCCAGGGGATTTCCCAGAATTGTCTGCATTTGTGAGCCCGCCGCTGCCAGCGTCGCTCCGACGAGCACTGCAGTCACGGTCATCGGAAGCCGAATGTCGAAAACAATCTGGTGGTCAATGGGTCGCGCACCAACCGGATGGGTCAATGTATGCAAAACTTCGCTGGCAGGCATGCTACCGCCACCGAGTAGAAAGTCAGCAAGCGATGTCAAAGCCAACACCACAGTAATCAGAGCGATTATCACCCACTTCTTCCGTGCTGCGCGCTGATACCAGTGAAAAGTTGACTGCACCATTACTCTATCAGGGCTGACTTCCTGCTCCCCGCGAACGGCGTCTCCGCTCCCCTGCGTTGTTGCCAGGTTTCCGTGCGAAACTTGCATGTTCGACATCACTCCAGCCCAGTCCAGAAGGTGCCCGAGGCCTCGATTGGCAGGAACTTATCGTGCAGGTCCTGTACCTCTCGTTCAGTGTCAATGTCGCCGAACAAGTCCGGGTGCATGGCCTTTGCAAACATCTCGACTGCCAGGAAGTTATATGGCGAATCGTAAAAATGATGCCATGCGACGAAAGTACGCTTACTTTTCACCGCGTCGACTTCACGCACAGCGGGCTGCTTACCGACGACATCGTGAAGGGCCTTTTGCGCCTCTTCCTTCGATTCCGAGTAACCCAGCGGTACGTAATTTCCTTCCTTGACCGGAGTCTTACCCTGATCCCAGTCTGCGCCTGTGGCAATGATGACTTCAGGATTCTTCCCGGCCAATGCCTCTGGCGATACCTGCCCTTGCTTCGCATCAATCATTTCGTCGCCAAGGTTTAGTCCACCGGCAAAATTGACAATCTGCGCCAGGTTGGACTTGGCGAAGGTTGAGCAGCAGTCAAAGTAACCGGGTGCTCGCCACAGGAATGTCGGTGTCGGTGCTGGTTTCTTCTCGGCAAGGCGGTCAGCGACCTTGTTGACCTTCTTCTCGTAGTAGTTGATAAAGTCTTCCGCCTGCTTTTCACGCCCCAGCAGTTGTCCCATCATTCGAATACTGGGCTCGGTGTTTTTCACTGGGTCAATGAAGTAGTCGACAGTCACCGTCGGCACGCCTGCCTTTTCTAATCCATCAACGATTCCAGCATCTTTAGCCGCGTCGAAGACACCCGCATTTACTACGAAGACATCGGGTCGGGACTCCAGAGCCTGTTCCAGCGACATAGTGTTGTTGTAAATCTCGCCTGTGGTCGGGATGTCCTTGATTTTGGGGAACTTCTCAACGTAGCGGTCGTAAGTGGCTTTGTCGTTTTCCTTCAGGTCCTCTGGCCAGGCAACGATCTTGTCAGTTGGATTGTCTGGGTTCAGAAGCGCCGTCGTGTAAAGCATCTTCTGCCCGCCCATCAGGATTCGCTCGACATTCTGCGGGACTTTAACTTCGCGTCCTAGCGCATCGACGACGGTACGCTTCTCACTGCTAGCGGATGCGTCTCCATTTCCATCTGAGCAAGCGGCGAGAAGGACGAGCGACATGCATAGGAGTACCGCGAAAAGCACCCTTGCGGGGAAGTCACGCAGTAGCACGCTTGGAGTAAGAGGAGAACTAACCTTCATTTTCTTCATTTTCTTCTTTCCGGAGCAGGCGGTCAGTCGACCGCATATTCAGCTCCTCGGATCCCCTTCGGTAGAGGGAAAACGTCATCTTTACGTGGATGGTTCAGACTATTTCTGGATGGGTGTTACGAAGCTTCGGTCGTCACACGGAACTAGTGGGTTGCAGGTGACGCTGCAGAGCGCGGTAAAGCAGAGCAGCGGTCGTGGAAAAGCCAAGGATGAGCCCAACCCAAACGCCATATCCTTCCCAACGAAGGCCAAGGCCAAGAATCAGGAGAGCTGGAACCCCCACCGCCCAGTAGCCCCAAAGGGTCGCACTGAGACCCGACTTCGTGTCGCGCAGCCCACGAAGGAGCCCCACCAGCACGTTCTGGGAGCCTTTAGCGAACTGCTGAAGCACGGCAAGGCACAACAAGATTGTCGCTATATGGCGTACATCGGGATTGGCACTAACGTTGGAATCAGTAAGGAACAGTCCAACGACGTACTTGCCCAGTAGCAACCAGAGCAAACCGACGACGGCAAGATAAATACCCACTGCGTGCAAAACCCGACGTGATACCTGTTTGACTGCCTCGGCACCATCCGCTAATGCACGGCTGACCAGTATAGATCCTCCGTGCGAGAAGCCGATACATACTTGGTAGACGATATAAGCGAGTTGGTTAACAACGGTGTGCGCTGCCAGCATGACTGGGCTAACCAGGCCCATCGCTAGACCTGCGATAGTAGTAATCGCAGCTTCAGAGCCGTAGGTAAGCGAAACTGGAATCCCAAGCCGAATAATGCGCCTCATGCATGCTGCGTCGCCGGGCCTCGGAATGACCGCGAAGAATTTCCGTAGCTGACGGTCTCTTTGCAGCAAGCCAGCAAAGGACAGCAGGGTAAAAACCTGGACGCAGGTGGTCGACAGACCGATGCCCACCAGTCCCCATGCAGTTCCCCATTCATTGACACTTGTTAGCCGGAGGAATCCAGCGTTGAGAGCAGCGTTGACAACGATGGAGATGAGCGTAACCACCAGCAGAGAGCCCGGCCGACGCATGCCGACTGCAAACTGCCGCAGGACATTGAGCCAAATCATCGGGATAAGGCCTGGTGCAAGTGCGACCGTCATCGAGAACGCTAGCTCGGCAACAGTGTCGTCGATGGGCAAGATGAGTGCAAGCGCACCAAATGAAATCACGATGAGGCCACCAATGATTGCAGTTGCGGTACCGACGGCCATGCAACTGCGTACCGCTTGGCGGATTCGCTCAGCCGCAACTTCCTCGCCTGTCTTTTCCCACTCCGACGCGGCCTCGGCTACTAGGTTGCCTCCGGCGGTGACCATACCGACACACATGGTGCGAATCTGGTTGTAGAACTGCATTGCGAGTCCGCCGCCGGCAATTGCCACTACACCGAGGGTCTGCAGCATCAGCACATCGGTCGTGGTTAGCGCAACCCCCGCTAGCTGAACGCCCGCGATGGGTAGCGCAAGCGAATAGACATCACGGTAGGACACGGTTTGCTGGCCAATTGCACGAGCTGGATTTATCACCCGGCCACCTCGAAGGAACTAGCAATGGCACGAGAATCACCATAGGCTCTGAGCATTCGCGAAACTTGACGCTCCATAACTTCTGAATACAAATGATTTTTCTGAAGCCAATCAGTATCAAAAATTGTGTCGAGATATTTCTCACCAGCATCACAAACAATGACGACCATTGTTGTTCCTGCCTGAAACTCGTGTAGATGACGCAAACCTTCGTAGATTGCAGCACCTGCTGTGCCTCCAACCATGAGCCCATGTTCCCTAGCCAACACTCGGGCCACGGCGAATGCCTTGACATCGCTAACTTTGACTCCATGGTCGATGAGGTCGTAGTGGGAGTTCGCGAGGCTCCAACTTTTTGGCAGTCCATTAGCGCGTATGGCATGCCGCTTTCATCGTCGTAGAGACTAATGGTGGTGTAGTACTTATCTGGGTTGTCGCTTCCGTGGCGATAAGAGGTCTTGTATCCAACGAGATCACGGTTGGCATCAAAACCGAGCATCGAAAAAGCAATCGAGTCCCGGCTCTCAACCGGTAAGTCAATCATCATTTTTGTCGGGCACTGCGAGGAACCTTCCGCGAATGCCAAGTATCCATCTTCTACTGCACGGATAACCAGCGAAGGTTCGAGTTCGATATCTTCCAAGTCCGATCGGGTCAAAAGTCGAAGCCTTGGAGTTTTTGAATCAATCAATAGAAGTCCTTCAAGCAAGTAACGATTGATAGCCAACCATTCAATCAACAACAGGATAGCCTACAATATCCACCATAGGTATGGCTACCCTAAGTTCTAAATTCTATCGGCGATCACAGGCAGTGAAGGTTCAATGACTCCAAGCTGGGCGCTAAGTAATATCGCTACTCTAAGGCGACGACGCCGTCGCACACGGCGGCGAGAAGCCTGTGTTCATGGCTAATCATGAGAACACCGCCGCCAGATACGGCGAAATCCCGGATGACCTCGACGATTGCCGCGGAGTTGGCGGCGTCGAGCATGGCGGTCATCTCGTCGCAGATGAGGTAGCGTGGACCGGCGGCCAGGGTGCGAGCGACTGCGGCACGCTGGAGCTGCCCGTCTGAGACCTGGCTAGGGAAGCGATCGAGAAGGTCCGGAGTCAGCCCAACGTTTCGGATGAGCTCGTCGATGTCCACACTTTTCCCGGTTCGCTGACCATCCCGCCGCCCTTGCCGCCCCTGTCGTGCGGCTGAGCGAATGGTGCGCCCCAAAGTCATCCGCGGGTCGCAGGACCTTCGGGGAGACTGAAACACCATCCCAATCTGGCCACGAACCCGCTGCCCGGCGCGGCTGCGCACAGCGCCGACCGGCACCCCGTCGCAGAAGCACTGCCCTAAATCGGGCACTTCCAGGCCTGCGAGGATACGGCCGAGCGTGGACTTGCCAGCCCCCGAAGGCCCACGAAGCCCGACGATCTGCCCTGGATCAACCCTGATGGAAACGTCCGATAAAACGACTCTCGCAGAGCCGTCCTTGGCGCCGAATGACTTCGACACGTTCTCGGCGACCAGCGCTTTGCCACTCGCCTGCGCGTCACAGCTCACCGAAGCCTGCTCACTCACCAACGCCTTACTCACCACAGCCTCCTCGTTCATTTCCCCGCCTCCTCGAGCCTGCGCGCGTAGCAATAGTCCTCGTCCAGGTTCGTCAAGCTCGGCACCACGCCGGGCATCGGCCGCATGCCGTTTTCGGGCAGCGCTGCGAGCAGGTCGCGCATGTATTCGCTGGCTGGGGCCTCAATCACCTGTTTTGCCGGTCCCGTCTCCTCAAGGCGCGATGCGTACATCACTGCAACTCGGTCGGCGATGCCGCTATCGCGCAGCTCGGAAATGTCGTGCGTAATTAGCATGACTCCCACACCACTGTCGGCGATTTGGCGAAGCATGCGCAGCAGGGCCATGGTCAGGTCGGGGTCGAGGGAGGCCGTCGGCTCGTCAGCAATCACCAGAGCAGGGTCGCCAGCCAGGGCGAATGCCACTGCTGCGCGCTGCGCCATACCCCCGGAAAGTTCGTGGGGATACAGCGCCGCGACCTCCGCATCCAGGCTGACTCGCCGCAGCATCTCCTCCACCGTGTGGTTGCGCCCCAGAACGGAAATTGTTTCTTTTAGCTGTGCCCCGACCGTGCGCACCGGTGTCAAAAACGTCGCCGCCGACTGCGGTACTAGCGCGATTTGCCGCCCCGCCAGCTCCTCGTCAGTGCGAGCAAGGCCCGCGCCGGTACGTCGCCGCGCCAGAATTTCGATGGGCTCGGCGTTCCTCTCCGCTTCTGCACCACTGTCAGCTGCCCCTTCGCGCGGATAGAAACGCACCTGCCCCTCTACTCTCGCGTGCGGCGGCAGCATGCCAACCACCGCCGAGGCAATAATCGACTTTCCGCAGCCCGACTCACCCACAACCGCGACGACCTCTCCCCTACCCACAGTCAGGGACACGCCCGTCGCGGCATGCACCACGTCACCACCGCGCAGGGGAATCCGCACTGTCAGTCTCTCAATGTCCAGCAGCTTCTCTCGCTTGCCGACGCCCTCCCGAGCACTCACACCAGCACCTCCTGTCCGGTCACCCGCTCCTTCAAATGCGTGCCGACGGCCGCAATACACAACGTTGTGGCGACGAGGAAAAACGAGGGAAACACCAAAATCCACCAATGGCCGAGAAGCAGGGCGCCCTCGGCGTCGGCAAGCAGAGTCCCGAGAGACGGCTTGTGCGGCGGCAGGCCCACCCCAAGGAAAGACAGCGTCGACTCGTGCCAGATTGCGTGCGGGATCAGCAAGATAAGGCCGACCAAGGACTGCCCCAGTGCCGCCGGAACAACGTGCCGAGCTAGCACGCGTGCGCGGCTCATTCCGGACAGGAGCGCGGCCTCGACGAACTCGGCGCCCCGCAGATGCAGCACGGACGCACGGACCGTTCGGGTGATGGTCACCCAGTGCGTCAGTACCAGGGAGATGATGATTGCGGGGACCGAGCCTCGGAAAAGGCTGACGATGAGCAGCCCCAGTAGCAGGTGCGGCAGCGCGTTGGTGACGTCGGCGCTGCGCATAATGACGCGGTCGACGCGCCCGCCGAGCATGCCTGCGGTAACGCCGAGGACGATACCGACGATCGCCGAGCACACTGCCGTGACCAGTGCAATGAAAAGGGAAATGCGCATTCCCGCAGCAACTCGAACGAAAACGTCGTGCCCCTTCGAATCGGTACCGAAGAAGTGCTCAGGCCCCGGGGCGACACCGGAATTGGCGAAGTCGGTGAGCACCAGGTCGGAGTCGTGAAACAGCGGAGTTAAAAAGGCGTAGGCAGCGATGAGGACCAGGCACGCCACGGCCACGACCGGGGCGACCGGCCTCTTTGTCGTTTTAAGCATCTGCATCCACCCGTGGGTCGAGGACGACGAAGGCGACGTCGGCAAGCAGATTTCCGAGCAGGACGATAGCCGTCGTCGCGATAGTGAGAATGCTCAGCAGCGGAAAGTCCAAGCTCTGAGCCGATTTGACCAGCGCGGTTCCGAGCCCAGGCCACGCGAAGACCGCCTCCACCAGTGTCGATCCGACGACCAGCTCAGACAGTCGCGCGCCGATGAGCGCGAGGAAAGGCGGCACTGCGGTCGGCAGGATATGGGAGAAAATAATCGTTCGGCGCGGAATGCCGCGGACCTGCGCTCCGGTGACCGCGCCGGAGTCCATGACCTCGACGATGGACTCACGCAACGACAGCACCAGCCACGGCACCTGCGTAATCGCAAGAACGACAGCTGGCAGCGTAAGGTGCGCCACCGTAGAGGAGAAAGTCACGGGCTCGCCCGGGTAGGTCAGGCCTCCGGTGGGAAATAGCTTCCAGGCCAACGCAAAAAGGCCGAGGCCGCCGAGTGCAACGACGAAGGGCGGGGTCGCCTGAATCACCGTCGAGATCGACAGGACTAGCCGGTCTAGCACTCCCCCGCGCCGCACCGCAGCCCACAGTGCCAGAACGAATGACAGCGCGATAGCTCCGGCAAGTCCGCAGGCGCCGAGCAGCATCGTCCACGGCAGACGCTCGGCGAGCACCTGCGTCACCGGCTGTGAGTAGGACCTCGAAATGCCAAGGTCGCCCACCGCCAGGCCCTGCAGCCACACCAACCACGACTCCCACCAGGGCCTATCCAGCCCCAACTGGTGAGAAATCGAGACTCTCTGCGCTTCGGTCAGGTTGCCCGCCTGACCTTTGAGATACGCATCCAAAGGGTCGAAGGGGCTCACCGCCGCCAGCGCGAACACTGCTGCCGTCACCGCCACAACGATGGGAACGGCTACCAGCACTCGCCTCACGACGATTCCTGCGACCTGCCGTTTCCGGCTCTTGAAACGGGGTTGATGCTCAGAGGGGTGTAGACGCGGGTGTGAGTGCGGGCGCGAGCGAGGGTGAGGACGTGGGTGTGGCTCGGCTTTTGTCATTTACTTGTGCCATGCCCCCAGGTTGAACCACGGGCCGAAGTTCAGGCCGTGGGCATGGGGCTCAAGGATGGCATCCGGGTGCGTGTAGCCACGGTCGCGCTCGACATAGACATGGTCAACGTAGACCAGCTGCAGCATGGCGGGCTTTTCGGCGTAGAGCTTCTGAATCTTACGGTAGAGCTCGTCTCGCTTGGCCTGGTCCGCTTCGACGCGCGCCTGGTCGAGCAGCTTGTCGATCTCCGGGTTGACGTAGTCGGAGCCGTTATCCCACTTGGCACCGGCACCCGGCTCAGCGTACTTGGAGTGCAAGATTGAGTAGATCTGGCCGTCGACGGAGTACGGGGTACCGCCTCCTCCCAGCATGACCGGGGTCTTGGCGTAGTCCTCGCGGGTGACAGACTTGGAATCACGGGCGACCGGATTGACCTCAATGCCGACCTTCTTCAGGTCGGAGGCTGCGGCCAACGTCAGGTCTGTGCGGGCGTGATCGCGGTTCGGGAAGTAGATGACATCGAACGCGGCGCGCTGGCCGTCCTTGACGCGGATGCCGTCCGAGCCCTTCTTCCACCCGGCGTCGTCGAGAAGCTTCTCGGCCTTCGCGGTGTCGTGCTTGATCTCGGCGGTCGGGTCGTAGGCGTCGCCGTAGAAGTCCGCGAGGAAGGTGGAGTTCGGCTTCGCGTGGCCCTTCATCACGTCTTTCGCCATGGCCTCACGGTTGACAGCCAGGTTGACCGCATTGCGGATTGCCTGGTCACCGGTGACCGGGTTGCCCGCTGGAAGGGTGATTCCGCGCCAGTCCGCCGAATGCGCCGACTCGACCTTGAATCCCTCCTGGCCTTCAAATTCCTGCGCCAACGCCGGCTCCATAATGGTTCCGTCGCCCTCGCCGCCGCGCAGCTGCTGAGCACGGGAGTTTTCGTCCTGATTGACTCGGTAAATGACTTTCTTCAGCTCAGGGGCCCCGCCGTGATAATCCTCGCGGGCCGTGAAGATGGCCTCGTCGGCACGCAAAGATTCGAGCTTGAACGGGCCAGTTCCCACGGGCTTGGTATTGAGATCTGAGTCCTCGGCGGGCTTCAAATCATCGAAGTTGAAGGCCTCCGACGGGGCGATGCCGTTGAGGAGCTGGTGATCGAATTCCGCGTACGGGATATTCAGCTCGAAGACGACCTTGTCTCCGTCGGCGTGCACCTCATCGAGCATTTCCCAGTTCGGAGCCTCAGAGGAGGCCGAGCGCTCGTCGAGGATGGCCTTGTAGGTCGCCACGACGTCCTCCGGCCCGAAGGTGGTCCCGTCGGAGAAGGTGATTCCGTCCTTGATTGGAACGGTCCACGTTTTGTTGCCATTGCTCGGCTCGGCGGGGCCGGAGGCTAGCAGAGGCTCAAAGTCGACGGGCTTCGTGGAGGTGTCACCCGACACCGGCTTGAGCCGGAAAAGGCCCTCGTAGACCGGGGAATCGCCGGACCTGCTGTAACCAGCAACCGGGTTGTATCCGCCGGTTTCGTTGTTATCCAGCAGGACCAGGGTCTGCTCGGCGCTGGCGCCGGAGTCCCCGGCGGCACCGGAGGCGGACTTATCATCGGGGTTCGAACAGGCGGTCAACCCGAGGCCACAAATCGCAAGTGCAGAGACCGAGACAGCCAGGGTTCGCCCCGTGCGGGTAGAAAACATTTACTCCCCTTTATTGAAGGATAGGCACAACTAAGTAGTAACCGTTTTCATTATCTACTCATTGGAAACTTTATTTCAATGGTTCAAAATCTTTTCTTCTTGTTGCGCAAATGTTTAGAACCCAGGTAAAAGGCAGAAAAATCCCGAAGACCTGGTACGACGATGGCGGCAACACATAAGTGCTGCCGCCATCGACTCCCCCCATATTCGCTTATAAAGCGCTACGCTACCTTCGTAACCTCAAAACGCTGCTCCGGATGAACGTAGGCCTCCTGCGCGCGCACGAGCTCCAGCTCGCCAGAGCCGGACTCGTGCGTGACCTTCAGCAGCTCAAAGATACTGGCCGCTGTGTTACCCAACGCGACCGAAAGGTCACCGTAAATACCGCGACCGCGCAGCAGGTTGCCTGCAAACAGCGCAGCCGCGACATCGCCGGAACCGTTGCGCTTCAGGGGCAGGTACGGCGTCGCCACCAGCCATGCGCCCGCACCATTGACGGCGAGCATCTCAATCTCGCCCTCCTTGCGCTCCGGACGCAGCACACTGGTCACCAACACGGCCTCCGGACCCATCTCACGAGCAGCATGAGCTGCCGCAATGGTGGACTCCAGGTCGCTGACCTCGCGGCCCGTCAGGTATCCCAGCTCGAACTGGTTTGGCGTAATCACATCTGCCACCGGCACGACCTTGTCGCGCAGCAGCGGCGGAATGTCGTCCGAAACGTGGCAGCCACTCTTGGCATTTCCCATCACCGGGTCACACGAGTAGATAGCCTTCGGGTTGCGCTGCTTGGCCAGCGCCACGGCCTCGATGATGACATCCGCAATATCGCTACCACCCTGGTAGCCGGAGATAATCGCGTCGACGTCGTCAAGCTTGCCCAGCTCATCGATACCCTTGATGACCTCGCGCACATCCGTGGCCGGAATCATCGGGCCGCGCCACTGGCCGTAGCCGGTGTGGTTGGAGAAATCGACGGTGTGGACCGGCCACACTTCAAAACCTGCGCGCTGCAGCGGGAAGACCGCAGCGGAGTTGCCCACATGGCCATAGCTCACATGCGACTGGATGGACAGAATCGAGGGCACGCGGTTGAACTCCGCGACAGTTTCAGCTGCCTTTTCAGTAGGGGCCTGGTTTTCGCTCATACCATCTATATTGCAACGGATGCACGAAAATCCCATATTCCCTAGTAGGCGCTGGGGCGACGTCGGCTGGCTTTGAGCTCGGAGCGGCGCTGCTTCTGCGCTTTACGACGGGCAATCGAGGCCCGACTCGGTCGAGTCCGCCGGCGCCTCGGAGGCGGTGGCTGCACAGCTTCTCGGATGAGTTCCGCTAAGCGCCGCCTGGCTTCCGCGCGGTTGCGTACCTGGGAGCGCTGCGTGGTGACCGACACGGTGAGTGTCGTGCCGTCGAGGCGGTGGCTGAGGTTCTGGAGGGCGCGGCGGCGGTGGACGTCGGAAAGCACGCTGAGCTCGGCAATATCGACCGATAGCTGCACCTTGGAGTCGGTGGTGTTAACGCCCTGACCGCCCGGCCCACCGGAGCGCGCGAAGCGTTCAGTGAGCTCCGCTGAGGGGATGACAAGGCCCTTTGGGATGCCGGGACCTGGTGGAATCTTCAGGGGTTTCATGATGGCCAGTGTAGAGGGCTCGTTTGTAATCGGATCTCGTTTTCCGATTCGCCTGTTTGAAGGCAAATGCTCATCTAAGCTGACGAATAACATTTATCCACTTATAAAAACAGCAAGAAAAGGCAGGATTGAGACACCATGGCCACTTCTGATTCCCCGTCCATTTTCATCTCCGGCGGCGCACAGGGCATTGGCCGCGCGGTGGCCGAGAAGTTCCTGGCTGCAGGCTGGACCGTAGGTGTCTACGACATCAACGAGGACGCCCTGGCGAAGCTCAAAGCTGAGCGCCCGGAGGTAATCGTCGGCAAGCTGGACGTGACAGACTTTAAGCAGTGGGAGGACGCGCTTGCGGACTTCACCTCCCACACCGGCGGCAAGCTGACAGTGCTGGACAATAACGCGGGCATCATCGGCGATGGCGATACCACCGACCAGTCGCCGGAGATTATTCGCGCGCAGGTGGACATCAACTGCACCGGCCTGACACTGGGCGCGAAGGCGGCGCACCCGTATCTGAAGCGCACCAAGGGATCTCACCTGGTCAACATGGGTTCGGCTTCGGGTATCTACGGTCAGCCGCACATCGCGCCGTACTCCGCGTCGAAGTTTTACGTCTCGGGTCTGACGCAGGCTCTGGATCTGGAATGGCGCAAGGACAAGATTCGCGTCGTCGCAATCATGCCGCTGTGGGCGAAGACCAAGCTGGCGGACGTTTCCGCTGGTTCGACCCGCCGTCTTGGCGTGCGCATCACACCGGACCAGGTCGCTGATGCCGTATGGAAGGCAACGCACCCGCAGAACTTCATCGAGCGCCAGCGCCACTTCTACTCGGTGTCAGCAGCGGACTTCATCCTGCGCTACCTGGGCAAGATTGGCCCGCAGTTCCTGTCCCGCCCGGTTAACGCAATCATCGCGGGTTAAGAGGCAAACTAGACCTATGCTCTTTGATCAACTCCCGCGCGACGATGCCCGCATCACGCCGGGAGTTGTTCATTTGCCGGGGTGGCTTACGCTGGAGCGGCAGGCGGGCATCATCACGCAACTCCGCGACATCGCCCGCGACGTTGCCGGCACTCCCCTGGCCATGACTCGCCCGCAGCTCAAAAGTGGTCAGATGCAGGTCTTTATGCTGCATCTCGGTCGCATGTGGGCCACCAATCCCTACCGCTACGTCACGCACGCAGGCGGCGTTCGCGTCCCGCCCGTGCCTGACAACCTGCTACAGCTCGCTACCGAAGCACTCGGCGCTGCCGCGCTTTACGACGAATCCCTCAGCCAGTGGCCCACCACTTTTCGGCCCGACATGGCGTTGGTCAACTACTACCCGCCCGGGGCCACCATGGGGATGCACCAGGATCGAAACGAAAACTACCCTGCCCCGATTGTGTCACTCTCTATCGGCGATGAGGCTCTGTTCCGCATTGGCGGGACTGAAAACCGCAACAAACCCTGGGATGACGTGACTCTCGCCAGCGGGGATGTGATTGTGTTTGGTGGTCCGAAGCGGCTTGCGTTTCATGGTGTGCCCAAGACTCGTCCGGGCACGCTGCCGGAAGGGTGCGGGCTTAAAGAGGGCCGCATCAACATCACATTCCGGCAAGTGGAAAACTCACACTAAACCGCGCAAGCCACCGACCGCTAGCCTAGACACATGCAGCGCACCGCTTCCTCCATGCACGCACAGCCTGCCACCGCGCAGACCCCTGCCCCACTCGACTGGCGCAGCCGGGTACGTTTCTTTGTCGGCTCGTTCCCAACTGCCGATCTCGCTATTGCGACTGCTTTCCTGCTGTGCTGCTGGTTGAGCATGACGCCGCTACTTACTTATGGCCCGAGCTTTACTTATGTCACCAATGTGATTCTGTCCGCGATGATTGCCGGGGCCGCAGCGTTTCGTCGTAAAGCAGTGCGTGCATCGTTTGTGGTTACGTACAGTGCCCTAGCGGGTCTCGCCTTGCTGGTGTGGCTATCCCCAGTGAACCTTGGGCTAGACCCCATTATTGTTGCTGCCCCACTATCTCTATGGGCTGTGACCAGGTGGGAACCGAATCGCACCTGGGGCATCGTTGGGCTGTTTTTAGGGTTGATTGGCAGCTTCCTCAACCCGGCAGTTCCTGCCTTCGGCTTTACCCCGGAACGACTATTGGTCTTCGGACTACCGGCGGTGCTTATCACGGCGAGCGCGTACGCAGTGCCACTATGGCTGCGCATCAACGCCGAGGAACATGCCGCGGAGTTGGAGAACGTCGTGGCGCTCAACAAGCTGGAGTTGTCCAGGGAGCTTCACGACGTCGTGGGGCACGGACTCACCTCTATTAAGGTTCAGGCCCAAACCGCTCTGTACCTGGCGGAGATGGATGGCTCACGAGCGGAATCCGCTGCTGAAAAGACCACGCTGGAAGGTATTGCCCAGACCGCAGACCAATCGTTGCGGGATGTGCATGCGCTTGTCGATGCGCTACGTGATGGCGGCGAGATTAGCGCTGACCCGAATGAGATTCCGCGTCTGGTTGCGGCAGTTTGTCCGCCGGGTCGCGATGTTTCGGTGACTCTGCCGGAGTCTTATGGAGACCTGGCGGATTGGCCACTCGCGAAGCGTTTGACTTTGGTGCGGGCAGTGACGGAGTTGGCCGCGAATATGGCCAAGCACTCATCGGGCGCTGGTCAGCTGGCACTGGTAATCGATCCACCTGCCGATGCTGATGACAGCCCGGCGCGGGTTCATTTGGTGACTGCAAACCGGGCTGAGAGCGAAACTTTGGAACCCAGGAAGCGAGCTGGCGCTGGCCTGATTGGTCTGAATGAACGCGTGGCGCAGCTCGGTGGCGAGATGACTTATGGTGAAAGCGACGGCATGTTCCGCGTCAGTATTCGGCTGTAAGCAGTTCGACCGAAGCAGGGCTGACTGTCAATCCTGTCGAGAAAGACGAGCAATGGATGTAATTCGAGTATTAGTGGCTGAAGATCAGGCTCTGATTCGGCAGTCTTTCGCGCAGCTTATTGATGCCCACCCGCAGATGAAAGTCATTGGTGCCGTGGGCGACGGCGCCGAGGCTGTGCGTCTTGCCTCCGGAGCCGATGTGGTCGTCATGGACATTCGAATGCCCGTGATGGACGGTATCGAGGCCACACGACAGATTGTGCAAGGCGTGCCGTCCGGAGGTGCGGCTCGCGCTTCCACTCCAAAAGTCGTGGTACTGACCACTTTCCGCGAAGAAGACCTGGTGCTCGGCGCTTTAGAAGCTGGGGCCGCAGGCTTTTTGCTCAAAGACTCCAATCCCCGTGAGCTGCTTTCGGCCATCATGCGTATCCACCGTGGTGAAGGAGTCATCGATCCGAAGGTGACGCCGATGGTGTTGCGGCATGTTTCACCGCGCGCACCGCACTCAGGACAGCCAGCGAGAGCGTTCTCGACACATGGCGCTGACTCAGACCCCACTCACACAGGAACCCAATTCACACCCCGCGAACAGGAGATTTTGAACCTCGTCTGCCAAGGGCTTTCCAATGACGAAATTGCTCGCAGGTTGGTTGTCGCTACAACGACAGTGAAAACCCATGTGAAATCCCTGTTGACCAAGACAGGCTCACGCAGTCGCGTGGATCTTGTCATTTGGGCTGCGAAAAACGGGCTGCTGTAGCTTCTCCTCGCTGGTACCGTCATCCTCGCTATCGCCTCCTCCCTAGGGAGGATATTTCCGCCACCTCATCCTCAGGGAGGGCGCGAACCGTGCCAAACACTCCTATTACTTAAGGCATGAACGCACCAACCCCCACCTCAGGCCCTTCCGCAGACGCCGCCGCTCCCCTCCTCCAGCTGCGCGGCATCACTGTCTCCTACGGCAAGAACGAACCTGTCCTGAACGGCCTCGATATGAACGTCCGCGCCGGCGAGGTCTACGGACTATTGGGACTCAACGGCGCAGGTAAATCCACGTTGATGAGCACGGTGCTTGGGCTAATTCCCTACTCCGGTGAAATCAGCATCGCGGGACACCCGTGGTCCGTTGTCGACCTGGACCGCATCGGCGCCTCCATCAATGGCCCGGCGTTCTACCCACAGCTCTCAGCCACCGACAATCTCAAAGTGCACGCACATCTGACCGGCACGGACAAGAGCCGTATCGCCGAAGTCCTCGACTTGGTCGGGCTTCATGCTGGTAACAAGCGTGCCCGCGCTTTCTCAACGGGCATGAAGGTTCGTCTTTCCCTGGCGATGGCGCTGCTCACCGACCCCGACATTGTGCTTCTCGACGAGCCCACCAACGGCCTCGACCCCGAAGCTATCGTGGGCCTGCGCACCTTGTTGCGACATCTTGCCGCTAGTGGCAAGGCCGTCGTGGTGTCCTCCCATCAACTCGGAGAAGTCGAAAAGAGCGTTGACCACCTTGGTGTCCTCGCCGGTGGCCGACTGGTCTACGAAGGCCCGCTGACTGACTTTGCGGCCTCTGGTCAATCCCTCGAGCAAGCTTTCTTCACCGCAGTAGGTGTTGCCCGATGAGCACTCAACCGCACACGCGCACTCTTAACACGCGCACCGTTCCTGCCCGCCGCTACTTCCGCGCCGAGCTACTGCGGGCGAAGTGGTCACTCACCATGTTTCTGCCCATCATCATGGTGGCAATCGCGCTGGTCAGCATGGTCTTCTCTACAGGTGTTGACGCCACCGCCATGGCGAGCGCCCACATCTACTCGCTTATCCTGCTTCCTCCCCTGGCTGCTATTACGTCCGTCATCGGCCAAAACCGTGAAGAAAAACTCCGCCAAGGCGGCCTAATCTGGCGCAATATCTCGAGCACTCGAGTGCTCCTCGCGCGCGCCGCTACTGTCATCGCCTCCGCGGCCCTCGGCCACGCACTGATGGCCACTCTCCTTGCCCGGAGCGTGAGCACCGCATTGCAATTCACGATCTTCAACACTTTGTCATTCTTCGTCTTCTGGACATTCGGCCTTGCCCTATGGCGCCTTGTGCCACGCGCAGCTCTCTTCCTCGCTCCGCTCGCTTCCATCGCTTGGGCCATCGCAGGAACACTGGACGCCATGAGCCCAAACTGGCAAATTCTCCCGTGGACCTGGGCAATCCGCCCAACGTTACCTATCCACGGAGTGCAGGCTAATTCCATCTCGGCTCCCGCAGACAGCGAGATCTGGAACATCGCCATCCTGCCGCCCACACTGCTGCACTTGCTCCTCGGGCTAGGCTTCTTTGCCATCGCATTGCTTGCGCACGGAAAACCTCTCAGCTTGCCGACGGGCCGGGAACGCAGCACTTCGTCGTTAAGCCATGGCATGAGCGCGACCCTTCCCTGGCGCACCTGGTGGAGTCTCGCAGCGCTGATGCTTGCCGGACTTGCGGTCGTGCGTGTGGTGTGGAACCCGGAGTATGCGCTGGGGCTGCTGAGTTTCGTCTGCGTGCCGACGGCCGCAACCATGGTGGCCATCATGACATGGACTTCGCAAGCCGATGCCTGGCCAGCACTGATGTATCGGCGTGCGCGACGCAGCATCACGCTCCGACTGTTTGCCTTGGATATGGCGTTTCTCGTACCGGTGCTCGTGGTTGCGGTGGTTATCAGTGGTGCAGGCGGCGAGACCAATAGCCAGACCGGCATTAACCCCTGGCCGTACCAGGCGGTAATCGCGTCTCTTGTGGCCGCGATGATTGTGGCCGTGACCGGCTTACTTGCGCGTCGAAGTGTGGCGGCCGCAATCTTTGTCTCGGTGGCGCTCGGCGGTTGGGCGGTGATGGTTGGCGGTGATGTCCTCAGCGCCTCACCGCTGTGGTGGACCTCGGAATGGGGATGGACTTGGGTAGTCCGTGATTACCCCGATCGGTGGCCAGTGATGGTTCTCGTGTCCGCCATTGTGATGGCGGCGTTCGTGGCTTGGGCTCGGGCGACATCATTGAAGGCGATCCGATCCCAAGACTGACGGCGGCGCTACGAGCAGCCCACCTACTACTCGATCGCCTCGCGAACCTCTTCGACACTGAGGTTGGAGTCTTCAATCTCCTCGCGGGCCTCCTTGTTCCGGCCACGGCGGACCAGACGGAAGATGCGCTTGCGGCGGGAAGTCTCTTCACTGATGCGCTCGCGGCCGCGCAACCAGGCAACAAGCATGACAGTAATGAGCAGCAGACCGATGTAGCCCAGGATTGGGTAGACCCAACCGATCAGGTTTTGGAAGCCCATGAAGCTCAAGGCGAAACCGAGCAAGACCAGCGCGACGTAGACAATCTTGAATTTTTCCGGGTGATTTGCGGTGACGCGACGCCCCAGTGCGTAGAACATGCCAAGTGCCGTGTTGAAGATCATGCCAAGGATTACCACGGCCATGGCCTGGCCCAGCCACGGGTGCAGACGATTAATGACAGTGAGCATTGGCACGGCATCGGTGGCGACAGTACCAACAGTGTGGAACAACGTGATGGTGGTGATCAGCAGCATCGCGGAGTAAATCAAACCACCGGTAAACCCACCGGCTCCAGCGGCGCGGGGATTGAACAGGCTACCGCCAATAACAATCGCCATGGAAACCGCAACCATCAGGTTAAAACCAACATAGTTCACTGCGGCGACAACCCAGTTCGGCAGAGTGGTCGGGACTTCCGCAACGGCAGCTGCCTGCTCCGCGGCTGGGGTGGCATCGGTGAACGCCAGCGTATAAACACTGGCCAGCAGAATAAAGCCGACGATAAACGGCGTGATAGAACCGATTACGGTGGTCACGCGGTCCACATCGAGGAAACCGGCTGCGATGGTCACCAGCACCATGATTACGGCACCAATCCACACGGGGATGCCCCATTGCTGCTCCATGTTGGCACCGGCACCGGCGAACATGACGAACCCTGTGGCGAAGAGCGTGATAATCACGCCAATGTCCAGTACTCGCGAGAAGATGGGGTGCGATACGCGTCGGAAAACTTCGCCGTGCTCGCTGGCCTGAAAATAGCTTCCCAGCTGCAAAATGATCATCGCCATCAGGCTCATGATCACCGCTGAGAGAACGGCACCCCAGACACCATTGATGCCAAAGGCGACGAAGTATTGCATGATTTCCTGACCCGTCGCAAAGCCCGCGCCGACGACCACGCCGACGAAGGCAAATGCAACGCGCAGTACTTGCTTCACCACAAAGGTTCACTCCTATTCGACTATCGGATTAATACAACCACCTTACTTTTCTCAGTGAGTTTTACTAATCGCGACTGACCGTTCTAAAAAGCTTTGCCTTTAAATTCCGCAGGCCACGCCGGTCGAATGCACCGGGCAGTAGCCGTTCGGATTCTTAAACAAGTACTGCTGATGCTCATCCTCAGCCCGGTAGTACTCCCCTGCCGGGGTCTCCGACAGTGGCTTAATCTCCGTGGTGATGGGGCCCAGGCCAGCGTCGGCAAGCTTCGGTGCGTACGCATCGGCGATCTCCTGCGCCCGGCGCGCCTGCTCGGGCGTCTTCGTGTAAATCGCGGAACGGTACTGCGTGCCGACATCATTACCCTGGCGGTAGCCCTGCGTGGGATCGTGGGCCTCGAAGGCCTTGGCGATCAGCTGGTCGAAGCTAATCTGCTCCGGGTCGTAGACGACCTCCACAATCTCGGTGTGGTTGGTCCGCCCAGTGCAGGACTCGCGGTAGGTGGGATTCGGCGTCACGCCACCGGCGAACCCGACCGACGTGCTGAGCACGCCCGGTGTTTCCCAAAACAGCTTCTCAGCACCCCAGTAACAGCCAATCCCGATGTAGACGACCTCCTGGCCATCCTCCCATGGACCGGTGATCGGCGTGCCAAGCACCGCATGCGGCTTTGGGTTTTCCAACACCGGGTGCGAGCCGCCCTTGAGCGCCTCATCTTCCGGCACCAGCTCCGCTGACCTACCAAAAATCCAACCCATCTTCTACGCCTTTCTATCTATGACTGTCTTTGGTCTGCGCAACGCGCCCGAGGCCACGATTGTTCCGACCTCGCCACCAGAAACTACGGCACAACACGGGCTATGGTTTGGGTTGTGCGTACGCTCAGCCTGCTTTCCGTCAATCCCCACGACCCGACCGCCATCCTGCCCGACCTCCGCGCCGCGCTGGACGGTGAGGTCTCTCTTCTTCCCGTTCCGCTTCACGACGGCACGCGCGCCTCAATCTTGCGGAACTCGCAACGCGCAGGTGAGCCAATTGATGAATCCATCGCGCTTGTTGTCGGCACCTCCGGTTCCACCGGCACACCGAAGGGTGCACAGCTGACGGTGGATAACTTGGTCTCCTCTGCTACCGCTACACATCAGTGGCTCGGCGGTGACGGACAGTGGCTACTGGCGATGCCGGCCTACCATATCGCTGGCCTGCAGGTTCTCATCCGTTCGCTGCTCGCGGGCACGGAGCCGGTGTGTCTGGATGTGACCGACGGTTTTGATGTGGCCGCATTCGCCGACGGCGCCGAGACCCTCACCAGCGATCGCGCCTACACGTCGCTGGCTCCGATGCAGCTGGCCAAGGCCATGGAAGAACCCTTTGGCGCGGCTGCTCTGCGCCTCTTCGATGCCGTCCTTGTCGGCGGCGCAGCCTTGAACCCGCAGGTGGCAGCGCGCGCCGAAGAACTCGGCATCAACGTCGTGACCACCTATGGTTCCTCCGAGACAGCCGGCGGCTGCGTCTACGACGGACAGCCCATCGAGGGCGCACAGGTCGCCATCGAAAATGGTCGTGTTTGGCTGGGCGGGCCGATGATTGCACACGGTTACCGCAACGCGCCCGGTCACGAGGCTTTCCATAAACCAGGTTGGTTCGCCACCTCCGATGCGGGCGAGATCCGCGATGGCCGACTGGTCATCACGGGCCGCTTGGACACCATCATCGACTCCGGCGGGTTGAAACTGCACCCGGAAGTTCTCGAACGTGAACTGCTCGCCATCGACGGAGTAACAGGTGCCTGCGTGGTCGGTGTGCCACACCCACGGCTCGGCCACGCTATCGTCGCAGCGTATGAAGGCACCGCTGAGCTCGGCGATATTATGGACGGGCTCGGCGATGCTGAAGACGCCGGGCGAATCAATCACTGGATGATTCCCAAGGACCTGCGTCGTGTGGAGGCTCTGCCACTGATTGGTCCGGGCAAGGTCGACCGGAAGAAAGTCGCGGCGCTCTTTTAGCTCATTCAGACACGCATTAGTTCAAGGCATTTGGTGTCACGTCCTATTATTAATTCATGTCTGAAGCACCAAAGAGTCCTGCAACGGCGTCGTTAAGCGATTGGCTGGAAGGCGCGCGCCCCCATACCTGGGCGAATGCGTTTGCGCCGGTCATCGTCGGTGTCGGAGCGGCATCGACGCACGCGCCGATTATCTGGGGACGTGCGGTGCTCGCGCTGGTTGTCGCGTGGGCGTTGATTGTGGGCGTGAACTTCGCCAACGACTACTCCGATGGCATCCGCGGCACTGACGATGACCGCTCGGGCCCGCTGCGCCTGACGGGTTCTGGTCTGGTCGAGCCGAAGGTTGTGAAGTACGCGGCGTTCGGTTCCTTTGGTGTCGCCGGTCTTGCCGGTGTGGCGCTGTCCCTGATGAGCGCGTGGTGGCTCATTCTGGTCGGTGCACTGTGCATCGCGGCTGCGTGGTTCTACACCGGCGGTAAAAATCCCTACGGTTATCGCGGGCTTGGCGAGGTCTCGGTTTTCGTCTTCTTCGGTCTCGTCGCGGTGCTCGGCACGGAGTTCACGCAGACCGGCTCGCTGTCCTGGGTGGGCCTGGCCTGCGCAATTGGTATTGGTTCGGTGTCTTCTGCCGTGAACCTGGCGAACAACTTGCGCGACATCCCCACCGACGCCGCTACCGGCAAGATCACCTTGGCAGTTCGCCTGGGCGACTTCCGCACCCGCATCGTCTGGCAGATTCTCTCCCTCATGCCCGCGCTGGCCAGCAGCTTTATCGCTTTCTGGCGCCCATGGGCGCTGGTGGGTCTGCTCATCGTGCCGCTGTGGGTGAAGGCCTCCGAGCCAATTCGCATGCATAAGAAGGGCAAGGAGCTCATCCCGGTACTGGGGCTTACCGGCAAGATGATGCTTGCCTGGTCCGTCATTACGGCACTCGCACTCGCGCTCAGCTAGGGGGTACCGATGGACTTCCGCACACTGACGCACAAGGCGCTTGACGACGTCCAGGAGGCCGCAACCCGAGTTGGCGACACAGCAGCCAAGGCTCCAGCTTTCGCCCGCAGCGCTGCTCTGCGTTTGACCAAATCGGGACGCCGCCGACTGGCGCTGGAGCACGGTGCGCTGCATTCGCAGACCCGTGAACCGGGACTCACCGATCTCACGTCAACCGGCGTGGTGCATATCAAGACCGCACCGGTCACGGCCGAGATTGCGGCCAAGGACGACGAGCGGAAGGCCAGCGACAAGCCGGATGCTGTCACCACCGATATTCCGGTGCACTGGTACGAGGTTGAACCTAGCGAACCCGCCAAAGAACCCGTGACCATCGTCTTCGTCCACGGCTTCACCCTGGCTGGTGAGTCCTGGTACCGGCAGTTCAACGCGCTGCGCAAGTCGCACCCGGAAGCACGCCTGTTGACTATGGATCTGCGCGGCCACGGCCTGACCGGAGCGGTTCCGGCTTCACTCTGCACGGTCGAAGGGGCTGCGGCCGATGCGCTGGCCGTGATCGCCGAGCGTGCCGCGACCGGAAAACTCATCGTGGTTGGGCATTCGCTAGGCGGTTTGATTGCACTGCACATGGTGCGGGCTGCCGAGGAAAGCATTCGCCGTCGGATAGCAGGCGTAGTGTTGATTTCCACGTCTATCGACAAGCTGGCCGCCCAGGGTGTGCCGCAGATTCTGGCGTCCCCGGTGGCGGATGCGGCGCGCAATGCAATTGAGTCCTCGCCGAAGGAGATTCGCAAGTTCCGCGAGGCAATCGCGTCACTGATGGCGCCGTCGTTGGCGGTGGCGGTGTTCGCCCGGCGCACGGACTACGAGATCATCGAGTTCCACGCGGCCATGATTAATGAAACACCGCTGGAAACTTTCGTGGGATATCTCGACGACCTGCAGGATCACGACGAGTTCGCATCCGGGCCTTACTTGGAGGGCTTGCCAGGAGCGGTACTGGTGGGCACGAAGGACGATGTCACTCCGCGCAAGCAAGCAGACCTAATTATGGAAAAGTGGCCGGACGCCGAACTGGTTGAAGTCGACGGGGCCGGCCACATGTTGCCGCTCGAGGCTCCGGAAGCGGTGAACCGGGCTATCGAGCGGGCCCTGGAGAAGGTGCGCTAGTTTTCCTCGCGGTCCTTAATCTGCTGCGCAATGTATTCCTTGTGCGCGCGGCGGTTCTCCGACCACACTGCAACAGACTCATTGGCCTGGACGCGCAGCTTCGGGAACACAAAAACCGACAGCGGCATCGCAATAATCAGTGCGAACACAGCCGTAATTGCAGCCGGAATCTGCACATTAACGAGGTAGATAATCACGAGCAGAATGAAGAACAGCACTAGGAATAGCAGCAGACGAGCAAGGCCGTACCAGAACAGCCCCTTCATGGCATTGCCGCGACCAGCATTCTTGGTCACCGGAGCTGCTGGCATCTGAGCCTCAGAAGCCAACTTGTCCTGCTCTGCTGGATTGGTCATTAAACCCTCACCTCTACGTGTTACGCCTGTGCTGTGCCCGGGCGTTGCTAGCGTCCATGGCTGTTCGTGTCCAACGTTCCTTTGTACCCTAACGAACTCTGTACGCCGTACCGCATGCAGTGCGATACCCCTCGTGGGCACTACGGGACTCGTTGCGTATTCTAGTCGGTAAATCCAGGAGGTTAGCTATTACATGGGTCGGCTCATTCTGCTGCTGTTCATCATCCTTGTCGTAGTCATGCTGTGGAAGGCATTTGGCCCCGGCAGTCGCGGCAACGGCATGCGACGTATTTCCGCTCCGCAACCGGAACCCCGTCCGCTCGCTCCCGACGATGATCCGGAGTTTCTCTGGAAGCTCAAGAAGGCCGAATTCGATCGCCGTAAACGTGAGCAGGAGCTGCAGGAGCGGCGCGAACGGGAGCAGGACGACAACCCCGATAATCCCGGCGAAACTGACTAAACGTCCTTGCCACGCAGCAACAACTGCTGTAGATATTCCCCGTAGCCACTGGCGCTGAGGGCGTCGGCACGCGCGCTAAGCGCAGCATCGTCAATGAATCCCATGCGCCACGCCACCTCTTCCGGCGAGCCAATCTTTAGCCCCTGCCGCTGCTCAATCGTGCGCACGAAATCACCCGCGGCCATCAGATTGTCCACCGTGCCCGTGTCCAGCCATGCCGTGCCGCGCGGCAGCACCTCTACCTGCAGTTTCCCGCGCTCCAAGTAGGCGCGGTTAACATCCGTGATTTCCAATTCGCCGCGTGACGACGGTTGCAGCGAGCGAGCTATCTCAACAACCTCGGCATCATAGAAGTACAAACCAGGCACCGCGAAATGGCTGCGTGGTTTCTTCGGTTTCTCCTGGATCGCCACGGCTTTGCCGCTTTGGTCGAAGTCCACGACTCCATAGGCTGTGGGATCTGCGACCCAGTAGGCGAAGATCGCTCCGCCATCGACGTTATGGAAGCGGCGCAGCTGCGTGCCCAAGCCAGCACCGTAAAAGATGTTGTCGCCGAGGATGAGGGCAACGGAGTCATCGCCGATGTGGTCCGCACCGATGATGAACGCTTCAGCGAGACCACGGGGCTCGTCTTGGGTGGCAAAGGTGAGGGTGAGGCCCCACTGCGAGCCGTCGCCAAGCAAGCGTTCAAACTGCGGGGCATCATGTGGCGTGGTGATGACGAGGATGTCCCTGATTCCCGCTAGCATCAGCGTGCTCAGCGGGTAGTAGATCATCGGCTTGTCATAGACGGGAACCAGCTGCTTGCTTACGCCAAGTGTGATGGGAAACAGCCGAGAGCCCGTACCACCTGCGAGGATGATGCCCTTCATAGTGCTCGCGCCTTTCTGCCTTACTGCCCGGCCGCTTCGTTGGCGATTGCCCACTCGTCGCGAGCCATGTTCTCAAGATCCTTGCAGTCAAACTCACTGGGGAGCTTATTGCCCTCGGCCTCGAACTGCTCGATAGTCGGAGCCTTCTGATCGCGCTCGGAGAGAATCATGTCCGCGTCGGTGAGACCACCCTTGGCCAGCAGCGCAGCCAGGTCAATTCCGAGAGTCGGGTCCTGGATGCTAACAGCACGCTCTGCCTCCGGGTTGTAACCGGTGGAAGTGAGGTAAGTGAGCACAGAGTCGTCGGCAAGCGAGACGAAGCCATGTCCGATGCCGTTGGGCAGATAGACCACTCGGCGGGTCTTGCTGTCGAGCTCGAAAACCTCGACCTTGCCGAAGGTATCGGAGCCGCGACGCAGGTCAACCGCAATGTCGAGGATGTGGCCCGCGGGACAAGTAACCAGCTTCGCCTGGCCGGGGTGGCCATCTGGCGCGGTGCTGACGTCAGCGAAGTGCAGGCCACGGACAACGCCTGCAGCGGAGACACTCATATTGGCCTGCTCCGGGAAGAACGGGTAGCCCGTAGCCTCGGCGAATGCGTCGAGGCGATACCACTCGTGGAAACTACCGCGGCTGTCGCCGTGGATGACCGGTTCGAAGGTGAAAACGCCGTCGATAGAAGTGGGCTGGAATGTGCTCTTAGGGCTCATGGGTAACAAGTGTAGACGGGGCGCCCGGGCTGAGGCTGTGGCACGCGTTGAGTGTGCACTGAGTGTGCGTTGAGGGTTCGCTAGGCATGCCCCAGCAGCGAACTACAACTCCTGCTCGCGCTCCGCGTAGCCAGCCTCAGCGGCATCGTAGGCCGCCGCCCACCAGGACTCGTTGGCGCGATACCAGTCGATGGTCTCGGCGAGCCCCGCGGAAAAGTCTTGGTAGCGCGGCTGCCAGCCAAGGCTGCGGATGGATGCGGGGTCAATCGCATAACGACGGTCGTGCCCCGGGCGGTCAGTGACATGGACAAAGTCGGACCGCTCACGACCGAAGCCCTCCAGGATGTCTCCGACCACGTCGAGGTTGGAACGCTCGCCATCGGCACCAATCAGGTAGGTCTCCCCCACCTCGCCAGAATCCAAGATTGCCCAGACCGCGTCGTTGTGGTCATCGACGTGAATCCAGTCCCGAACATTCTCGCCAGTGCCGTACACGCGAGGGCTACGACCGCGCAACAGACCACAGATCTGGCGGGGAATCAGCTTCTCCGGATGCTGCCTCGGCCCGTAGTTGTTCGAGCAGTTACTAATCGTCGCAACCAACCCGAAGCTGCGCACCCACGCCCGGACAAAGTGATCCGCTGAAGCCTTGGAGGCCGAGTAGGGGCTGGAGGGTTTGTACGCGGTGGCCGTCGTAAAGCGTGCTGGATCGTCGAGAGCGAGATCGCCGAAGACCTCGTCGGTGGAGATGTGGTGAAGGCGGACGTCGTGGGTGGCGCAGGCCTTCGCCAGATTCACGGTGCCCATGACATTAGTGGTGACGAAGGGATCGGCGTCCACCAGCGAATTGTCGTTATGGCTCTCTGCGGCGAAGTGGACGACCACGTCGAAGCGGGGCACGAGGCGATCGATCAGCTCCGCGTCACGAACATCGCCGCGGATGATTTCACAGTCCGCGCCATCCAAGCTCGCAGGGTTCGCGGCATAGGTGAAAGCGTCCAGCACCGTGACATTCACATCGGGCCGTGTAGCCAGAGTGCGGAGAACGAAGTTGGAACCAATAAAGCCGGCACCACCGGTGACGAGAACGCGCATGGAAGCGATTCTAGTTCACCCGGCGATGCCGGCTTTGTACAAGTGTGAAGACTTAGTTCAGACCAGCGTAGGAGTGCAGGCCCGAAACCACCTGGTTGATGAAGAAGAGGTTGAACACCATGGTGGCAAAACCGAAGATGTTGATCCACGCGGCCTTCGTATTACGCCAACCCGAAGTCGCGCGAGCGTGCAGGTACAGGGCGTAGATAATCCAGGAGATCAGAGCGGTGGTCTCCTTCGGGTCCCAGCCCCAGTAACGACCCCATGCGGACTCGGCCCAGATAGCGCCCAGCACAATGCCCAGACCGAACAGTGGGAAGGACCAAATAGCGGTGCGGTAAGCAATCGCATCCAGCTTTTGAGCATCCGGCAGCGGCGCGACCAGTTTGCCCAGGAAGCCCTTTTCCTTGCCCTCGCGGTTGTACATCCGCAGCATGTAGAGAATCGAGGCAACACCGGAAATCAGTGCGATACTGCACCCGATAGAAATAATCGAGACGTGAACCGGAATCCAAATCGACTGCAGTGCCGGCACCACCGGAGCAGCCTCAACATATAGGTTCTTACCACCGTAAAACATCAGCGCCAGAATCGGAGCCAACAGCCACGGCCAGAACACACGCATGGTTTCACGATGCAGTACGCCAGCTGCAATTGCCATAGCAAAGAGGATTGAAACTGATACGTACTCGTAGAGGTTGCCCCACGGGAAACGCTGCACGGCCAGGCCACGCAGCAGCACCGATGCAAAGTGCACGGCCACCCCGACGTAAATCAGCATTTCCGTCACAACGCCGAGTCGGTTCGTCAGCACCTGGTTCTTAGGCTCGCTTGCCGACGACTTCGTCGCCGACTCCCCCGAGTCAGCAACACTAGCGGTGGTAGCTCCCTCACCCGCACCGGCGGCTACCAGCTCGCGTTCCGCAACCTGGCTTTTCGCTTCAGCGGCCGCGATACGACGACTGTAGTAGGCAATGGAAATAACAAAGGCCACAAGATAAAAGGCGAAGGCCGTGAAGTACGACCAGTCCGAAAACTGCGCCAGTGTCTTATTGACGAGCATGTACTTGGCTCCAAAGTGTGGAATTAGCGGAATACTTCTTCAAACCCTAGTACTAAAGCAGGACTAAGCAAAAGGGGACCGGGGACACGGGGGACGCAAAAATGCGCGGAGGCGCAATTCTCGCCCCCGCGCATTCACCCTGCAGTAATGATGGACCAGACTTAGTGGTCAGTTAGCTTTTGTCCTTGTCGTCCGCGCTCTCGTCGGTCGCAGCATTGTTGTCAGCAGCATCCTCGTCATCACTGTCACGTTCCAGGATGTCATCTACGATGTACTGGAACTCCTCGCCCCAACCTGCCTTGTCGGTGCGGGCAAGGCCACCGAACTCAACGCGAGTGCGGCCATCTTCCAGCGGGAACATGCGCACCCAAACACGTCGGCGCTTAATGCCCAACGAAAGAACCATGCCCGCCAGTGCGGCCACAGTTGCCACCAGCACCCAGAACTGCGTGGGATCGTGCGAAACCTGCAAGTTGACGAATTCCTTCGCACCGAGGAATTCAATCTTGGTGCCGTCGGCAAGCTCGGTGGATTCGCCCTGCTTGAGGTTGACGCGGGCTTCCTTAGCCAGCTGACCCGAGTGCATCAGATCGCGGTCGAGGGAAAACAGCCCCTGCGAACGACCGGTGTCCAAGCCCGCGTCGCCGCGGTAGATGTCGACAGCCACGGCCGGGTCTTGCATCGCCGGGTAAGAGGACTGCAGCAGAGCACCCTTTTCACCAGTAAACTCCGCGGTCGGAGCGAACAGTCCCTCGATTGCAATCTGGTTCTGGCGGCGCTCGAACAAGTCCGGGTACATGCCTGCTGGTGGGTCGAAGCGCAGCGCACCAGAGGACAGGAAGAAGGTCGGATCATCCGGACGGAACTGGACAATCGACGTACGCGACTCGCCATTCGGCCAGGTCACCTTGAACGCAGGCGCAAAGCCGTGCCCCTGCAGGTAGACGCGGTCACCGGCGATGCGCAGAGGGTGGTTGACCTGCAGCGTGGTCTTCTCCCACTCATCGACAGGCTTACGCATATCCTCTTCTTCTGCGAATCGGATGTGCGAGGTAAACATCTTGGCCTGGCCGTTCGGCAGGTAATCGGCCGCGAAGTCCTCTACCTGAATACAGAACGGGTTCAAAGTCGTACCGTCGAAGGTGTTTCCCGAGCGCAGCGAGTCATAGTTCGCCGCAGCGGTGTTACAGAACGGAACGCCCACCGCGCTGTTGACGTTGTCATCAGAAATCTCGGTGCCGGTGTTGGTCAGCAAAATGACCTGGCCCTCGTAATAGATCATGCGGCCCAAGCCGACGATGATAATCAGCAGCGCAATGCCCAGGTGGAACACCAGGTTGCCGAACTCACGCAGGTATCCCTTCTCCGCGGAAAAGGATCGTGCCCCAGCGCGATCTTCATCTGCTGGAGTCTCGGTCAACGCCCACTTGTTCAAGCGCTCACGCACCCGCTTAGAAACTTCATCCGCAGAGGCATCGACCACGGCTTCGTCGTGAAGCGGAAGACGCGCCAACCGTTTCGGCGCCCTAGCCGGTGGTGTCTTCATGGCCTTGTAGTGGTCGATGGTGCGCGGAATAATGCAGCCGATCAGGGAAATCAGCAGCAAGGCCACGATGGCGACGAACCAGACGGACGAGAAGACATCGAAAAGCTGCAGCTTATCCATGATCTCGGCGGTCTTGCCGTTGGCGGCAAGATACTGGTCGACCTTGTCCTTATTCAGCGAGCGCTGTGGCAACAGGGCACCCGGAACCGCTGCGAAAGCGAGGATGAACAGCAGAATCAGCGCCGTGCGCATGCTGGTCAACCAGTTCCAGACCTGCTGGAAGGGCTGTCGTACCTTATTCCAATTCACCGACATCGAAAAATCTTTCACTAAATTGGCGTTACCGTATCAGTAATAAAAGCGGCCTGAACCCAGGCAACAAAAACATCCCACAGTCCCGTGACCAGGGCAATTCCCACCAGCACCAGCGCCACACCACCGATGATCTGAATGGTCCGCGAGTGCTTACGCAGGAAGTCCACACCACGCATCGCGCGTGCCGACCCCAGCGCCACCAAAATGAACGGCAGCCCCAGCCCCAGGCAGTAAGCGATAATCAGCGCCACTCCCCTGGCCGCGGTCATACCCTGCGTGCCCGCGGACACCGAAATAATTGCAGTCAGCGTCGGGCCCAGACACGGCGTCCACCCCAGCGCGAACACCGCGCCGAGCAGTGGCGCACCCAGCCACGTGGTCCAGCGCTTCGGCGCCATGCGAGTGTCCTTCTGCAGCGCTGGCACCATACCCATGAAGGCAAGCCCCATCACGATGGTCACCACGCCACCGACAATCGTCAGCGTGCGCGCCTGCAAACGCAACGTGGACACGAGCCCGAAAATAGAGGCCGAACCCAGCACGAAAATGACAGTAAAGCCCAACACGAACAGCAACGCAGCCAGGCCGGCGCGGGCAGTCGAGGAACGCTGGCCACGGCCTCCATCGCCGTCATGCTTATCGACGGAGGTTGCGTCCGCAACTCCCGTCGTCACGCCATTGCCCTGCGCCCCCGATGCTCCGGAAATACCAGTGAGATAGGAGACATAACCGGGTACAAGCGGAATAACGCACGGGCTGGCGAAGGAGACGAGACCGGCCAGCGCAGCGGCGAGCAGCCCCAACACAATGGGACCGCCGGTGGCAGCGTCGGCGAACTGTTGGCCGATGCCATCGGCAGAAAAGATCGTGTCCATGGCAAGAGTTGACATGCCGGGGCCTAGCCCTCCGCCTTCACTTCATTGACAGCCTTCATCAGCATGGTGTGATCGACCTCGCGGAGGAAGACCTTCGCCGGGCGGTGCTGCTTGTCCAGGATGATGGTCGTCGGAATCACCGACGCCGGGATACCACCGAGCGCACCGGCGTTGACGAAAGCCGGATCGTAGATGGACGGGTAGGTGATGCCGTTGTCCTTCACAAAGTCGATGGGAGCTTGGCGGACATTGTCGCGGACGTTAATGCCGAGGACAGTGCCGATGCCTTCCTCTTCCATCTGTTCTTGGACGTACTGCAGGTCATCCGACTCGGAGCGGCACGGTGCGCACCACTGGCCCCAGGCGTTCAGAACCACAATCTGGTCCTTGAAGTCATCGAGGGAGATTTCCTTGTCGTCGTCCTCGAGAGAAGGACCGAAGACATTGCCGACCGGCTTGCGCTCCTCCGGTGCGTAGTCAATGATTTGCTGACCACCCGGAGAAACGAACTCGAACTGACCGCCAACGGCAACGGCGTCGTGTCCCACCGACTCTCCGGGGTTACATGCCACGAGCGACAGAGACAGAGTTGCTGCCGCCAGCGTTGCTGCAATTCGGGACGATGAGACCTTGGCCACCTGGGGTGCCACCTTCCGGGGTCAGTGAAACTTCAACAAAACTATTTATTCACCTTACAGGTGACCGGCCGGCTCACTGTAGCGCACGTCGACAATGGTGTCTCCGACGAAGATCAAAGAGGTCACGCTCGCCAAATCACACTGCCTAGTTGCCGGGTTGTGGGCGAGCTTCAAGTACCGCGCACGACGCTGAGCTGCAATGATGCACAGCTGGTGCGTCACCAGCACCGCTTCCCCTCCCTCGGCGGCCTCGCGGGCTCGCTCGATGGCGTGGAACATACGGTCCGCGATCTCCTCGTAGGGCTCGCCCCAGCTGGGCACGCTCGGACGACGCAGCCGTGGCCAGTACTTCGGATTCCACAGTGCGGAGTCAATGCCCTTGATGTGCAAACCCTCAAAGGAGTTGCCAGCCTCCAGCAAATCTTCATCCAGGGTCGGCTTCATGCCGATTACCTCGGTGAAGGGCCGTGAGGTTTCCTGCGTGCGCTGCAGCGGAGAGCAGGCGAAGTAGCGGATGTCGTGGCCTTCGAAGGACGAGGCCGTGGCCGCCGCCTGACGCTGACCGCGCTCAGACAAGTGCCAGCCGGGCAGGCGACCGTAGAGAATCTTATCCGGGTTATAAACCTCGCCGTGGCGGACGAGATGTACGACCGTGGTCTTGGCGTGCTTTGTTGCACGCTTGGATGCCGGGTTCTCCGGCTGTGTCGGCTGCGATTCCTGCTGCTCGGCCTGCGAATTGGTCTTGTTCGGCACGTGTCACCTACTCCGGCTTGGCGGTTGCCGCCGCCTCGGCCGCGCGGGCTGCTGCACGCTCGATAATCTCGAAGTCGGCGTCGGTCAGCGCAGCGGAGACGAACCAGGTCTCGTAGCAAGAAGCCGGCGGGTAGACACCATTGGCCAGTAGGGCGTGGAAGAAAGCCGGGTAGCGGAAAGTATCCGCTGCCTGCATCTGCTCAAAGTTATGGCCCTCGCCCTCAGCGAAGCGTGGCGAGAGCATCGTGCCCGCACGCTGAATGTGGTGGGCCACGCCCTGCTTGGTCAGGGCGTCGGACAGAATCGTGGCCAGGCGATCTGCATTGGCTGCGACGGTGTCATAGACATCCTTCGTGGCATTCTCCAGGTTGGCCAGGCCAGCTGCCATAGCGACCGGGTTACCGGAGAGTGTGCCTGCCTGGTACACCGGACCGTTCGGAGCCAAGTACTCCATGACGTCGCGGCGACCACCGAAGGCAGCTGCCGGCAGACCACCGGAGACGACCTTGCCGAAGGTGGTCAGGTCACCGGCCACACCATCAATGCCGTACCAGCCGTTGTAGGAAGCGCGGAAGCCAGTCATGACCTCATCGAGAATCAGCAGTGCGCCGTCTGCGTGGCAGACTTCCTTCAACTTCGCGTTGAAGTTGTCCTGCGGTGCGACGGTACCCATGTTGCCCGCTGCCGCCTCAGTGATGACACAGGCAATCTCGCCCGGGTTCTCAGCGAATGCGGCCTTGACGGCCTCAATGTCGTTATAAGGAACAACAATGGTGTCGGCAGCCGATGCACCGGTGACACCCGGCGAATCCGGCAGACCAAAAGTAGCGACACCGGAACCGGCCGATGCCAGCAGCGCGTCCACGTGACCGTGGTAGCAGCCGGCGAACTTGATGATCTTGGAACGGCCAGTGAAACCGCGAGCCAGGCGTACTGCGGACATAGTGGCCTCAGTGCCGGAGTTGACCAGACGCACCTCATCTACCGACGTGCGCTCAACGATGTGACGAGCCAGGTCGGTCTCAGCCGTCGTCGGAGCGCCGAAAGACAAACCGCGAGTGGCGGCGCTCTGAACGGCCTCCACCACTGCCGGGTGCGCGTGGCCCAGAATCATTGGACCCCACGAGCAGACCAAGTCCACATATTCGTTACCATCAACATCCACGAGACGAGAGCCCGCGGCGTGGTCAATGAAACGTGGGGTGCCACCGACGGAACCGAAGGCGCGGACCGGCGAGTTCACGCCACCCGGCGTCACTGCCTGAGCCTGCGTAAAGAACTCTGCCGAACGATCGGTGAGCTCAACGTTTTCTGGGACATGAGGAGCATTAATGTCTTGAGTCACGGTGACCATCGTAGACGGCCACTCGGATTAAGGGCTACCCTGCCCTACCAACGTCCCAGCTTCACCCTGAATAGATGCTTGCGGCGAGAGGACACTCGACGGGATCGCCAGTCGATCCACAAGCTGGAGAAAATCATCAAAAGCGATGCCAGCAGCGGGTGAATCATACCGGTCATACCCAGCAGGATGACCGCAACGTTGTAGAACCACGCAAAGTAGATGTTGGAGTCCATCATCCGCACCACAGCACGCGCGATTTCAATGGCCTCCGGAATCGACAACACGTTGTTACGCAGTGCCACGACATCGGCGTAATCAACATCAAGATTCTGATTGCCTTCGGTGTTGTCCATCAAAACACCCACGTCAGCGGCACGCAGAGAGTCCCGGATGTCCTTGTCGCCAACCATCACGACAGTCTCGCCGTCACTGTGGACCGAACGCACCGCAATGGCCTTGCGGGAGGCAATGATGCCCGCGAATACTCGTGAGATATTCAGCCGGTCAGCAAAACGACGGGCTACTGGATACGGATCTCGCGTGATCATCATGGTGTCCACGCCCATATCCTCAAGCTGGTCAATGCTCTCGACCGCATCGGGCTTAATGTCCTCACCAATGGTGATGACACCACGAACCTTGCCACGCCACGACACCACCATCGGAGTACCGCCACTGAGCGCAGCCACGGCCATTTTCTCGCTGAGTGCAGTGAGATCACGCGGACGCCAAACACGCCCTTCAACAAAGCGCATCTCCAATTTGTCGTCGGAGTCCTTCACCGGGATTTCTACCTGGCCAACGAACGCACCGTCTTCCGCAATTGCGACGTGTACGGTCTCAATCCAGTGTGGCACCTCGCCACCGCCGGAACCGGCGTCGCGGGATGCACGGCACGCGCGCACGATTGCCGCTGATGCCGGGTGGTTGCTCTCCATCATGAGAGCGCCCGCCACACGCAGAACCAGATCCGGATTTTCATTGCGCTCAGCGGCGACACCGAGCACGTGGGTGTCACCCTCGGTCAGCGTTCCAACTCGGTTAAAAATCACCACATCGGCAGCGGCCAGGTTTCGGAAAGTCTCATTGCCACGAATCAAGATTCCGTTACTAGCACCGGCCAGAATCCCGATGCGCTGCACGGTCGACGTAGACATTGCCAAAGCCACCGGCGCGATGCCCGAGAGCATGGCCAGCGCCACCGCGAGGGCACCGCTCATCGTGCCCGTCGCCAGCCACCAACCGCAAAATGCCACGCCCGCCAACGACAGCGTCCATGGCACCAGCTCTGATGCCGAGTGCACTGCGGTCTGGTGCATCACCGTTTCTTCTCGAACCGCTTGACGCAGCCAACGCGCTATCGATGACGCCCGGGTCTTGAAACCAGTGCGCTCCACACGCACCTTGAGCTCCGAATCCAGGTTGATTGCGCCGGCCCAAACCTTGGAATTGACCTTGACCTTCTGCGGTTCAACGCCGATCCCGAGTAGCTGCGCATCCATCGTGGAGGCTCCACCGATAACCGAGCCATCGACCGGAATCACCGAGTGCGGTGGAACCACGATGTCATCACCGATATTGAGCTCCGCAACCGTCACCTCCACCCGTTTCGGCTCCGCGGATTTGGCACTCTTGCGCACGACTGTCACGTTTCGCTCAGCTGGAATGCGCAGGTTGCGCAAAATCTGTCCAGTACGCACCTTGTTGTAGCGCGTAAACATGCGACCTGTTAGCAACAGCACGGTCAGGCCGCAAGCAACGTCGAAAAACACCTCTGCCGAGGCGCTTTCCCGGTAGTTGAAAGCAAACCACGTGGGCGCAGTGGTATATCCAATCTGTCCCGCGGGGCCAAAGATAAGCTGCGCCAGCGACCACAGCCACGCCAGCAGGATGGCAATGGAGCTCGCCCCATCCAGCGCCGACATCCGCCGACGCAGAGACGCCGCCATTGCACGGTGGAACGGCCAGCCACCCCACCACACCACAATCGTGGTCAGCACAAGACACATCCACTGCCAACCCGGGAACTGCCAGTTGACGTTCAACGACGTCACCAGCACCGGAATCGATAGGAACAGGCTGCCCCAAAAGCGCTGCTTGGTCACCAGTTCACGCGCCGTGAACAGTACTTCCGAGCCGCCGCCGCTTCGGCGCAAGGCCGCTTCACGACGGCGAATGCGCTCCTCCTCATTCTGTTGAGCGGCAACCGGAACAGCGGGACGGCGATGTTGTGACACATCCAGCCGAGTTGCACGACGCCGAAGCGTGCTGCGCGTGAGGTACGACTCGACCCCAATTTCGCGGAGAGCTTCGATGAACTGATTCGGATCGATGGTATCGGGCGCGGTAATCCACGCGCGTCCGGGCTTGTAGACCACAGAGGCCGTCACATCTGGAAAGGATTCCAAAACATGCTCAGCACGCTCAGCGCTCTCGGCGTTTTCCAAGTTTTCCAGGATGAGTGCGAAAGCTGTGTTGGACTGGCCTCTGCGGTGTGCAAGCCGCTGATGGGCACTTTCTTCGTCGATGTCCTGACGGCTTCGTGGCAATGCCTTACGAGCAGCGACCTTGGCATCCACAATCGCTTGTTCAACGCGATTGTCCAGAGAGAAATCAAACTCACCGGTGTCACTCATAGCCTTTGAAACTTTCCGTCTAATCCTGTGGCTGGTTGGCGCGCGTGAGCGCTAATTCACGATAGAGCAACAGTAGTCCATACGCCATTGCCAGGCTGGGCACGATAACCCATACAGTCAGCGCGCCGGCCATAACGGCAAAGAACATGGCGAGAGCCGTGATAATCACCATGATGAGCAGGCAGTTCCGGGAGAGTTTGAACTCAGTGGCCGTCGGCAAGCAGCCGCTACCAATAAGCGAGCAGACCAGCGTCACACCGGCGACGATGTAGATATCGCGGCCAACGGCGGCGGGAGCCTGCGAGTAGTCGCCGGTGACCAGTATCAAGCTCAGGACAATCTGGGCGATGAGCGCGACGAAGAGCACCCACTGCCAGGGCCGACTCGGCAGGGACATCATCGCTTGGACTCCTCAGGCTGCTTGGATTGCTTGGGCTGTGACTGGCCCAGCTGCTGTTGCCGCTTTGGATCAGCGCCATGCTTCGACGCTCTCGGCAGATGCGATTGTGAGGCGGACGGGGTCCACGGTTTCGACGGGCGCTGATGATCGAAGTAGTCCTTGGATTCCTTCGAAGCGGCGAGCACTAGGCCCGCTAGCGCGGCAGTGGCCGAGGCGATTCGCACAATTCCGCTGATAAGAACGAGGGATGCCGGCACTCCCGATTCTGAAGCCGTAGAAGAGAAGAAGGACATCAGCGCCGACAGTGCCAGGTAAAGCGAGCCGATAACCAGCACGGTGCGAGCACCTTCGCTCCCCTTGCGCATTCGCTCGATAATGGCGAAGAACGCGATGCAAAGCCCCACTGCGAAAAAGAACGCGATAACGATAGTCGCCTTCATGGCAGCATCAATCTGGCCCTCGCTGAAACCCGGGAAATTCTCCTTAGCGGTTGAGGGGCTCATCAGCATTTCCGGATGCAGCCAGTAGGTCACCGTAGCTACCGCAGCGACGAGCAGCTGCAACACGGCCGTAACCCGCCACGCCTGCCTAGCTCCCTCGACCTGCTCGGGAATTGCGGGCTTCTTCTCTTCTTTAGTCATCCGTCCACTTCTCGATATTTATTACTGCACGTTCACCCGAGCGAATTAGAACTGGGCGCGCAGCTTCTTCGCCAAGTCCACCGCTGCGTACGTCAAAATCTGCTCCGCACCGGCACGGCGAATGCTCAGCACTGCTTCCATCATCGCAGCATCCAGGTCAATCCACCCGTTGGCGGCAGCGGCGTGAATCATCGCGTACTCACCAGAGACCTGGTAGGCGGCAACCGGCACCGGCGACATATCCGCGACCTCGCGCAGAATATCCAGGTAGCTCATGGCCGGCTTGACCATCACCATGTCCGCACCTTCGTCAACGTCGAGCTGCACTTCAAGCAGGGACTCACGACGGTTTGCAGGATCCTGCTGGTAGGTACGGCGATCACCCTGTAGCGAGCTGCCCACAGCTTCACGGAATGGACCGTAGAAGGCGGAGGCGTACTTTGCCGAGTACGCCATGATGGAGACATCCTCATGGCCAGCGGCATCCAGGCCCTCGCGAATTGCGGCAATCTGGCCGTCCATCATGCCCGAAGGGGACACGATATGGGCACCGGCGTCGGCCTGCGCAACGGCCATCTTGATGTAGTTAATCAGCGTGCGGTCATTCTCAACGACCGTGTTGCCGAAGCGATCCGTGCCCAGCACACCACAGTGGCCGTGGTCAGTGAACTCATCCAGGCAGGTGTCGGCCATGATCAAAATGTCATTCCCGAACTCGTCGCGGAGACGACGCAGGGCACGGTTGAGTACGCCCTCCGGATTCCAGGACTCAGAGCCCTCGCCGTCCTTGTCCGCATCCAGCGGGACACCGAAGAGGTCAACTGCCGAGATACCTGCCTCAACAGCCTCGCGCACAGCTTCTACCAGGGAGTCCTCGGTATGCTGCACTACCCCGGGCAGGGAGCTGATGGGCTTCGGCTCATCAATACCATCTGCAACAAACATGGGCAGGATGAGATTTTTCGGAGTCAGTGTCGTCTCCGCCGTCATCGCACGCATCACCGGGTTGGTGCGCAGCCTGCGTGGGCGACGAATCGGGAGAGGAAATCCAAACTGTTCGAGATCGATTTCGCGGGATGATTCAGAAGCTCCAGATGTAGTCATAAAGACAACCTTAATCAAAACGCGAACTCGCTCCGGTACGCCCCTGCTCAGTCCTTGGTTTTACGCGAACGACGACGCTTCTTGCGCGGTGGTGGCAGCTGCCCTGCCGCCCGCAGTTGCGCAACATGCTCTGCCAGCGCATCCACCAGCTCCGGGATGCTTGCGCGCTCCGGCACGACATCTACCCGCAGGCCGTACTCGCGAGCCGTGGCTGCGGCCATCGGCCCGATGCAGGCAATGATGGTGCGAGCATGCGGCTTACCCGCGATGCCGACCAGGTTCTTCACCGTCGACCCCGAGGTAAAGCACACTGCGTCGAAGCCACCGGACTTAATCATGTCGCGGATATCCGCACTCGGTGGCGCTGCCCGCACGGTACGGTAAGCGACCACATCATCAACTTCCCAGCCCAGGTCAATCAGACCGTCGACAAGCACATCGGTGCCGATATCGGCGCGCGGCAGCAGCACGCGGTTGACCGGATCGAGATCCTCGATGTACTCCGGGAACACGTCGACAATGCCCGCGGCGTTCTGACGAGTGTCGTCCGGAAGCAGCTCCGGGGTAATGCCGAGATCACGGATGGCAGCAGCGGTGCGATGGCCGACTGCTGCGATGCGGACCCCGGCGAAGGAGCGCGCGTCCAAGCCGAATTCCTGGAACTTCTCCCACACTGCGGTGACGGCGTTGACGGAAGTGAAGACAACCCACTGGTAACGGCCGTCGACAAGCCCCTTGATGGCGCGTTCCATCTGCGCCGGGCTGCGCGGTGGCTCGATTGAGATGGTCGGGACCTCAATCGGGATGGCGCCGTGCGCAACGAGACGGGCACTCATCGGCCCTGCCTGCGCCTTGGCACGTGGGACCAGCACCTTCCATCCGTAGAGAGCGCGGTTTTCCCACCATGAGTACTTCGAACGATTGTCCACACCCTTGCCAAGCGTGACCACCAGCGGACCGGTCAGGTCACCCGAGAGCTGCGCCAAGGTGCCCAGCGTGACGTCGTAGGTGCGCTGCAGACGAGTCGTACCGTTGACAGTCACCGACACCGGCAACGACGACGGCAGGCCGCGTTCGCCGAGCTCAGTTGCAATGGCGGACAGGTCGTCCTGCACGGCCTGCAGTACCAGCGGCTGTGGTGCCTGGGCCAGCTCGTCCCAGTCCACATCGGCGCGACCGAGATCGGTCTCCGTGTACGTCGAGCCCAACGCGATACCGGCAAATGCCGGGACGGTGGAGGGCACGGACATGCCAGGGACAATCTGGAACTCAACATCGGCGTGCGAGACGTCGTTGATTTCGGCCAGCAGCGAATCGTTGGTCAGCGGATTGCCTGCCACCAAACGCACCACGTCATTGCCTTTAGCGGCTTCTTCGACGAGCAGGTTGGCCATCTTCTTGGGATCGTCGATAGGCGTGCGCAAATCTGCGGCGGTCGGTGGTGCCGGACGCGGCGGCTTACGACGAGATCCCTTGGCCTTGGCTGCGGCGCACATGCGCTCGTACTCTTCCTCGGCTTCCTTCAGCAGCTCGGGAGGAACAGGCACATCGGTTGCGACGAGCTCTCGAACCCCCGGCATGACATCGGCGTCGACGTAGGCGATAGCGGTGTCTGCGAGAATCTCACGGGCGCGAAGCGTCAGCAGGTCGGGATTTCCAGGACCAGCGCCGACGAACAGGATGCGTCCCGTTGCTGAGGGGAGGGAGGTGTTCATCGTTGCGGAGTGATTTCTTTTCTATTGGTTGTTCACTTTTCGTGCCGATGAGTCTTGAAGGAAGAAAGCGGACATGCGCCAACGCATGTGAGTGGCAGGTGGACACCTGAATCTCACATGCGAGCACACGAAGGAAACCCTTATCCCAACGGCATGCATACAGGCCTATTAGCATAAAGGGTTTGAGCCAAATTAACTAACCGGCTACTTTTGAGATTCCCGCAGGGTATCGCCCATTACCTCATGAGCACCCCGTTCGAGCAGGGCCGCCGCAACCTTCCGGCCAAGCTCATCGGCCTTATCCACGTTTGCGGTAGCGGTCTCGAGCAACTGACGCGAACCGTCGAGTGCGAACACCCCCGCCTGCAGGGTGAGTTCACCACTGTCGCTCACGGTTGAGTAGGCCGCGACCGGAGCGGTGCAGCCCGCTTCCAGCTCATTGAGTACCGCGCGCTCAGCGACAGCCCGGGCATGGGACACCGGGTGGTCAATCTTGCGCAGAATATCCACAATTTCGCGGTCAGCAGTGCGGCACTCCAGCGCCAGGGCGCCCTGAGCCGGGGCTGGCATGAGGACATCCACATCCAGGGATTCCGCAATCTCTCCGAGGCGACCCGTGCGCTCCAGCCCAGCGCGAGCCAGAATGACAGCGTCCAAGTCCTCAGAGACGCGCCCCATGCGGGTTTCGATGTTTCCACGCAATGGTACAAGTTCCAGATCGGAGCGCAGCGCACGCAGCTGAGAGACACGACGCGGCGCGGAGGTACCCACACGAGCCCCCTCAGGCAGGTCCATCAGCGGCGTGGCATCGCGGGAAATCAGCGCTTCTCGCGGATCGACGCGCTCCGGCACGGCTGCGACCATCATGTCGTCTTCCGGCAGGGTCGGCAGGTCCTTAAACGAGTGCACGATAATGTCGCACACCCCCTCGCGGAGTGCATGACGCAGCGCCTGGGTGAAGACACCGATGCCAATCTTTTCCACCGGGTCGTGGCGGTTATGGTCACCGGCGGTCTTTACAATCACCAGCTCTGCAGGCTGTCCCAGCTCAATCAGTGCATCACGGACGTGACCGGCCTGTGTCGTGGCCAGTTCCGAGCCCCTGGTACCGATACGAATAGTCGCTGGGTCAGGCATGTTTCCCTCCGGGTGTTAATTTTTGGTGGTTTCAGCAACGCCTTCAATGATGGCACTACTGTCAAGACCATACTGCTCAAATCCCTGCATCCGCCCAATTCGGCCCTCTACCATGAGATCTGCGGGGATATCGGTGTCAGCATACAGGCCAGAGGGGGTGGATAGGGGCAGGTCGAAGAGCTTCTGCAGGGCAAGCGCGTAGTTGCCACCACCCTGCTGGCTAGAAAGCTTCTTGACCTGAACCGTTGGCGCGTGCAAGAGCTTATCGACGACGCGGCGAACCGTGGACTCGACCTCGCGACGTTCCTTTTGAGTAAGACCCGGTGTCTTCGCCTCCAGGCGAGCGAGCTCAGCCGCCGCCACATCCGCCGCGCGCTCACGCAGAGCGCGAACAGTCGGTGCTACCTCGCTTGCGCGCTGCGCCGTGAGGTAGGACTCCAACTCTTCGGCCACAATGTCGCGCGCTGCAGCCTCATCATCACGACCCGGAACCTCCGTGCGAGTCATCTGCAGCAATTCGATGTTGAAGAGTGCGATCCCCTCAAGCCCGGAGACATCCTCCGCGACGTCGCGAGGCATAGACAAATCGACGATGGCGAGCGGGCCGTGGTCGACAACATCTGCAGCTGAGACCACTGGAGTCATGGCTCCGGTGGCACTGACGAGAATGTCCACATCATCGAGGACATCAGCGAAATCATGCAACGCAATAGCAGTAGCGGGGATGCCCGCTTCGATCGAGTGGTTAGCCAGGTTCTGCGCCCGGTCAACGGTGCGGTTGGCAATAATCAGACGATCAATGCCGCAGCGCCCCAGGTAACTGGCGGCCAGCGAACTCATCGCACCGGCGCCGAGGATAAGGGCCGAACGTCCGGCCAGAATATCGGTACCCTCAGCGACGTCAACACCAGAGTTGAACCCAGGATGCAGCGCAGCAATCGCCTCGTCGATGGCCACGGAGACCATCGATGCGCCCGCATTATCAATCAGTGTTTCGCTGTGGACTCGCTTGCCTGTGTGCAGCGCCTTCTGCGCCAAGTCATGCAGCATGCGACCGACGGTGCCGGCTTCGTCCGCTTCCTGGTAAGCATTGCGAAGCTGACCGATAATCTGCTGTTCCCCCAGCACCATCGAGTCAAGACCAGCACACACCGAGAAGGCATGCTCCGCTGCGGCCTGTGCGTACCGCACATAGAGGTGCGGTGTCAGTTCATCGAGTTCGAGCCCAGTACGACCGACAATTTCACGGACCACGGCCGATAGGCCAGAGTGGAAGCCGTTGGCCACCACGTAGTACTCAACGCGGTTACAGGTCGACAACAGCATCGCTTCGCTGATCGCTTCATCCGCGACCAGCCGAGCCAAAATGGCCTCTCGCTCAGTTTCACCGACGGAGACCTTTTCAAGAAGGGTCACCGGTGCAGACCGGTACGACATTCCGACGAGAAGCACACTCACCGCTCAATCACCGCTCTATTGCTCCTTCACAGGCCCCGCTACGGGCTTTTTCACACAGCTATGACTGTTAACGCTAGACAACTCTGCCATCTCGTCACAACAAAGGCATACTTTACTTAGTCTCTACCTCGATGTTCGCAGCACTCCCCTACTTCTTTGCCGCTACTCCACATTCTGCCATGTCTCCGCAGCTCCTAGCAGTTCGGCAGAGTTGTCTCCCGAACTTATTCGGCCTCCGCTATCGCTTCCAGGAGTTCATCATCATCGATTTCCCAGCAAGCGATTTCCTCATCATTGACCAAAATCACCGGCACGCGATCGCCAAATTCCATGGCCAAGTTCGGATCGGTATCGACGTCTTCCACCTGGAACTGCGCATTTTGGTCCCGAACTAGCGGCTCAATCTGCGCAATCACTCGGGCGCACGAACCGCACGTCTTCCTACTCATCACCGTCACAGTCACCATAACGGCCAGTCTAAAGGTCGACTGTTTCGCTTTACGACGTCCCCCTCCCCACACTTCCCCTGCAAAAGTGACTCTTCTTATCCTTGCCCCATCCGCTCCTTGAATCTCAGCGCGCAGCTTTGCCTAAAGAGCGGATACTATTCAACAAGAGCTTCCGATAACGGATGTCGGTTGCATACACCGTGGAAAGAGATTTTCGTGCCGTGAGTGAGTTCAGTGCCGACAACCGCTCCCCCTTCCCCATCGACATGCTGGGTGACCTTGCGTCCTCGCAGGGTAACGTCCGCAACTTCCTCGAGCAGGTAGTTCTCGCTCCGCTCAATGACGAAGCACAGGAGGAAGCTGGTGCTGCAGCGGCTGCCAATGCACTGGAAGCTCTCGGCGAGGTCTACGACGTCGGCGGCGAAGAACTGGCTACGGGATTTCGCAGTGTAGCTGGTGCCGAAGATGCCGCTGGCGGTGCACGTGTGCTCTCGCAGCCCATTCCAGGTGTCGAACGCGATCAGGGCGCAGCCGCTTTCTTCGATGTGGACAACACGCTTGTCCAAGGCGCATCAATCTTCCTCTTTGCCATGGGTTTGGTCGAGCGCGGCTTCATCAAGAAGCGTGATTTGGCCGGCATGATTTGGAAGCAGCTGAAATTCCGAATCTCAGGCGCGGAAAACGCTGCCGACGTAGCTAAGGCCCGTGAACAGGCATTGGAGTTTTTCGCCGGCCACGATGTGGATGAAATGGTCAAACTCGGCGAAGAAATCTTTGAAGAAAAGATCAGCGACCGCGTTTACCAGGGCACCCGCGATCTTGCGGAATTACATATCCAGGCTGGCCAAGAGGTCTGGCTGGTCACCGCTACCCCGGTGCAGCTGGCCCAGGTTATCGCTAAGCACATCGGACTGACCGGCGCCCTTGGCACGGTCGCCGAGGTCAAAGATGGCAAGTTCACTGGCCGCCTGGTAGGCGATATTCTCCACGGCCCGGGTAAGAAGCACGCGGTGGCAGCTCTGGCGGCCTCTTCCGGGTTGGATATGTCTCGCTGCACGGCATACTCAGATTCCGCCAACGACATTCCCATGCTGTCCATGGTGGGCACCGCCGTGGCCATCAACCCGGACCGCAAGTTGCGGAATTACGCCCAGAAGATGGGGTGGACTATCTACGACTATCGCCACTTTCGCTCCGCAACCTTCGCCACGATGCGGTGGCTCTCGATCGGAGCACTGCTGGCAGGAGCTGTCGGGGGCGCGGGACTCGTCGGCAAGCGACTGTGGGACGCGAACAAGGAAAGTTAAACGCTGCTAGGCGCACTCGAGAGTTAGTGACTGCGTTTATGACAAAAATGGCTCGAAAAATGGCATGAAAGTGTCATAAACTCCTACAGTTTCACATTTGCAGCCCGTAATCGGCAGCCCGTGATTAGCCCCCAACGACAAAACCCGCCCTATCTCAACGAGACCGGGCGGGTTTTGCTTTTAAAACGTGTACGCGACGCAGCACGCGCGCTCCTGCGATAACGGCAGGAATGCTGGCTTACTTGCCGAGCTTACGACGCTGCACGCGGGTACGGCGAAGCATCTTGCGGTGCTTCTTCTTCGACATGCGCTTGCGACGCTTCTTAATGACGGAACCCATCGGCTCGACCTCGCTATTCGTTGACGGAAATTTCTTTTCTTGCACAATGGCGGCGTACTCAATGCGGCCTTACAACCGCCGAGATGTCACGCCCTTTTTCCTTCCGCCTTCACAGCTAGATACTTCATGACTTGAAGACGATAGGAAACAGGGGCGCAGCACAGCACCATGTACTAATCGGATTAATCATAGCGGGGACATATGCGTTCAGGTCAAACAGCCCCGCTTAAAAGGCAGAAAAAATTAACCCGCGTTGTAGAAAGAGGAGTCCAGGTATTCCTTGACTGCGGACTCATGGACGCGGAAAGAACGGCCAACGCGCACTGCCGGCAGCTCGCCAGCGTGAACCAGGCGGTAGACGGTCATCTTGGATACGCGCATGATGTCAGCAACTTCCGCAACGGTCAGAAAGGTGCCTTTATCTGCATTCTGCATTAGTAAATATTCCCTTCAGCGCACGCGACGCGCTGCAGGCTTCCCCTCCTGCAGAAAATCGTGACACGCACGTGCTTTTCATATCCTACCGGTAGGCAAGGTGCCGGTGCGATTTTTGATAAAAAATAGGGGCATTGGCGAATGGTGTGACAGTTGTGACTAACCCATCGTCCCTGCGTATCGGATTAGCTACTGCCCCTAACCATTTCTAATGCCCCAAATATTGGGGTTACTTGTACACCCGCGACCACTCGGCGAAATACTTATTTACCCATCTCATTGGCCTTGTCATAGCAAGCCTGCAGCGCGCGATGCACCGCGCGGCGAATACCCTCTTCCTCGAAAACTCGGGTGGCCGCTGCCGTTGTACCGCCCGGCGAAGTGACATCAGCACGCAGCGCAGTCGGGTCCGCACCTTCCTGCATCATCATCTCGGCCGCACCAGCAGCCGTAGCCGACGCCAGACGCTTAGCCTGATCACGTTTGAGGCCCAGATTCACACCCGCATCTGTCATCGCCTCGACAAACTGGAAGAAGTAAGCCGGACCAGAGCCCGAGACGGCAGTGACTGCAGACATCAGCGACTCATCGACAACCTCAACGCTGCCGACCTTCTCCAGCAGTTCGACAACCTCGTCGGTCTGGCTCTCCGTGACAAAGCGACCCGGCGCGACTGCACAGACGCCCTTACCCACCAGCATCGGGGTATTCGGCATAACGCGGATCACCGGAGTGCCGACAGCACAGACACCTTCCATCTTGTCCAGCGTGATGCCAGCCGCCATCGACACCACGATGGTGTCAACTTCAGAGTCATCGAGCACGTCGGCAATCTGCTCGAGCATGTCGATAATCAAGTACGGCTTTACGCACAAGAACACCACGTCGGCACCGTCGACGGCCCCTACTGGGTCGTCGGCATCGACAATGCCGTAGGTCTCCTTCAGACCGGCCAGGCTCTCCTTGGTGCGCCCCACCACATAAATCGAGGAGGGCGAGACACCACCGTCGATGAGACCACCGACGAGTGCGCTACCAATCTTTCCGCCACCAATTACAGCAATTCTTGTCATGGACGCTAAGTGTGCCAAAACTGGCCCACACATGCGAATGCAGGGACCGGAAAACTTCGCTTCCGGCCCCTGCATCAGGTGATGATTATTTTGTTGGCCCCACTACAACTGGAAGAGAATCCAGGGGCCAAATGTCAGTGCCAAACCGACAAGCCCCGCGAGAATCGGTGTCAGTTTGTCCTTCTCACGGCGCAGGTAGTTAGCCATTCCCGCGAAGCCACCAGCGACCACGAGAGCCATGATGACAACCACGATCTTTGGCAGCGACGACCAGGCCATGGTGAAGCCCAGGAACACCAATGCACCAGCAATCAGACCCACGAAGACCTGAACCAGCAGCAACGGCACCGAGAGGGAATTGTCCTCGGCGTAGCCATCGCGCGCGGCGACCTTGCCCTTGGAGCTCTTGGGTTTATCACGCTTAACGACGTCCCGGGGCTCCGACTGCTTCTCGTCAGCTGCGACCTGGGTCGGTGTGGTCTCGGCCTGTACGTCTTCTGGCTGTGCTACTTCAGGAGCGACAGCGGCTGCTACTGCCGCCTCGGAAGCGGCACCGGTATCGGCATCAGCGTCGGCAGCCTCGAAGGTATCCGTTTCCTGAGCAGCTTCGGTCTCACCGGCTGCGTCTGCCTCTTCCACCTGCGGCAGCACACGGGTTTGCTCTTCCGGAGCTTCTGTTGTTTCAGACTCAGCAAGCTGTTCACCGTCGACGTCATCCGATTCCGCGGATGCCGCAGCCTCTTCGTCGACACTGTCCTGGACAACCGGAATGGAGGCAGTCGGACGGTCGTCGTAAGCGTTGGAACCGGTGAGTACTGCACGAGCGACTGGCCCCGGCTCCCCAATCTGCTGCGACTCGTCTGCCATGTCACGCAGTTCGGTAAAGGTGTAGGTAATCTCCGAACGCTCGGAGTTGACCATGACCGGACGGGGTTCCATCGGAATTGCCAATGGCACTGCAGTGGCTGCTGGCTGCGTAGTTGGCATGCTCGGCGCAGCTTGCTCCTGCTGCGGAGTTGCCGGAGCAACCGGAACAGCCGGTTCTTCGGCAACTTCGTCAGCTTCGACGTCAGCGACCTCGGCGTCGGCTACTTCGGCATCAGCGACCTCGGTGTCAGCCTCAATTGATTCCAGCTCTTCCTCTTCCTGAGCAGCAACTTCAGCCTCGGCCTCAGCTTGAACCTCATGCTCCGAAGAATCCGCCTCTTCAGCAACTATCACTGACTCAGCAACGGCCTCCGAGTGCTCCGGAGCTTCTGCCTCCGGTTCGGAAGCCCGTGCTTCTTCGGTGCCGTTGGTCGCAGCTTCGTCGGCAAGCAAATCGCTCGTAGTCGTCTGACCGTCGTCTGCGTTGGAAAGAGCGTGCGCACCACGCCGCGGTTCGCCGGCCTTAACGCGAGGGATTGAGCCAGTGAGTTCCTGAACGGACACACCGCCTTCTTCAAGGCTGCGTCGACGGCGGCGCCGCGGTGGTTCAGAGGGGGCTCCCTCCTTCTGCCGCCGCGCCAGCAGTTCGGCAACGGTGAGCTTTTCCTCGCTCATCTCAACCCTTTCCGTATAGGTCACTGTCCAGTCGTCGGAAGATAATGCCCTCGCGCAGAGCCCAAGGACAAATCTCGACCTTCTCTAATCCCAATGCTCGCATACTAGCCTCTGCAACGAGAGCACCTGCGACAATTTGGTGAGAACGATTTGCACTAACACCCTCAAGTTCAGCACGGTCAGCCGCCGTCATGCGTGAAATAAACGCAATCAACTGACGCAAACCAGCCGCAGTCAGAGTGCGCTTAACCCTCGGACCAGCGGCGGAAGGCGCCGCACCAGTCAGGCGGGCGAGAGTGCGGAAAGTCTTCGAGGTGGCGACAGCCAAGTCCGGCTCACCAAGCGTACGCAGATGACGAGCTGGCTCAGCGAGCTCAGCATCAATGTAGTCGCGCAGCAGGTCAATCTTCTTACGCTCCGGCGGGTCGGTCTCGAACCACTCGTGGGTCAAACGGCCCGCACCGAGCAGCAGTGAGTACGCGGCCTCCGGATCCTCATCGTTACCCGACGTCAACTCGAGAGAGCCGCCACCGATATCCAGGTTGATTAGACGACCAGCAGACCAGCCGTACCAGCGCCGTACTGCCAAAAAGGTCAGACGAGCCTCCTCCTCACCGGAGAGAATCTGCAGCTTAATGCCAGTTTCCTTCTCGACGTGGGCGAGTACTTCGTCCGCGTTGGCGGCATCGCGAACAGCCGAAGTGGCGAAACTAATCATCTCTTCGCACTTCATCTGCTCAACCAATTCCTTGGATTCAGCGACGTAGCCCGTCAGCTTGTCAATGCCCTTCTTGGACAGGTTGTTGTCCTTATCCAGGTACTCGACCAGCTTCATCGTCGACTTGGAATCGCTCATCGGAGTCGGATGTCCGCCCCGGCGGGCGTCCACCATCACCAAGTGGACGGTATTACTACCTACATCTAATACACCTAATCTCACTCTTAGTAGGTTAGACGGTCTACGGTGTATTGGTGTGAATCAACCCCACCCCCGCCCCGGTCGTGGACCGCAACCGTCTCCCGCTGAAGTCGCCTATGACTTTCCCCGCGAGTGGTTCGAGTTCGCCCACCCGGAGGACCCAGAACATATCATCACCTGCGACCTAACCTGGTTGATGAGCTCCTATCAATGCGCTTTCGGCACCTCCGCTTGCCAGGGCATCGACTCCGCGAACGCGGATGTCGGATGCTGTGGCCATGGCGCCTTTATCACCGACGAAGAAGACCGCGAGAGGGTTATTGACGTCGTAAAGCGAATGGAAGGCGACTCCGCAGAGCCCCAGTGGTGGCAGAACCGCCCCGAACAAACTCTGAAGTGGCTTGAAACCTACGAAACCGACCCCTCCGAACCGTTGGAACCGTGGTTAGTGTGGGACGAGCTTGACGACGAAAACGGAGAGCCTGAGCCTGCTCTGAAAACGAAGGTCGTGAAGAATGCCTGCATTTTTGCCAACCGTGACGGATGGCGCAATGGTGCGGGCTGTGCCATCCACCAATGGGCGATGGCCAACGACATTGACCCCGTAAAGGTCAAGCCGGATGTGTGTTGGCAGGTGCCGCTGCGCCGACTGGAGGACTGGGAGGAACGCCCGGACGGCCAGGAGATTCTGCGCACGACCATTACCGAATACGATCGTCGTGCCTGGGGCGATGGCGGCGAGGACTTTGAATGGTTCTGCACGGGCGCGCCGGCCACACATACCGGTGGCGAGCCGGTGTGGCGCACGCACAAGTCCGAGCTAATAGAGCTCATCGGCGAAGAGTGCTACGAAATTCTGGCGGAGCACTGCCGTGCCCGAGAAATAGCGGGCGCGGCCAAGGCTTTCGGGCCGAGTGGCTACCCACTGCTGGCGATTCACCCGGCCACACGCGCAGCGGCCGAGGGGCTGGCGCCGGACGAGGTTTAAGTCGGGGTTTCTCAGACCGACGGCGGAGATTGTCGGCAGCAGTCTGCTGAGCTAGTCCTCGAACTTGTAACCCAAGCCGCGAACGGTGACCAGGAACTCCGGCGAGGAAGGATTGCGCTCGATCTTGGAGCGCAGGCGCTTGATGTGTACGTCCAGCGTCTTGGTGTCGCCGACGTAGTCGGAGCCCCAGACGCGGTCGATGAGCTGGCCACGGGTTAGCACACGACCACGGTTGCGCAGCAAGTACTCCAGCAGGTCGAATTCCTTGAGCGGCATTGCGACATCATCGCCGTCAACGGTGACTACATGGCGCTCGACGTCCAGCACGACCGGGCCGCCGCGCAAGACCTCCTCGTAGATATCCTCGACATCGTCGGAGTCGTCGTGGCGACCGCGGCGCAGCACAGCCCGGATACGGGCAATAAGTTCCCGAGAGGAATACGGCTTGGTCACATAGTCATCCGCACCAATTTCGAGGCCGACGACCTTGTCAATCTCAGTGTCACGGGCGGTCACCATAATCACTGGGACAGAGGACTTTAAGCGGATGTTTTTGCAGACCTCGGTGCCGCTCATACCTGGCAGCATGAGGTCCAGCAGCACAATGTCCGGTTCTGCCTTGGAGAATTCTGCAAGTGCTTCCTGGCCGTCAGCGGCCATCCGCACCTCGAATCCTTCGCGCTGCAGCAGAAACGCAAGCGGCTCCGCCAAAGCCGTCTCGTCTTCGACAATAAGTACCTCAGTCACGGATTACTTCATTCCTTCCTTGGAATCCTTGTTCTGGGAATCCTTATCCTTGCCACGGGTTTTGCCCGTACCTCGCTGCGCGTTTTTCTTAGCCGCAATTTTACCCGCAGGCTGGGTGTGGCCGATTGGCAAACGTGCAGATACATCGCCATCATTCGACGCGGAACCGTTCTTTTCCATCAGCGGGAGCTCAATGGTGAAGGTCGATCCTGTGCCCAGCCGACTCCACAGCTTGACGGTTCCCTTGTGATTCGCTGCGACGTGCTTAACAATTGCCAAGCCCAGACCGGTACCGCCTGTCGCCCGCGAGCGTGCCTTATCCGCACGGAAGAAGCGCTCGAAGATGCGCTTCTGGTTCGCCTGGGAAATGCCGATACCGCGGTCAGTGACGCGGATAGCGACGGTGTCGTTATCCTCCTTGACCGCAGTCACAGATACAGGCGTGGCCTCTGGCGAGTAGTTGATCGCATTTGAAATCAGGTTGGACACCGCGGTAATCAGCAGGCTGCGTTCACCTTCAACCACCAAATCCGGCTCACAGTCAACGGTGATTTCAATACCCGCCTGCTCCGAGAGCATCTGGTTACGACGCACAGCTCCCTGGACAATCTCTTCAACCCTCACGGGAGACATGTCCGGCAGCGGCTCTGCCCCCTGCAGCTTCGACAGCGAGATGAGTTCCGTAATCATGGTCGACATCCGCTTGGACTCCTGCGTCAGGCTCTCACTGAAGTGACGCACGGCAACCGGGTCGTCGGTAGCTTCATTCAGCGCCTCGACCAAGAGGCTGATGGCCCCCACCGGAGTCTTGAGCTCGTGGGAAACGTTAGCCACAAAGTCACGTCGCGCGGCCTCCATACGGGCCTGTTCGGAGACATCCGCCGCATAAATCACCACAAAACGGTCGTCCACCAGTGACAACGGAGTTAGCTGACAGCGGACAATTGTGTCCGGCGCCCCCGCCCGGCGCGACGGCAGCACCAGCGTTAGCTCCTGGTCCTCCTGCGAGTCAAAGACCTTGAGCGCAGCTTCCCAGCCCACGTCATTGAGGCGGCGCTCATAGACCAGCCCTAACTTGTGCGCCATGGAGTTCGACAAAATCAAATCACGTGAGATGTCAACGACCACCACACCCGTCGGAGACTTCTGAATGGCCAGGTGCATGACCTGCGCCATGGTGGTTATTGAACTTTCCTCGTCGCTCTTCTGACGCCGAGCGGCGTTATAGGCACCCGAGACAACTCCACCAAGAATCAGCACAGCTGCCATAACCGCAGCACCTAATAGAGCGGCGATAATGATTTTTGACACGGGTCTTACCCTAAGCTCTTTTCACAATCCGCGCGCGCTGAAAATCAGTGCGCTAGCTAGCTCTAAATAGACCAAGGAGCACAGCCCCACTTGGCTGCGCCCCTTATCGGCCTATCAAACACCTACATTTTTACTTGTTGCCCTGAGCAGCAACAGCAGCAGCACCTGCAGCTGCAGCTTCCGGATCCAGGTAGGTGCCACCCGGGTTCAAAACCTTGCCCTCAGCATCAAAGTCGTAAACCAGCGGGATACCGGTCGGGATGTTCAGAGCGGCAATGTCCTCGTCCGAGATGTTGTCCAGGTGCTTGACCAGTGCACGCAGGGAGTTACCGTGAGCTGCCACCATGACAGTCTCACCGGACTTCAGACGCGGCAGGATTTCCTCTTCAAAGTAAGGAATGAAACGCTTCACGACGTCCAGGAGGCACTCCGTGCGCGGAACCTCATCCAGGTTGGCGTAACGCGGGTCATTAGCCTGCGAGAACTCGCTGTCATCCGACAGCTCCGGCGGCGGAGTGTCGTAGGAGCGACGCCAGGACATGAACTGGTCCTCGCCGTACTTCTCCTTGGTCTCTGCCTTGTTCAGACCCTGCAGAGCACCGTAGTGGCGCTCGTTCAGACGCCAGTCACGGATAACCGGAATCCACAACAGGTCAGCGGTATCCAGGGCAATGTGTGCGGTGTTAATTGCGCGACGCAGCAGCGACGTGTAGAGAACCTGCGGCTTCAGGCCTGCCTCTACGAGCATCTCACCGGCACGTACTGCCTCAGCGCGGCCCTTGTCGGTCAGTGCAACGTCGACCCAGCCCGTGAACTGGTTGGATGCGTTCCACTCACTCTGGCCATGACGGACAAGAATCAGTTTTCCATTGCTCATACCCCTAATTGTGCCCCAAAACGGGAAAGCCCGCCGTTCGTTGCCCCGCTATGTGGGTTGCTACCCCCGGCTACTCAACCATGTGGCGGAACTGCTCCAGATTGGCCAGGTTTTCCCCACGGTCAACCCGCCACTCCCACTCGCGCTTAATTGCCGATGCAAAGCCGCGTTCGAGGATCTGGTTGAAGTCCCCATCGGCCGTCTCCAGCAGCTGACCGAGGAGACGGTCGAGGTCATCGTCGGAAAGCTCAGCGGGCAGTTGACCGACCAGGTAGATGTCGCCGGCGGCGTCGATGGTGTAACCGATGCCGAACAGACGACGGTTGCGCTGCAGCAACCACTTGTAGACGGCCTCGTGGTTTTCTTCGACCGCGCGACAGACGAAGGCTTCAACACGCAGGGAGTCCGGCGCCGGGATGAGGCCGACGACAGTCTTGAGCTTCTTCTTACCAGGCAGGACCACCACGGCGGCATTGTCTGCAAGACCATGCTCGACACCGAGGCGTTCCAGCTGCTCACCGAGGGATTTCAGCTGTACTTGGATGTCCGTGCTCATCGTGAATCATCTCCCTGCTTTTGTGGCTACGGCTCTGGCGGTACTGAAGCTAACGAAACCTACCGGGAGCCGCCCGCATCCCGGATAGAGCCGGGACAATTTTCCTTTTGGAGTTCGGTTCGATGATAGACATCGGCCAACCGATCCACGGTCTTTTGCCAGGAAAACTCCAGGGAGTGCTCGCGTGCCTGGGTGGCCAATTTAATGCGTAGCTCGTCGTCCTCCACCAGGCGACCGAGGGCATCGGCCCAGGCTGCGGGCTCGTGACCGTCGACAAGCAAACCGCTGACCCCATCGTCGACAGCGATGGAGAGTCCGCCGACATTCGCCGCGACAACGGGAGTACCGGTGGCCTGAGCCTCCATCGCCACCAACCCGAAAGTTTCGTTGTAACTGGGCACGGCGACAATATCTGCGGCCTGGTAGAGCTTCGCCAGGTCCTGCGGCGGGCGCGGGGGCATGAACCGGACCAGGTGGTCGATCCCCTCTTCCGCGGCGAGATTGGTGAATTCGTCGGGCGCATGCAGCCCAGAACCGGAAAGTCCACCGCAGATAATCACTCGGACATTAGTGGCGGGATGGCGACGCATGAGCTCACCGACACCCCGCAGCAATACCTGCGGGCCTTTCAGCCGCTGCAGCCTACCGACGAACAAAATGACCTTAGTGTGCAACGGGATGCCCAGCTCACGACGGGACCGCTCGGTGGCACGATCACTGCCCGGCGAAAAGAGCTCCACGTCCACCCCGGGCGGCACGACATTGATGCGCCACGGGTCGGCATCGTGGAGATCCGCGAGCTGCTTAGCCTCGGCATCTGTGTTGACGATGAGCCGGCACGCATTGTCCACAATCTGCTGCTCACAGATACGCCGAGACTCCGGCTCCGGCGTATCTCCCTCCGCCAGATGGAGATTCTTCACTGCCGCCAGCGTGTGCGCCGTGTGCACAAACGGAATGTCAAGCAAATCCGACAGCAACCACCCCACCTGGCCAGAGAGCCAGTAGTGCGAATGAATCAGGTCGTATTCAATCCCCTGTTTGCGGGCGAACTCAATAACCCCGCCAGCAAAAGCCGGCATCTGCGTAGCCAGGTCTGACTTCTCCAGCCCCTCATATGGGCCAGCCACTATGTTGATGACACGGAAATTCTCACTGACCTGAATCACCGGTCCATCGCTGGAACGCGTGGCGCGAGTGAAAACATCCACCTTCACACCGCGTCGCGCCAACTCCTCGCAGGTGCGCAGCACGTAGACATTCATGCCGCCAGCGTCACCGATGCCCGGTTGCTCCAGCGGAGAGGTATGCATGGAGATCATCGCGATGCGGTTCGGCCACGCCGGGGTATTAGAGGTGGTGTTTGGGGTGGCGGCGTCTGCGCCCGCCGTTGCCGACGGAAATGTTTCGGTCATACTGCCCAGAGTGCCTATTCCAAGGGCAACCCCGCAAATGAGTACCTCAAATACGTGTATAGAAATCCCGACATTGCAGTGCGACGTACGGCACAATAGGGGTCGATACCTACTACGTCGTAAGTTATTATCACCTCACGACGTGGTCAGGTCACACACAAAAACTAGGAGGACCCCATGGCCGATACATCCAGCTCGCGCGCTGAAAAAAACTCTGCCCCAGCTAACGGTTCGACACCCAACGCTGCTATTTCCAAGGCCTGGCTGAACCTGTATCCGGAGTGGACCCCGCCTCACATTGACTACAACTTCGACACCCTCCTAGATGTCTACCGCCACACTCTGAGCAACCACCCGCGCCGCAAGGCACTGACCTTCTTCGGTCGCTCTACCTCCTATGCCGAACTGGATGCCAAGGTTCGCAGCGTTGCCGCCGGCCTGCGCGCACTCGGTGTACGCAAAGGCGATCGCGTGGCACTGCTCATGCCGAACTGCCCGCAGCACGTCATCGCCTACTGGGCAGTTCTGCATCTCGGCGCTGTTGCCGTAGAGCACAACCCCCTCTACACCGCCCACGAGCTGCGCCATCCGTTCAACGACCACGGCGCCCGCTTTGCCATCTGCTGGGACAAGATCGTCCCCGTACTTGAAGACCTTCGCAACAACACCCCGCTCGAGACCATCATCGCGGTCAATATGCTGCAGGACCTGCCGTTTGTCATGCGCACCGCCCTGTCAATCCCGCTGCCGAAGCTCCGCGCCGCCCGCGCTAAGCTGCACTCCTCCGCACCGCAGGTCATGGGTTTTGACGCTTTGCTTCACGACGCCGTCGGCGGAGACGGCCACGACCTCCAGGCCGATGAATCCATCACTGCCGATGACACTGCAGTGATGATGTACACCTCTGGCACCACGGGATCGCCAAAGGGCGCACAGTTGAGTCACCAGGGGTTGGTAGCCAACATTCTGCAGGGCAAGGCCTGGGTGCCGGGCCTTGGCAAGGAGCGGGAAATCTCCCTCGGCATCCTGCCAATGTTCCATGCCTACGGCCTGACCATTGTCACCAACTTGTCCATGCTGATTGGCGCTGAACTGGTGCTGGTGCCGGCACCGGAGATTCCGCTGATTATGAAGGTGATGAAGAACAATCGCCCGACATGGGTGCCTGGTGTGCCGACTCTCTACGAGAAGATTGTCGAAGCCGCCGAGCGCGATAATGTCGACCTCTCCGGCGTGAAGTTCGCCTTCTGCGGTGCTGCTACCCTGCCGGTTTCCCTCGTGCAGAAGTGGGAGAAGCTCACTGGTGGTCGCCTTGTCGAAGGCTACGGCCTCACCGAAACGTCACCGATTATCGTCGGCAACCCGATGGACGGCAACCGCCGCCCGGGCTACGTTGGCCTGCCATTCCCTGACACCGAGGTCGCCATCGTTGACCCCGAAGATCCCACCAAGCTCCGCGCTGACGGCGAGGAGGGCGAGGTCATCGTCCGAGGCCCACAGGTTTTCGCCGGTTATCTCAACCTCCCGGAGGCAACGGAGAAGTCCTTCACCGATGGGCCTGCTGAGCTTCCCGCTGGCGATCGTTGGTACCGCACCGGCGATGTCGGAGTCATGGAGTCGGACGGCTTCATCAAGCTGGTTGCCCGCATCAAGGAGGTCATCATCACCGGTGGCTTCAATGTCTACCCGGCCGAGGTCGAGGAAGTACTGCTCTCCCACCCAGACATCACCGATGCCACGGTCGTCGGCCTCCCGAAGAGTGACGGCTCCGAGATGGTCGTGGCCGCCATCACCCTTGCTGACTACGCCCGACTGGATTCCGACGCCTACCGCGACCACTGCTACGACAACCTGACCCGGTACAAGGTGCCGCGCGCATTCTTCCACCTGGAGGAACTTCCTCGCGACCAGATGGGCAAGGTCCGCCGCCGCGATGTCCGCGACGTGCTGCTCACGCAGCTGGAGCAGAAGGGCCAGAGCGTCGATTCGCTTTCCCACCGCAAGCACCATTAGTTCACGGTGGTTTTGTAGTTGGGATAGGGGCCTGAGTAGAGCGGGCTCCTATCCCTTTAAGGCGGACCCCGGCTCCCCCCCCCAGACTTAGTGACTAGGTTTATGACAAAAAACTGAGGGTGAATAATATTCACATGTCATAAACCTAGTCACTTTCTCTATCCCCGACCCTGAGAGAAGGCCCGGGAGCGCAAGCTGAGGACTACTCAGCGGCTCCAGCGACTCCAGCGCCCCCCATCAAGCCCGCCAGCCCCATCAGGCACGCCAGCCTCTCCAGTCCGCCCCCACTGGCCATCAGCCACCCGCCGCGGGCCTAATCAATGCTCACGCCGACCCACACCGGCTCGGGCACCAGATTCACACCGAAGGCCTTTTCCACACCAGCGCGCACATCGCGTGCCAAAGCCACCAAGTCGGCAGCGGTCGTCGGCGCACCATCGCCGGACATCCCGCGGTTGGTCAGTGCCAGGGTGTGCTTAGTCGACAGTCGTGCGGGCGCACCGTCACCGGGGTAGCCCTTGGGGAACCCGGCGCGCTCGATAAGCCACGCCGCCGAGAGCTTCACGCACCCCTCGTGGCCGGGGCCAGCGGGGAATGCGGGCATATTCGCGGCCTCATCAGCCCCACGCAGCGAGGCAACCTTTGCACGCACGGTCTCCACCGAGTTCTCCGGAATGATCGGGTTGGTAAAGAAAGAACCCGCCGACCAGGTATCGCGGTCAGCATCTTCGAGTACCATACCCTTGCCCCGGCGCAGCTCAAGTACCTTTTCGCGGACCAGCTCAGCCGGCCTGCGAATCTCGCCAGCCGCAGCCTCTGCCTCATCGACGCCCAGGCGCCGCGCCAGTTCGCCATAGCGAAGTGGCACGGACATCCCATCCACGCTGAGCTCGAACCGCACGGCCAGCACCACTGCCCGTGCGGTGAACTTCAGGTTCGAGTAGCGGTAGGAAAGGTCGAGGGACTCCGGTTCCACCCACTCGACCGAGCCGGTTGCGCGATCGTAAAGCTGCACCGCGTCCAGAACCTGCGATACCTCAGCACCGTAGGCACCAACGTTTTGCACCGGCGTGGCTCCGGCCGATCCCGGAATACCCGACAGGCATTCCAGGCCGCCAAAACCGGCGTCGACACTCATCTCCACGACTTCGTCCCAGACTGCACCGGCCTCGGCCTCCACGATTGCCGACACGGACTCCAACCCGTGTCCGCGAGTGCTCATGGTCACGTTGTCGGCCTCGATCACCACAGCCACCAGCGGCTCGAGTTCATCGGCTACCACCAGGTTGGATCCGCCTCCCACGATGAGGAGGGGTACGTTAGCGTCGTCAAGCGTGCGTACGACATCGACCACAGCGTCCGTCGTGCTACACCGGACGACGGCACGCGGCACCCCGCCGAGGCGGAGCGTCGTCAAATCCGAGAAAGCGGTATGCGTGCTGAGCTCCACCCCCTCTAGCCCCGCAAGCCCATCGATGGCTTCTTCCATGTCGGAGGTCAGGTGAATTGGGTTCGGCGATTGGTCGAGATTTTCCACGCCCCTAGCGTAGTGCAAATTACGTATCATCAAGCGCATGACTACGACTAACACGCACACCGTCAACTTCGACCAGCCGATTGAGAAGGTTTACGAGGCCCTCACCGACACCGGTTTCTGGGAGAAGGTCGCAAACCGTTTCTCGGCAGCTGACGGCAAGGTGGAAAAGTTCGAGACCACCGATGCTGGCACGACCGTCGTGATTCGCCAGACCGTCTCTGCTGACAAGATTCCGGCGCAGGCGCAGAAGTTCGTTAAGTCCGGGGTCGGCATGACGCGCACGTTCGTCATCAGCCCGCTTAACGACGACGGCGCGACCTCCACCGTGACCACAGAAGCTTCGGGCGTACCGGCGTCTTTCAGTGCGTCCCAGAAGCTCACAGCCCAGGGTGAAGGTTCAGTGCTGACCACCAACTCCGAGTTCGCCATCAACGTGCCGCTGCTCGGTGGCAAGCTCGAGGAGAAGGCAGCTCCGTACCTGGAGCGCGTCCTCAACGCTGAGACCGCTGTGCTGGCGGACTACGTCACTAAGTAGGTTGCGCAGCGGGGCACACCGGGGCGGACACCAGGGCGAAGAAAGGTGGTAGCGGCGGAGCCGTCGTTAAGCAAGACTGGGAACCATGAGTTCTGCTAAACGCTCGTCGAGCGTCAAAGTCCTGCCCACCGTCCTCGGTGTCATCATCGTGGTGGCGCTCATTGCGATCGCCGGCGAAATCGGCGTCCGGATGTTCGTGAGCAAGGAGATTTCCGACGGCTACCGCACCTCCGCCGAAGAGCGTGGTGCGACGGTCACTGAAGACCCCAAGGTTTCTTTCGGCACCCGCCCGATACTGCTCGCCTTGGCCACCAAGTCAGTGCCCTCGATGGATCTGTCCACTCCGAACACACTGGAGGTCAAGAACCCGGAAGCGCTGGGTGGCGCACCGGAGATCAACGGTGACCCGGCAGCGGAAGTGCACCTGGAAAACGTGGATCTGAGCAATCGTGCGGATCCGACGGCAGAGTCGCTGCGAGTAGACGTCACAATCCCACCTCAACTGCTGCAGGCGCTAATTAACCGGGAAAGCGGTGTACGCGCTTCCACAATCACGCCGTTGCCGGACGAAGGCCTGTTCAACATTGAATTCGCCTCCGGATTTGCGACCTCCAAATTCCGCCCGATTGCCAACGGCGGTCATATCGAAATCAACTTGGAGGGCGGCTCAATCCTCGGCTTAAACCTCGATGGCCTGGCCGGCTGGCTGGGAGAAGCGAGCGGTACGCTGTTGAGCTACGACATCGGCCACGGTATGCAGGTGGAGGAAGCGCACGTCACCGGGGAGGGCCTGGCGTTGACGCTGACGGGCGCAAATCTGCCTTTGTCGACCGTGAGCGAACTTACCTTTAGCTAGCAGGTAAGATACCGAGAATGACTCGCTCTCTCATCACCGCAAATAGCGGTACTCCCACCGAGCGCCAGTACATCTTCTCGCTCGGCTGTCCAGACCGTACCGGTATCGTTTCCACCCTGTCGACCTTCCTGTCCGACATAGGTGCGTGGATTACCGAGGCGGACTTCTTCTCCGACCCGGAGACCGGATGGTTTTTCACTCGCCAGGCGGTCCGCGCCGACGCTCTCGACCTGACGGTAGAAGAGCTGCGCGAGAAGTTCGCTGAGCTCGTCGGTGATTGGGGCCCTGAGGTCCGCTGGAAGGTCACCGACAACGCTGTCCCGAAGCGCGCTGTCATCCTGGTGACCAAGGAAGGCCACTGCCTGCAGGATCTGCTCGGCCGCGTCGCACAGTCCGACTATCCGATGGAAATCGCTGCAGTAATTGGTAACCACCGCGATCTGGAGCCACTGGTCGCAGCGTATGACATTCCCTTCCACCACGTGCCCTTCCCCAAGGATGCCGTCGGCAAGCGTAAGGCATTCGATGAGGTCGCCGAGATTGTCGACGCCGAAAACCCGGATGCCATCGTGCTCGCACGTTTCATGCAGATTCTGCCGCCGGATCTGTGCGAGAAGTGGGAAGGCCGCGCAATCAATATCCACCACAGCTTCCTGCCGTCGTTCATGGGCGCGCGCCCGTACCTGCAGGCTTATCGACGTGGTGTGAAGCTCATCGGTGCCACCTGCCACTACGCCACTGAGGACCTCGACGACGGCCCGATTATTGAGCAGGACGTCATGCGTGTCTCCCACAAGTACACCGCTGCGGACATGCAGCGTGAGGGGCGCGATGCGGAGAAGCAGGTCCTCGCCCGCGGTTTGCGCTGGCACCTGGAGGATCGTGTGCAGGTCTACGGCAACCGCACCGTGGTGTTCCAGTAGGTTACCGTGGTGTTCCAGTAGGTTTTCGGGGAACCAGACCTATCCCTATCCCCTCCCCCAGAAAGAAAGTGTCTGGGTTTATGACAAAATCACCGGGTTTTTCACCCAGAAACTGTCATAAACCCAGACACTTTCTCAGTTGTGCGGGCTAACACCCGCCCTGGGCTAGCACCCGCCCGGGACTAATACCCGCCCTGTGCGTTCGACAAAATGTCCTTGATCTGTGGGCGAACATCCAACCAGTAAATCCCCGTGATGACTAGTCCGGCAATCAGCGGGATGCCCAGCATTGCCCAGCCCAGCCACGGCAGGAGTAGGAAGATAGCCGAACCGACCAGCATGCCGGCCCAGACGTTGCGGCTCTTGCGGTCTGCAGCGTCAAAGGCATCCGCGCGGGTGGTGATGACAAGCACCGCACCGATTAGCGCCAAGATGCCGATGACAAACGGAATGGCGAACTGAAACAGGACGTCCACATAGACGGAAATTGCCATCAGCGGCGAATCCGCAAGACTGGGCAAAGATGGTAACAGGCGCACCGGGGGAACAACTCCTTTAACAGGGATGCATTGCTTTTTACATGCTAACGCACACGGTCTGATGTGCTGGGTTGTGCTGCTAAATAGCCCCAAACACCAAGGTCGACAGGGTGTAAATAGCCAAACCGGCCAGTGATCCGACAACAGTGCCGTTAACGCGAATGAACTGCAGATCGCGACCGACCATCAGTTCAATCTTGTCGGAAGCCTCATCGGCGTCCCAACGCTCGACGGTCTCGGAAATGATCGAGGTAATCTCGCCCGCGTAGTTCTCAGCGATGAAGACGACAGCCGCTTCCAGACGGCGGTCCATTCGTTTGCGCAACTCAGGATCGGACTGGATCCGCTCGCCGTAGCGGGCGGCCGTTTCCGAGACCTTCCGACGGAGCAGGGAGTCCGGGTCGCGGGCAGCGTCGACAAGCTTTGCGGATGTCGATGCCCAAATCTTCGCCGGTGCCTGTGTGACGGCGGCGGACGAAAGAATGTCAGTCTTAATTTCTTCGACCTTGGCGATGGTCTTCTCGTCGTTCTGCAAATCAACGGCGAGCTGCGTGAGGAAGCGGTGGAGCGCCAGGCGCGCGTCGTGCTTAGGGTCATGCTGCACCTGCCAGGTCCAATCAACCAGCTCGCGATAGACCTTGTCGCCGATGAGATCGTTGACAAAGCTCGGTGCCCAGGAGGGGGCGCGCTCTCCGACGAGACGGTCGATAAGATTCTGCGAGCCCAGCGACTTCCGGTGCAGCCACTCAGCCATCTGCTGGACAATAGGCTCGGTGCGCCCTTCTTCGATCAGCTGCTCGAGAACCTTACCCGCTGGTGGCCCCCACTCCGGGGCTGCAACTTCGTCGATGACTGCTGACTTCAGCACTGCGGCGGCATCGTCAGGATTAATCGCCTCCAGCACATTTCCGGTGAACTTACCGACCTCTGCGGACACTTTGTCGGCGTTTCCCGGCGTTACCAGCCATTCGCCGATACGCTCAGGAATCTCGGCCTTACGCACCTTGTCCACAATCAAAGCGGGGTTCAGGAAGTTATCACCGACGAACTGCGCCAGGGACTCACCGACCTGGTCCTTCTTGCGGCGGACGATAGCGGTGTGTGGGATAGGAATGCCGAGCGGGTGGCGGAACAGAGCTACGACTGCGAACCAGTCGGCGAGGGCACCGACCATGCCAGCCTCAGAGGCAGCGCGAACGTAGCCCACCCACGCGGGCACAACTTCGCCTGCGGATAAGTGTGAAGACTCAATACCGCGGCATGTGAAATACACAGCGGTTGCGATGACCAGCAGCATCGTAGCGAAGGCCTTGGCCTTACGCAGTTGCGCACGTTTTTCCGCCTCAACCTCTGGTGATGGCCCGGGAACTTCGAGACGGTCCGAGACCGTATCTACAGCTGCCGGGAGCTTAGCGGGGTTGTTATCCATGTGTATAGATTAGGCGCCGAAAACGCGAAAATGCCACCGCGCCGCAGTCCGCTGTTGGTGAGAGAGGTACTTCTCAATACTTCCCTACCCCAGCGCACTGTGCACAGTGGCATCAACTGTGGAGGTGCTAGTTCAAAAGGCTAGCGTTGCATCCGCCTAGAGGCGAGCCCCTTTAAACTGGGGCAAGCCTTTAGTGGTGAGTGCCGAATTCCTTTCGGTAAGCCTTGTAGTCACGACGACCGATGGAGATGCAGGCCAGACCCGCAATAACCATAACCAGTCCGACTACCAGGCCAGCCCACATGAACACGCTGCCGTCGAAGTTCCAACCACCGGTGTAGTCGGTGTAGTTGGCGGCATCCTTAGCCAGGAAACCGTTGCTGTGAGAGGCAGCAGTCTGGTCGGCAAAAACGGTCGTTGCGAGACCGAAAATGAAGGTGCCCCAAGCCGCCAGAGAGGCGAGCATGAGTCCCATGCCAATCCAGGTAATGCTCTTGTGAAGCGAGGAGTATTCGGCATTCATGCTCTGAGGCACGTAACCGTCGACGAAGTGCTCTTCGCCCTGGTAACGCTTGACTGCATTCGCCATAATCTATGTCCCTTCTGGAAAACTCTAATCGAGAAAGAGTTTAGTCGTCCTTACCGCGGAAGAACGAACGAGCTCGTTCCTTGGTAACGGCGGCAACCGCAGTCAGCGGGATACCGGCCGGGCAGACGTCAGCACATTCACCATAGAGGGAGCACGGACCGAAGGTGCCTTCGACCTCGTCAACCATCTTGCGGGCACGCTTGCCACGCTCTTCCTTACCCAGCGGGACCAGGGAGAGGTGAACCAGCTTTGCGCCGGTGAACAGATGTGCAGCACCGTTCGGGCAAGCTGCGACACAAGCACCACAGCCGATGCAGGCTGCGTGGTCAAGTGCGAACTCAGCGGTCTCGTGGTTCAGGTGCAGAGTATCTGCATCCGGAGCGGTACCAGCGTTGATGGAGACGTAGCCACCCTGCTCGAGGACACGGTCCAGAGCGGAGCGGTCAACGACCATGTCCTTGATGACCGGGTATGCGGCGGAGCGCATCGGCTCGATCTTCAGGGTGTCACCATCGCTGAACTGGTGCAGACGCTGCTGACAGGTCGGGGTGTTCTGGCCCGGGCCGTGCGGACGACCGTTGACGTTCAGACCACAGGTACCACAGATACCCTCACGGCAGTCAGATGCGAACGCGAACGGCTCCTTGCCGGACTCGACGTACTTGGAGTTGACGTGGTCAAGCAGCTCCAGGATCGACATCTCTGCGACGGCGTCGTCAACGTCAACGGATTCAAAGTGTCCCTCGACGTTCGGACCTGCTTGGCGCCAGATTTCAAGGTGCAGTTTCATTACTTGTAGTTCCTTGTCATGAGCGGGACGGCTTCGAAGGTGAGCGGCTCGGCGTGGCGAATGAATTCGTGACCGGACAGATCCCATGCAGGACCATTGTTGCCTCGCTCCCATGCGGAAACGAAGCACCAGTTAGCGTCATCGCGCTCTGCCTCGCCATCTTCGGAGATGTGGTCATCGCGGTAGTGAGCACCGCAGGACTCATCGCGGTCGAGGGCGTCGACACACATGAGCTCACCGAGGTCGATGTAGTCAGCAACGCGGTTAGCGTACTCGAGCTGCTGGTTCATCTCGTTCGGCTCACCCGGAATGAACAGGTCAGACCAGAATGCCTTACGCAGTTCGCGGATCTCCTCGATACCGCGAGCCAGGTCTTCCTTGTTACGGGCCACACCACAGTCGCGGTAGAGAATCTCACCGAGCTGGCGGTGGAAGTACTCAGCGCCGTGCTTACCCTGGATGCTCATCAGCTTGTCCAGGCGAGCCTGAGCGCGGTCCAGTGCTTCCTTGGCCTCCGGGGCATCCTCAGCCAGGCGGTCGGTACCGAGCAGCGGGCCGAGGTAGTTCGGAATGGTGAACGGCAGGGTGAACCAACCGTCGACCGAACCGGACAGCAGGGAGTTTGCACCCAGGCGGTTTGCACCGTGGTAGGTCCAGGATGCCTCGCCACCGGTGAACAGACCCGGGATGGAGGTCATCTGGTTGAAGTCAGACCACAGACCACCCATGGTGAAGTGGCAGGTCGGAGCAATGCGCATCGGAACCTTGTACGGGTCCTCACCGATTGCCTCTTCGTACATCTGAATCAGGTTCGAGTAGCGTTCCTTGATGACCGGCTGGCCCAGGCGCTCAATTGCGTCACGCAGATCCAGGTAGACGGAGTTCTTCAGCGGACCAACACCGTAGCCGGCGTTAATCTGCTGAGAGTTGGCACGGGAAGCGACGTCACGCGGGACGAGGTTACCGAATGCCGGGTAGCGACGCTCCAGGAAGTAGTCGCGCTCGTCCTCCGGGATGTCGTTGGCCGGGCGCTCGTCGCCCTTCTTCTTCGGGGTCCAAATACGTGCGTCGTTACGCAGCGACTCGGACATCAGAATGGTCTTCGACTGCCAGTGCGCGTTGACCGGAAGACCGGTCGGGTGGAACTGGATGAAGGACGGGGATGCGAAGTAAGCACCCTGGTCGTATGCACGCATGATGGCCGAAGCGTTGGAGTTCTTGGCCAGCGTGGACATGTGGTAGACGTTGCCGTAACCGCCGGTAGCCAGAATAACTGCGTGAGCAGTGTGAACGGTCAGCTCACCATTGATGAGGTTACGCATGATGGCACCCTGGCAACGGCCGTCGGCGACGATGATGTCAACCAGCTCGTTGTGGGTGAAGATCTCGACGTTGCCGAGACCAATCTGGCGCTGCAGAGCCGAGGTAGTCGACAGCTGCAGCTGCTGACCCGTCTGACCACGGGTGTAGTACGTACGGGAGACCTGCACACCACCGAAGGAACGGGTTGCCAGGGTACCGCCGTACTCGCGAGCGAACGGAGCACCAATTGCATTCAGGTGGTCGATGACGCGGACGGACTCTACAGCCAGACGCCAGCAGTCGTTCTCGCGGCAGCGGTAGTCGCCGCCCTTAACGGTGTCCTTGACGTGGCGGTAAGCGCCGTCGTTGTCGACCTTCTTACCGCGAGCGGAGTTGACACCACCCTGTGCAGCAATGGAGTGCGCACGGCGCGGAGCGTCGTGGTAGGTGAAAACCTGCACGTCGTAACCGAGCTCGCCGAGGGCAGCAGCGGCAGCGCCACCAGCCAGGCCGGTACCGACGACCATGACGCGGAACTTACGACGGTTCAGCGGCGAAACCAGGTTGGCGTGATCCTTCTGGTACTGCCAGTGGTCCTTCATGGAGACCTTGTCACCCGGGGAGTTATCGGACAGAACCTTGCCGATCTTGACCCCGTCGACAACGCTTTCCGGCGCGCGGAAGTCCGCAGCGACGGTTGCTTCAGTGTTAGTCATAGTAAATTTCCTCCTCGACCTACGAGACCAGACCAGTCAGGACGGCGACTGGGATGAAGATGTTGCCGACAACAACCAGCAGCGGCAGCAGGCCGGACAGGAACAGCAGAACCTTGCGCCAGCGCTTACCGGTGATACCGAGGTCGGAAGTAGCAGTCCACAGACCGTGGGACAGGTGCAGCAGCAGAGCGAGCTGCGCAATGATGTACCAAACAACAACACCCGGACGCGAGAAGGACGCAATCACGTTCTGGTACGCCTCACCGTGCTCGAAAGAAGACGGAGCAACGCCAGCACCGATGGTCAGGTCCAGCAGGTGGAAGATGATGAAGGCCAGCAGCACGATGCCGGTGATCACCATCGAACGTGCAGTAAAGGTGTTCCAGCTGGACACCATGCCCTGACGGCGGAACTTGCCGCGGGACTGCTTAGCACGTGCAGCCAGGGTGAGGCCACCGAAAATGTGCAGGACAATAGCTACCAGCAGGACAATGCGGAAAATCCACAGAATGCCCTCGTTCGGAACTGCCGGAGCACCGACAGTGCGCAGGAAGGTCGCGTATGCGTTGAAGTCTTCCTCGCCAGCGAAAATCTTCAGGTTACCCAGCATGTGGACAATAACGAAGAGGCCAAACAGCACGCCAGTGACGGCCATGGTCAGCTTCAGAGCCCATGAAGGGTATTTAGGCTGCTCGCGCAGCGGTTCTACATTAATTTTGCCGTGCGCGATTGCGTCACGGTTTGAACTTTTAACAGTCATGGCACCTCCAGTGTCATATTCACTCTAAAGTCACACAGCGCCTGGTAAACATTTTTCCCCCTTTTGGGTGGGGATTTTCACAGGTTACCTAGGTCTTTTCTCCGCCTTTTCTCAGGTTATCGCATTTTAGCCACTTCTGACGTCGTCGCTGCATAAACCCTCTCCCCCACCATAAAAACGCCCCTACCCCGACTTTTGCCGATTTTTCCCCCGCCCAAACTAGCTAATAACGCAACATAAATAGCACGAAAATAAAAAACCGCCCACTTTTCTCAGGTGGACGGATTTAATACTCAATAATTATGTTGCGAAATTCTTTATTTTTACCCCTGCCGAATTCCCCAAAGGCCCAAACAGCCACCCCCAACAGGCAATCCCCCCCCCTATTGGCACCGTGTACGGCCGAAGCCGTCCGACTAATCCTCGCTCTGATCCGAGTTCGCCATCACCACGGTCAACGGCTCCGGACCAATGATCACCTCATGTCCTGCGACCATAATCGGCCCAACCTGGTGGTCTCCCTCCTCCAGGACGACTTCCACCGTGCGGCCGCGCACCGTCACTCGGATACGACAACCACGAATAGTGACTCGGTACGTCAGACCACTCCAGTCCTCCGGCAGACGCGGGTCAATACTGTAGCGGCCGTCATGATCGCGGAAACCACCGAAACCATAGACCAGGGACTGCCACACACCACCGGCAGATGCGACGTGGACACCATCGGCAGCGTTGCCATGCAAGTTCGCCAGGTCCACATAGAGTCCGCGTAGGAAGAAGTCCATTGCCTGCTCCTGCAAGCCCAACTCGGCCGCAACAATGGACTGCACAACGGCGGACAGCGAGGAATCACCGGTGGTGAGCGGATCGTAATACATGTAGTCTGCGCGCTTTTGTTCCGTCGTAAAGCGATTGCCCATGAGGAACAGTGCGAGGACGACGTCCGCCTGCTTAATGACCTGGTGACGGTAAATCGTCAGCGGGTGGTAATGCAGCAGCAGCGGGCGCAGCGGGCCAACTTCGGGATCGTCGAGATTCCAGCGCTTACGCAGCAGGAACTGGTCATCCTGAGGGTGAATGCCGAGCTTCTCATCGAACGGGATGTACATCGCCTCAGCGGCCTGCTCCCACTCTTCAACCTCGCGCTCAGTGAGGTCGAAGCGGTTGGTCAGTTCGCGATAGGCAGCAGGGCGATCACGCTTCATCTGCTTGACGACGTCCGCAGCAACCCGCAGGTTATACTGCGCCATCACGTTGGTGTACAGGTTGTTGTTCACCACCGTGTTGTACTCATCTGGACCGGTGACGCTGTGAATCTGGAACTCTCGATGCTCGGCATCGAAGAATCCCAGCGACATCCAGAATCTGGCCGTGCCGAGCAGCAGATCCGTGCCCTCCTTGAGCAGGAACTCCTCATCGCCGGAGGCATAGACGTACTTCATCATCGCGTACACGATGTCCGCATCGATGTGGTACTGCGCCGTGCCGGCCTCAAAGTAGGCCGAGGACTCCTGACCATTGATAGTGCGCCACGGGAAGAGGGCACCGTCGTGCGCCAGTTCGTCGGCACGCGCCCACGCGGCTTCGAGCATGTCCCAGCGGAAACGCATGGCATTGCGCGAGAATTGCGGCGACGTATAGGTAAGGAATGGGGTCACGTAGATTTCCGTGTCCCAGAAGTAGTGGCCGCCGTAGCCGGTGCCGGTCATTCCCTTGGCCGGGACGCCTTGGAATTCGGCGCGGGCGGCGGCCTGGATAATCTGCCAAATGTTCCAGCGCACTGCCTGCTGAATCTCCGGCTGATTGTAAATGACCACGTCAGAGCGCTCCCAGAAGCGTTCGAGCCACTCCTCCTGGTTCTCCATCAGCCCCAGCATGCCGATGCGGCCGACGCGGTTCAGGGTGCGCTCACAGCGGAATGCCAGCTCTTCGGCACGCACCTTACGGGAGGAGTGGTACGCGACCAGCTTCTCCAGGCGTATGACAGTGCCGACCGGCGCATCCAGGTTGAACAGGGAGCTGGCCACATCCGGCTCGGTCGACTGCGAAATCTCTACGAACGGCTCCGTGCCGTCGGGAGTGCGGACAGTAAAGGTGTGGTCCATGGAGGTAGCCACGGTCATACCGGAGTTCGCGCAGCGGTAGCCCAGCGTCGAGCGCTGCCCGTGCGCCGATTCCGACTGAAATGCCGGAATGAGAACGCGGTCTTCCAGCGCCTCGGCACGACGGGGATCCAGTTCGGTGCCCTGCGCCTTAGCGGCATCGTGGTATTCGTCCTCGCCGTCCTGGCGGTTGAGGATCTGCGAGTTAATCATCACCGCAGCATCCGCATCCAGCAGCTCGACTTCCAGACTCATCGCGGCGACATGCTTTTCCTGGAAAGACACCATGCGCTCAGAGGTGACGCGAACGCGCTTGCCACCCGGGGTGCGCCAAATGAACCGACGACGCAGCACACCCTCGCGGAAATCCAGGCTACGTTCGTAGTCGCTGACCTCAGCATTGCCGAGACGCAGGGGCTCATCGTCAATGTAGAGACGCATTGCCTTGGCGTCCGGAGCATTGGCAATCGTCTGCCCCTGACGGGCTAGGCCGTAGGCGTCCTCGGCGTGCCTAATCGGCCAGGTCTCATGCAGACCGTTGATATAAGTGCCGTGCTCACTGGAGTCACGGCCCTCCGGCGGGTTGCCACGCATGCCGATGTACCCGTTCGACAGCGCAAACAGCGTCTCGCCCAAACCGAGCGGGAGGCCGTTCGGCTTCGTCTCAATCAGACGCCACTCATCGACCGGAGTGATGTCTCGGTCCATGAGTCCCTCGGCATTTACAAGGTGGTGGTGCTTATCCGCACGATCCGCCGGGAAGTTACGACGCTGCTTACGACGAACTGGGGACACCGTCTCCTCCTGTTTTTCAGCCTCTGCGGTCTCCGCGTCGTGACCCTGCCCCTGCGGAATCACACGCTCGGTCTCGTCGACTGCTGCCGTGGTCGAATCGTTGGCCATGATGCCTTCCGGTTTTGTCTCAGCCATTTGTCACGAGCCAGCCTAGACGAGTGCCGCCAAGTCACTGACCACAACGTCGGCGCCCGCTCGGCGCAGCGCTTCCGCACCAGCACCGCGGTCAACACCAATGACCAGACCAAATGCGCCGGCTGCACCCGCTTGCACACCACTGATGGCATCCTCGACCACCACAGCATCGCGCGGCGCCACCCCCAGATTCTTCGCCGCGTACACGAAAGTATCGGCGGCTGGCTTACCCGGCAGGTTGTTCTCATGCGCCACCACGCCGTCAACAATCTCCACGAACCGCTCACGCAGCCCAGCGGCCGTCAGCACCGGCACCGCGTTCTTCGACGAGCTAACCACCGCCAACTGCGGTTTTTCGCTTGCCGACGAGTCCCCCGCGCCCTGTAACTCGTCGAGCAGCGCAACCGACCCCGGGTAGGCCTCAATTCCCCTCTCGACTCGCGCCAAGAAGTCATCATTTTTGCGCTTCCCGAGTCCGACAATCGTCTCGTCTTTCGCTGTGTCCTCATCGCTACCGTGCGGCAGCGAAATGCCGCGAGATTCCAGGATTGCTGCGATGCCCTCATCGCGGCGGCGGCCATCGAGGTAGGTGAAGTAGTCCTCCTCTGTGTAGGCCGAGACACCCTTGTGCTCGAAGTAGTCACTAAACATGTCCGCCCACGCCTGCTCGTGCACATCGGCGGTAGGGGTAATCACTCCGTCGAGGTCAAAGAGGATTGCGCCCGCGCTATGGAGGAATTCTTTGGCCTTAGCGAGGTTGGTAGCACTGTCGGTCGTGGAATTAGTCATGGGGGGGTCGCAGCTCCTTGGACGTTGCAGACTGCATTTTCTCAATTAACTTCCCAATCAACGCTAGCAACGTTGCCCCTACCCCGCTTGTGAACCCGGGTATCTCGAATCTGAGAATCATGGTGCGATTCCAACCCGAGCACCCAATGCGAGTGCTCCCGGCACAAGCTCGCCCTGCACGAAAAACAAAACTGCCGGCGCGCATGCGCGCCGGCAGTTTGGATATCTATTTTGTTATTTCAGGCTCGGCAGCCGCAGCCCGACCAAGAATTAATCCTGGTCGATACCCTCGCGCTTCTTGAACTCCAGGCGACGGCGGTGCAGGATCGGCTCGGTGTAACCGGACGGCTGGTTCACACCATCGAGGATGAGCTCCTTGGCGGCCTGGAAACCAATGGACTTGTCGAAGTCCGGAGCCATCGGCAGGTATGCCTCATCGCCCTCGTTCTGGCGGTCAACGACCTCGGCCATGCGCTCCAGCGAATCGATGATCTGCTCCTCGGTGACAACACCGTGCAGCAGCCAGTTAGCCAGAGTCTGGGAGGAAATACGCAGGGTAGCGCGGTCCTCCATCAGGTCAACATCGTTGATGTCCGGCACCTTGGAGCAGCCAACACCCTGCTCAACCCAGCGGATAACGTAGCCCAGGATGGACTGGCAGTTGTTATCCAGCTCGTTGGCCTTGTCCTCATCGGACCAGTCAGCGCCCGGCTCGCCAGCCTTAGCTGCCGCTACCGGGATGGTGAGCAGATCACCGAAGGTGTCGCGGCGACCGTCGGTAAGCAGCTTGTCCTGAACGCCGAAGACGTCAACCTCGTGGTAGTGGGTAGCGTGCAGGACACCACCGGTCGGGGACGGAACCCACGCGGTGGAAGCACCCTGCTTCGGCTGACCGATCTTCTGCTCCAGCAGCTCGGCCATCTGCTCGGTCATGGCCCACATGCCCTTACCAATCTGAGCCTTGCCCTGCAGGCCGTGTGCCAGACCGGAGTCGACGTTGTTGTCCTCGTAAGCCAGCATCCATGGAGCGGTCTTCTGGACAGCCTTGCGGAACATCGGACCAGCCTGGATGGAGGTGTGGATCTCATCACCAGTGCGGTCCATGAAGCCGGTGTTAATGAAGACGACACGCTCGGAAACAGCCTTGATGGCGGCGTCCAGGTTGACGGAGGTACGACGCTCCTCGTCCATCAGGCCGACCTTCAGGGTGTTGTGCGGAAGACCCAGCAGCTTCTCAACGTCTGCGAACAGCTCGTTGGTGAATGCAGCCTCATCCGGGCCGTGCTGCTTCGGCTTCACGATGTAGATCGAACCGGTACGGGAGTTCTTACGTGCGTTGTCCTGGTCCAGGCCCGGGATTGCACACACAGCGGTGACGACGGCATCCATGATGCCCTCGAAAATCTCCTCGCCGTCGCGGTCGAGGATGGCCGGGTTCTGCATCAGGTGGCCGACGTTACGGACCAGGTTCAGGGAACGACCGTGCAGGGTGACCTCGGAACCGTCAAGAGCGGTGTAGGTGCGGTCGTCGTTGATGGTACGGGACAGCTTCTTGCCGCCACGGGTGAACTCGACTGCGAGGTCACCGACGTTCAGGCCCAACCAGTTGGTGTAACCCAGGGTCTTGTCTGCAGCGTCAACTGCGGCGACAGAGTCCTCGAGATCCATGATGTTGGTGACAGCGGCTTCCAGGATGATGTCCTTGACGCCAGCCTTGTCGGTCTTGCCAACCGGGGACTCCGGGTCAATCAGCAGCTGGATGTGCAGACCGTTGTGCTTGAAGTAAATGGACTCCGGTGCGTCCTTGTCGCCGGTGTAGCCGACCAGGGTCTCCGGCTCGCGCAGACCGGAGGTAGCGCCACCTTCCAGGGTTGCCTGCAGGTGACCGTCGACGATGTCGTAAGAGGTGACGTCCGCGTGGGAACCGTCGACCAGCGGCAGAGCCTTGTCCAGGAAGTTACGACCCCATGCGATAACGCGGTCACCGCGGACCTTGTTGTAGCCCGGGGTGTCCTTCTCCGCACCGCCATCTTCAGGAATAGCGTTGGTGCCGTACAGCGCGTCGTAAAGCGAGCCCCAGCGTGCGTTCGCAGCGTTGATGGCGAAACGGGCGTTGAGGACCGGCACAACCAGCTGCGGGCCAGCGGTGGAAGTGATCTCGGTGTCGACGTTAGCGGTGGTGACCTGGAAGTCACCCGGGTTGTCAACGAGGTAGCCAATTTCCTTCAGGAATGCGACGTACTCATCCTGATTCTGCTCGCCCGGGTGTTCCTTGTACCAAGCGTCGAGCTTTTCCTGCAGCTCATCGCGCTTGACCAGCAGCTCGCGGTTGCGCGGAGTGTACTTAGCGACAATGTCACCGAAGCCGTTCCAGAACGCGTCCTTGTCCTCAATGCCGGCGGCGGGGAGTGCGGTGTCATTAACGAAGTCGTAAAGAACCTTCGCGACCTGCATTCCACCTGCCGAAATACGCTGTGCCATTGCTCTCCTCAAAACTATTGATTGCAATTTGCCCATCCAGCCATGGCCACGTCAGCGGCTCACACTGGATGCGTTGTTCCCCTACTGTATGTGATTCGGCGCACTTATGAACCGTCTTTTTCCATAACCGCCAACCGCCAGCCCGGTATAGCGCCGCTCACATTTGCCATTTCATTCGCTTTACGACGAGCACCCCGCGAACAGGCCCCACCCCTCCCCGATGACCATTCGGGCATTCAATCCTGACGCCACAACCAGCCCTCCCCCACCCGCATTGACCGCAGCATCCCCGGCGCTCTTTCCTCCAGCCACGGAACACCACACGCAATGGGAAAGTGTCGTGCCTCACAGGCATTTACTATTACGACCTGCACATCAACGGCCAGCGACCAATCACGTCGCTACAGTCTCCGCCTTCAAACCAGACCATAAAAGCGAGATGACAACCGAGACCCTGGCCACTACCCAGGGATGCTCCGGCGGGGTACTGACGGTGTAACGGCAGTGTATTTAGAAGCCCGTTTCTACCTTTGCGGCCGTAATTTCGGGGGTAGCGAAACACCCCCTAAACCCCAAACACTGTTAACGGCCAGCTTTGATAATTACCAAAATATAAATCACCCCAAAGCGGGGGGAACATTATTAGCGAGCCAGCCATAGGGAAATAACAGTACAAATGTACCGGCCGGTCACAGGCGAAAATTGTTAAAGCCAAGCTACACATCACAATGTTTGCAATCTTCACAAGTGTTATCCGTATTACATACTTGAATTCACATCGGAAGCTGCTTGACGAACGTAGCGCTATGCCCCAAAATGTGAGACATGGCACGCGGAAGCGGACATTGTTTTTGTTCGCGTGTTTGCGTGCAGGGGTACAGCATTTTGCTAGCGCCCCTGCATTCACGTGACACCGCGGTCACTATCGGGTCAGCCTGTAGATCGGTTCTGTCGGAATTGTTCTTAAGTCAGCACCCGGAGTTCAAAAAGCAAGCAAAAGGAAGTGACTCCGTTTATGTCTAACGTTGGTAAGGCACGTACCGCCGCCGAAATCCAGAAGGATTGGGACGAGAACCCGCGCTGGGAAGGTATCACCCGCGACTACACCGCTGAGCAGGTTGCTGAGCTCCAGGGCTCCGTCGTCGAGGAGAACACCCTCGCTCGCCGCGGCGCTGAGATCCTGTGGGAAGGCGTCAACGTTAAGGACGACTCCTACATCAACGCTCTGGGCGCACTGACCGGTAACATGGCCGTTCAGCAGGCTCGCGCTGGCCTGAAGGCTGTCTACCTCTCCGGTTGGCAGGTTGCTGGTGACGCTAACCTCTCCGGCCACACCTACCCGGACCAGTCCCTGTACCCGGCTAACTCCGTGCCGAACGTCGTTCGTCGCATCAACAACGCTCTGCTCCGCGCAGACGAGATCGCTCGCATCGAGGGCGACGACTCCGTCGACAACTGGCTGCTGCCGATCGTCGCTGACGGTGAGGCTGGCTTCGGTGGCGCTCTGAACGTCTACGAGCTGCAGAAGGCTATGATCAACGCTGGTGCCGCTGGTACCCACTGGGAGGACCAGCTCGCTTCTGAGAAGAAGTGTGGCCACCTGGGCGGCAAGGTCCTGATCCCGACCCAGCAGCACATCCGCACCCTGACCTCTGCTCGCCTGGCTGCTGACGTCTCCAACACCCCGACCGTCATCATCGCCCGCACCGACGCTGAGGCCGCTACCCTCATCACCTCCGATGTTGATGAGCGCGACCAGAAGTTCATCACCGGTGACCGCACCTCCGAGGGCTTCTACCACGTCCAGAACGGCCTGGAGCCGTGCATCGAGCGTGCAAAGTCCTACGCTCCGTACGCTGACATGATCTGGATGGAGACCGGTACTCCGGACCTCGAGCTGGCTAAGAAGTTCGCTGAGGGCGTCAAGGCTGAGTACCCGGACCAGCTCCTGGCTTACAACTGCTCCCCGTCCTTCAACTGGTCCGCTCACCTCGAGAAGGACGAAATCGCCAAGTTCCAGAACGAGCTGGGCAAGATGGGCTTCAAGTTCCAGTTCATCACCCTGGCTGGCTTCCACGCCCTGAACTACGGCATGTTCGACCTGGCTTACGGCTACGCTCGCGAGCAGATGTCCGCATTCGTCGACCTGCAGAACCGCGAGTTCGAGGCTGCCGAGAAGCGCGGCTTCACCGCTGTCAAGCACCAGCGCGAGGTTGGCGCTGGCTACTTCGACCGCATCGCCACCACCGTCGACCCGAACTCCTCCACCACCGCCCTGAAGGGCTCCACCGAGGAGGGTCAGTTCTAAGTCACTCGGCTTAGGGCTTAGGTCAAGGACCTAACTTCAACACCCAGCGAGGGTTGCACTTGCAGCCCTCGCTGGGTGTTTTTGTGTGTTCATCGACATGTCGACTCCGGGCCGTCGTGAAGCGTGCCTGAGAACCTCAGCACCTACACACGTAAGCAAAGGTTGCAACGGTTTTCTACACAAGTTCAGCAAAGCCCGCGATATGCTGGGCAGTATGTCGAAAACCTATGTCGGATCCCGCCTCCGCCAGCTACGCCGCGAGCGCGACCTCAGCCAGGCTGCGCTCGCACAGGCGTTGGGCCTCTCGGCTAGTTACGTCAACCAGATTGAGCACGACGTCCGCCCGCTGACTGTGCCCGTGCTGCTCCGCATCACGGACACATTCGGCGTTGACGCGACTCTCTTCTCCCGAGATGACGACTCCCGCCTCCTCGCTGAGGTCCAGGACGTGGTAATGGACAAGGAGATCGCTAAGTCTCCCATGGATCTGCAGGAGATCTCGGAAATGGTTCGCGACCACCCTGATATCGCCCGCATCATGGTGGACATTCACCGCCGCTACCGCAACGTCACGGACAAACTCTCTCTGGCCACCGAGGAGCGCAACTTCGGCAACAGCACCGACACCGCCTCCGGTTCACAGGCGCTGACCATGCCTCATGAGGAGGTCCGCGACTACTTCTACGCCCGCCAGAACTACATCGCTTCGGTCGACACGGCCGCCGAGGAGCTGGCTCGCGAGCTGCGCATCACCGACGAGACCACCGATGTCGTCTCTGTGCTGGCCGACAGGCTATCCAACGACCATGGGATTCGGATTGCGCTGGAATCGTCGTTAGGCGATGTGCAGCACAGCCTTGATCGGCGGACGAAGACGCTCTACCTCGCGCGGCACCTCTCGCCGGGGCAGCGGGCCTTCCGTATAGCCACGGAGCTGGGGTTTTTGGAGCAGGGCGAGACCATTTCCGAGGCTGTCGCGTCCGGGCATTTCATGTCGGAGGAGTCGCGGAAGCTGGCGCAGCGCGGAGTCGCGACGTACTACGCGGCGGCGCTGATTCTGCCGTATGAGTCGTTCCATGCGATGGCTGAGTCGAAACGCTACGACATCGAGCTGCTCTCGCGCACGTATGGAGTCGGCTACGAGACCATCTGCCACCGCCTGTCCACAATGCAACGGCCCAGCTTGCGCGGTATCCCGTGGACATTCGTGCGCGTCGACCGCGCGGGCAACATGTCCAAACGCCAATCCGCCACGGGCTTCCACTTCACGCATTCGGGCGGTACCTGCCCACTGTGGAACGTCTACGAGACCTTCTCCTATCCCGGCAAAGTCATGCGGCAGGTCGCGCTCATGCCCGACGGTCGGCCGTACATGTGGATCTCCCGTACTGTGGAACATCACGCGGCACGTTTCGGCAAGCCAGGCAAGGTTTTTGCCATCGGTTTGGGCTGCGAGGCCCGGCACGCTGAGCGCACCGTGTACGCCGATGGTCTCGATCTCGCGGACCTCGATGCCGCCACCCCGATTGGCGCCGGCTGCAGGGTCTGCTCCCGCGAGGCCTGTCCGCAGCGCGCGTTCCCGCCGATTCATCGGGATATCGACATCAACATGCACCGCTCCACCGTCTCGCCGTACTAGTTCGCTTCACGACGGGCGCAGGGCTGGCCTGTTTGCGGGGGCTTGGTTCGCGCAGGATGCCCCAAAAAAGGAAGACCCCAAAAAGAAAGTGCTTAAGTTTATGACACTTTCGCACCGATTTTCACGGTCAAACTGTCATAAACTTAAGCACTAACTCGTATCTGCCTGAGCCAGGACCAGCGAAGGCTGGCCCTAGGCCAAAGCCACAACCTCTTACAGGTTAATCATCTTGCCCATAACGCCCTCGGCTGCTTCCTTCATAGCCTCGGACATGGTCGGGTGAATGTGAACGGCGCGGCCGATTTCCTCAGTGGTCAGCTCGTACTTCTCAGCCAGAACCAGCTGCGGCATGAGCTCGGAAACGTTGGCGCCCACCATGTGACCACCCAGCAGCTCGCCGTACTCAGCATCTGCAATGAGCTTCACGAAACCAGCCGGCTCCGCCAGACCCTGGGCCTTACCGTTTGCAGAGAACGGGAAGGTGGAGACCTTAATCTCGCGGCCGTTCTCCTCTGCCCACTTCTTGGCCTGCGCCTCGGTCTTACCGAAGGAACCAACCTGCGGGTTACAGAAGGTTGCGCGCGGCATCATGTTGTAGTCCGGGATGGTCTCGGTCTCGTGTCCCGCCATGTGCTCAGCTGCGATAACGCCCTGTGCCTCAGCGACGTGTGCCAGCTGCAGCTTCATGGTGACGTCACCGATGGCGTAGATGTTGTCGACGTTGGTGCGCATGTACTCGTCGATGACAATCTCGCCGCGCTCGCCCAGCTCAACACCGGCCTTGTCCAGGCCGATGCCCTCGGTGCGCGGTGCGAAGCCGATGGAGACCATAACGCGGTCGACGGTCAGAGTCTGCTCGTCGCCGCCATCCTTGGCCTCGACCTTGACCTCAACCGAGTCACCATTGTCCACGATGGAGGTGGTCTTGTGTCCGGTCATGAGCTTGACGCCCAGCTTCTTGTATTCCTTGGCAATAACCTTGGAGACGTCTGCGTCCTCGTTCGGTAGAACGTTGTCCATGAACTCGACGATGGTGACATCCACGCCGTAGTTAGCCAAGACGTATGCGAACTCCATACCGATGGCGCCAGCGCCGACGATAACCATGGAGTCCGGCAGCTCGTCGGAGAGAATCTGCTCTTCGTAGGAAACGATGTTGCCGCCGACCTCAACGCCCGGCAGGGAACGGACGACAGAGCCGGTCGCAATAATCGCCTTATCGAAGGTAATTTCCTTGCCTTCGTCATCGCCATCAGTGATGGCCATGGAGGTCGGGCCAGTGAATTCACCGAAACCGTTGATTTCGGTGATCTTGTTCTTCTTCATCAGGAAATGAACGCCCTTGACAATGCCCGCGGACACCTTGCGCGAACGCGCGTGTGCGGCACCGAAGTCAAAGGAGACATCGCCGGAGATACCGAAGGTCTTAGCCTCATGGTTGAAAATGTGCGCCACCTCGGCGTTCTTCAACAGAGACTTGGATGGGATACAGCCAACGTTGAGGCAGACACCGCCCCAGTATTGCTTCTCCACCACAGCGGTCTTCAGCCCCAGCTGGGATGCACGGATTGCTGCGACGTATCCGCCAGGACCGCCGCCGAGTACTACAAGATCAAAATGTTCAGCCACGTGCACAAGTCTACGCACGACTTGTCTTTACTTCACGCGCGAGTCCCGGTTTTACCTACTGCGGTCGGCTACGGTGGTGGGCATGGGCACCGACACGGACACCGACTTGGGCAACAATCTCTCCTTCCTCTCCACTGATCTTGTCCCCGATTGGCTGGACGATATCGACGGCTCCCAGGCGCTGGCGTGGGCTCGCGCGCAGTCGAAGGCCACCGTCGCAGGTGTCGATTCGCTTGCCGACGACACCAGCGACCGCACCAACCTGGAACAACGCATCCTGGCTGCGCTCAACACCGATGCCCGGATCGCATACCCGGTGCGGCGCGGCGAGTACCTCTATAACTTCTGGCGGGATGCCGAGCATCCTCGGGGCCTGTGGCGGCGCACCTCGTTGCAGAGCTATCTGGCTGGCCAGGAGGATCCGCAGGCGACCGAGTGGGAAAATCTCATCGACCTCGATGCGCTGGCGAAAGCCGAGGGAGAAAACTGGGTCTGGAAGGGCACGGTGTGCCGTTATCCGGAGTATGACCGCGCGTTGATTCTGCTCTCTCGCGGCGGGGCCGATGCCACTGTGGTGCGGGAGTTTGACCTCGTCAACTGCACTTTTGTGGAGGATGAGCCGTTCTACCTCCCGGAGGCGAAGTCCGATGTCTGTTGGTTGGGTCGTGACGAAATTCTCGTTGGCAGTGACTTTGGTCCGGGGTCACTGACGGATTCGGGCTACCCGCGGCAGGTGCGGAGGTGGCGGCGCGGCATGCCGTCGTCAAGCGCGGATGTGGTTTTCTCGGGCCACAGTGATGATGTGGCCGTGGGCGGCTGGTTCGACGCGACGGAGGGTTTTGAGCGGCTGTTTGTCGAGCGTGCGCATGATTTTTATAATTCGCAGCGGTTCGTGGCAGCGGAGCGTCCGGGCAAGTTGGCGGCGCAGCAGAATGGGGACTTTTCCCTGCAGATCCTGGAGGTACCGCAGGACTGCCGGACGAGTGTCCATAGGCAGTGGTTGGTGCTGATGCCGCGCACGGAGTTCAATGGCATTCCGGCTGGTGGCGTGGCCGTTGTGGAGCTCGATAAGTGGCTGGCGGGCTCGCGTGAGGTGGAGGTGATTTTCACCCCTGATGCGCACACCTCGTTCCAGCAACTGGCGTGGACGAAGAATTTCCTGGTGTTGACGCTGCTGGAGGATGTCGCGACGAAGTTGGTCGTCTTGCGGGAGGGCTCGTGGGAGCCGGTGGAGGCTTTCGGCGAGTTACCTGCGCAAGCCACTGTGAGCGTGATTGATACAGCCTCTGAACGCGACGATGAGATCTGGTTGGTTTCGACGTCGGCAACGCAGCCGGCAACCCTCTGGTACGGGCAGGTCGGCAGCCCGCTCACGGAAGTGCGGCGTGCTCCGGCGCTCTTCGACAGTGAGGGGATGGAGACGCGGCAGCACTGGGCGACTTCGGCCGATGGCACGCGGATTCCGTATCGCATCACCGGTCGCTTCGGCGCGGGGGCTGGTGCAAGTGCTGACGCAGGCGCTAGTGCAGAGACAACCACAGCCACACCCGCTCCGAACCCAGCCCCTACCCTCGTGCACGCCTACGGCGGTTTCGAGGTCTCACTGGTCCCGCAGTACTCGGCGATTCGTGGCCTGACCTGGCTCGAGCGGGGCGGGTACTTCGTGGAGGCCAACCTGCGTGGCGGTGGCGAATTCGGCCCGACCTGGCACTCCTCGGTGGTCAAGACTGAGCGGATGAGGGTCTATGAGGATCATCAGGCCGTGCTGCGCGACCTGGTTGAACGCGGCTACTGCACGCGCGAGCAGCTGGGCGTGCGCGGTGGTTCCAACGGCGGGCTGCTGACCGCTGTCTGCCTAACCTCCTACCCGGAGTTGGTGGGCGCAGTGGTGTCCCAGGTGCCACTGGCGGACATGATGCGCTATCACAAGCTGTCCGCGGGAGCCTCCTGGATGGCCGAATATGGAAACCCGGACGACCCCACCGAGCGGGCTGCGATTGCGCAGTATTCGCCGGTCCAGCGCGTCGTCAAGCGAGAGCAGCGCGCCTACCCACCAGCGTTGATTACGACGTCTACCAGGGACGACCGCGTCCACCCAGCGCATGCGCGGAGCCTGGCGTGGCTGCTGGAGGAAGCGGGACAGCCGGTGGACTATCACGAAAACACAGAGGGCGGGCACGCGGGCGCGGCGGATAATTCGCAGGTCGCGTTCGTCGAGGCACTCATATCTACGTGGCTGTGGAACAAGCTCAAGTAAGGTAACAGCCGTGAGTAGCGCTGATTTCACTAATCCTTATACCGGTATTGCGTTCAACCTGGGTTTCCGGGTGAACAAATACGAGCTGGACCTCGATTATCGGGTCGGGCCGAATCGTCTGAAGGCGACGGCGACTCTGCATATCGAAATCAATGCTTGGACCTCACACATCACGCTCGACTTTGCGGATGCGCTGGGGGTCGATTCGGTGGATGCGATTTCCGATTCGCAGGCACACTCAATCGATGTAAAGCGCTGGCGCCATTCGGGACGCAAGCTGCGCGTCACCTTTGACCGCGAGTTGGCTCCCGACGAGACGCTGCGGCTGATTGTGACTTACTCGGGCACGCCACGTCCGGTGCGCTCGAAGTGGGGCGAAATTGGCTGGGAGGAACTCGAAAACGGTGCACTCGTGGCATCGCAGCCGGTGGGCGCGGCGTCGTGGTACCCCTGCGATGACGATCCCGAGGTCAAGGCATTTTACGAGTTCACGATGGTCACCGACGCTCCCTACGAGGTCGTCGCACCAGGGCTTGCCGACGCTCCGGTGAACGTGGGCGGATCGCGCCGCCGCTGGCGGTTTGTCACCGAGGAGCCCATGGCCTCCTACTTGGCCACCATCAATGTCGGCCAGTTTAAGAAGGTCGAGCTGCCGTGCCAGACCTCGACCGTAGTGGCCTGGGTGCCCTCTGAGTTGGTGGCAAATGCCCGCCACGACTTCCGCGACCAGGGACGCATGCTCGATGAATTCGCCAAGCTCTTTGGCCCTTACCCCTTCCGTGCCTACCAGGTGGTCATTTGTGAAGACGACCTGGAGATCCCCATCGAGGCACAGGGTCTGTCCATCTTCGGAGCCAACCACGCCGACGGCAAGGACACGTGGAATCGACTGATTGCCCACGAGTTGTCGCACCAGTGGTTCGGCAACAGTGTCGGCATTTCGCAGTGGCGCGATATCTGGCTCAACGAGGGTTTTGCCTGCTATTCCGAGTGGGTGTGGTCCGAGGTCAGCGGCGGTGCCAGCGCGGATGTGCACGCCCGCAAGCACTACCTGGATCTGCTTGAGGAAGAGCAGGACATCGTCATCGCCAACCCAGGGCCAAAGCTGATGTTCGACGACCGTCTGTACAAGCGCGGCGCGCTGACTGTGCACGCTCTGCGTCTGCTGCTGGGCGACGAAGTGTTCTTTGACCTGGTGCGCAAGTGGACCACCACTAACCGCCACAGTGTGGTCGATGCAGTGGACTTCCGCGCACTGGCCAACCGCGTGTGCCGTGAGCGTGGCATCACCACCTCGCACCTGGATGTCATCTTTGACTCCTGGCTATCACGCAGCTCCTTGCCAAACTTCCCCGCTGACCCGACGCGCTCCCCTGCTGACCAGGGCATCGACGATAATGGTGCTCCAATCGTGGACGAGAAGCTGGCTGCTCAGTTTGCAAAGCTCGGCTACTCGAAGGCCAAGGACTAGAGAGCTAGAGGCACGTCAATGTCCGGTTTCAAATGGTTGTCGCTGGCCACGATTGTCGCGGCGATAGGCAGCTTCGCGGTGCTGATTATTTCGGCCCGCGCACTTCCCAATGCTATAAACCTGCAGTTCGTGGCGTTTTGGGGACTGTTCTTCGCGCTCACGGGTGTTCTCGGCGGGTTGATGCAGGAGACCACGCGCGCAATCGGTGCTGCGGAATCGCGGGAGCGGGATCGAGAGCAGGGGCAGAGCCAGGAGCAGGAAGCCTCGGAAGCGGGTCAAACTCTCGGTGCTCGTCCCATCACAGTGTCCCTGGGCGTCGCCGCAGTTACTTTCGTCACCATGGCAGTGACGGGTCCGCTGTGGGCCCCACTGGTCGTGCAGGATGGCGCCGGCACTGCAATTCTGCTCATGGCTTTTGGTCTGGCGCTGTACTCTATGCAGGCAACCACCTCGGGTCTGCTCAGCGGCCGCCAACTGTGGGGCCCCTACGCCGCGCTAATCATGATTGACATTCTCGTGCGCGTGGCTCTGGCACTCATCGCCTGGTACTTCGGCTGGGGCCTGCTGGCCTGGCTGATTATCACGGTGTTCGGCACTGTCAGTTGGCTTATTCTCGCGCTGTTTTCCCCGGCAACCCGCTCGGTCATGTTCGCGCGTGCCGACGTCCCGGTGCGCCGCTTCATCACTCTCATGGTCACGGCCATGGGCGCATCCGGCGCATCTGCTGTGCTGGTCACAGGTTTTCCGACAATCGTCAAGATTGCCGGCGAAGCGGTCACCACTGGCGCAGGGATAGCCGAGTCGCTTACCCCGCCGCATGCCAACAACTTCACCGCAGCGGTGACCATTGCGGGTATCGCCTACGCCGTAACGCTGACCCGCGCTCCACTGCTCATGCCCTTAGAGAAGTTCCAAAACGCCATCATTGTGAGCTTTGTCCGGCATCGCTCCGAAGGCGTGCTGGCAGCGCTGGCCAAGCCGTTGGGGGCGCTGGCTGCTTTCGGCACCTTCGGGGCGGGCCTGGCATGGCTCATCGGCCCGTGGATTATGACTCTCATCCTGGACGATAGCTATCACGTGTCCGGGCCGGTGCTCGCAGCGCTGACGCTCGGTGCGACGTTGACCGCCATGTTGATGATTACCGGCTCGGTCACCTTGGCAGTGGAAAAGCACCACATGTATCTGATCGGTTGGTTGGCTGCGACCACGATCGCCGTTGCCATTCTTTTCCTCCCTGGGCACCTGTCGGTACGCACGGTCGCGGCTATCGCCGTAGGCTCTGCAGTAGGTGTTGTCATTCACCTGCTTGCGCTGCGCAAACTTTCCCCACGTGCTGCCAGGTCAGCCGTATCGGAGGCTTTTGCGGTGGAATAACACCACCCACATCCAATGCCGTCCCCCCCCCAAAAAAAACCGTCCACATCCCCCTGCAACTCCCAAGGTTCGAGACTCACATGTCCACCATCACTAACCTCACGGTTCTCATGACCGTCTACCACCGCGTCGTCCCCGACCAGCTCGATGCTGCGCTGCAGTCGCTGTGGAACCAGACGCGTCCGGCCGCGCACGTCATTGTGGTCATCGATGGCCCGATCGAGCAGGAACTCGACCGGGTCGTCGTCAAGCATGAGCAGGCGCATTCGGAGATGACCGTGCTGCGGTGTGCGGAAAATGGCGGCTCGGGAGTGGCTTCGCAGGCGGGTCTTCAGTTGGTGGAAACGCCATGGGTGGCGCGGCTGGATGCGGACGATATTGCGCGTGCGGACCGCTTTGAAAAGCAGTGGGACGTGCTGACCGCTAATCCGGAGTTGGATGTGCTGGGCAGTGCAATGGCGGAGTTCGAGGGCACGCCGGACAATGTGGTGCGTGTGCGGACCCTGCCGCAGACGCACGCCGAGATTGCGCGTTATATCAAGATCAATTCGCCCGTGAATAACCCCTCCTCGATGCTGCGAACGGCGAAGGTGCGTGAGGTCGGTGGGTATCGCGACATCCGTCTGATGGAGGACTACGACCTCTGGGTGCGCCTCATGGCCGCCGGCGCGAAGTTTGAGAATCTGCCCGAGCCGCTGGTGTACTTCCGCGCCGACGGCATGTTCGAGCGGCGAACCTCGCGCGGCATCATCCGCGGTGAACGTCAGCTCCAGCGCACGCTGGTAGCTGAGGGGCTGATTTCCAGGCCGCGGGCGGTGTTTAACTTGGCGGTGCGGACACTTTTCCGACTTTTGCCAACTCAGCTCATGTCACGCGCGTATCGACGATTGTTTGTGCGGTAGGCTTCGGAGCGATGACTGACAACATGGATTTCTCGGACACCTGGCTGATTGTGCCGTGCTACAACGAGGGCCAGGTTATTCGTGAGGTTCTCGAGCACGCTCGCGAGACCTTCCCCAACATTGTCGCGGTCAACGACGGCTCTTCGGATAATTCCAGCCTGGAGATCCACAGGGCTGGCGCTCACCTGGTCAACCACCCTGTCAATTTGGGTCAAGGGGCGGCTATCCAGACCGGCGTGGAATACGCTCGCGCGCAGGCTGGCTCGAAGTACTTTGTCACCTTCGACGCCGATGGCCAGCACCAGGTCAAGGACGTAGTCGCCATGGTGCAGCGACTGCGCAGCGAACCAATCGACATCATTGTGGGGACCCGTTTCGGCCGCCCTCGCGCCGAAGATGACCAGGTGCCGCTGATTAAGCGAATTGTCCTCAAGACGGTGGTCATGTTGTCACCACGCACGCGCCGGCTCGGTCTTACCGACGCCCACAACGGCCTGCGCGCCTTCAACCGCACGGTGGCAGAGCAACTGAACCTGCGCATGAACGGTATGAGCCATGCCTCCGAATTTGTCGAGGTCATGGACAACAGAGGCTGGCGTACCGCTGAGCAGCCGGTGGACATCCTCTACACGGAATACTCCATGTCCAAAGGGCAATCCTTGTTCAACGGTGTCAATATCCTTGCCGACTCCCTGATTTCGAAGAGGCTGCCATGACCGCATCCATCGTTCAAATTATTTTGCTGCTGGCGATGGTGGGCCTGGTGGCTTACTTCGTCGCTAACCGTCGTAAAGCACGCGCCAAGGCGGGCGTGAAACTGGGATTCGTCGTTTTCGTCATCGCGTGCCTGTGGGCAATCGTGCGTCCCGACGATCTGACCGTGGTGGCCAACTGGATTGGTGTGACCCGGGGCACCGATTTGCTGCTCTACGTACTGGTGTTGGCGTTCGTGTTTACCACGGTGTCGTCCTACATTCGCTTCCGCGAACAGGAGCTACGCTACGCGCGACTGGCTCGTGCAGTGGCCTTGAAGACCGCTGTGCGTCCGGAAGAAGAAATTGTGATTTCGGGCAGCCAGAACAGCAGCCAAAAAGACAGCGCGACGAACGCCGAGAACAACGCTCCGTCCGACTAATCGGCACGCTAAGCGCATGTGAATCTGAGGCTGTGGTTCCATAGAAGCCATGAGCGAAGAAAATAAGGACAACATCGCCGCTGACAACAGCAGCGATTCGCAGCAGCCCTCGGCAGACGCAGCGCCGCAGGGGACACAGCAGGAACCCCAGCAGGCTTCTCAGCCGGTACCCACTGAACAGGACTTGGAGTCCTGGTCTGCCGACAGTGATGGAAAAACCAAGTCGTGGTACTCGATTCCGAACGCCGCATGGGCGCTAGCTGTCGTCGCATTGATCGTTGTCGGCGCAGCGGGCTTCTTCGCTGGCTCGCGTTCGGCTAGCTTCAACGGCGTGAGCACCGTCAACATGGCGGGCGTTGCACCAGGCAAGGGGGAAATTGCGCCTGTACCTGGCCCGAATGGCTCTTTCGACGCCAGCATCTACGGCCCAAAGGCGGGAGCGCAGCTGAAGTCCCCGGAGGATATGGACAATGTCCACCGCCGCAATGAAAATGATCCTTTTGCTCTCGGTGCAGTGGATGCGCCGGTCGTAATCTCAATCTACTCGGACTTCGAATGCCCGTTCTGCGCGAAGTTCGCAAACGAAACCGAGTCTGCCCTCGTGGAAAAGTACGTCAATGAGGGACTGGTCCGCCTGGAGTGGAACGATATGGCCATCAATGGTGAGAAGGCCATCAAGGACGCTGAGGCCGGCCGTGCCGCGGCAGCTCAGGGCAAGTTCTGGGAGTTCTCCCGTGCGCTGTTTAAGAAGGCCGGCGAAAAGGGCCAGGGCCACCCGGAGTTCACTGAAAAGGAACTGATTGCCGTCGCTCGTGAGGCCGGTGTGCCGGACATGAAGCGCTTTGAAAAGGAGCTTAAGGACGGCAAGTGGACCGAGGCGGTCGAGAATGCCACCCAGTTCGGTTCCATGCTGGGCATTTCCGGTACTCCGGGCTTCCTCGTTGGTACTCAGTTCGTCTCGGGCGCACAGCCTCTCGACGTGTTCGAGGACAATATCGAGCTGGCTCTCATCCACGCCAAGCGCGCGGAGGAAGCTGGCAAGTAACCTGGCTGACTCACGGCTAACCTACGCGGACGACTGCGCGAAGCCGCCCGCGTAAGCTGCGCTAGCCCTGATTCCGGAAGTACTCCACAGTACGAGCAACACCTTCCTGAATACTCATAGCTGGCTCCCAGCCGAGTACCTCACGCGCCCGCGTGGGATCCAACGCCGACCGCGCCACATCACCAGTGCGCGGCGGTGCAAACTCTGGATTATCCTCGGCATCCGCAGCCTGCGCCACCAACGAGTGCAGCTGCCGATCCGAGGTTTCTACGCCGGTGCCAATATTAAAGCGCATTCCACCACCGACCTCGCCGGATGCGCGGTAGAAAGCATCCACCACATCGTCGACATAGACATAGTCGCGGGTATTTCCTCCGTCACCGAATACCTTGGTTGGCTCTCCCGCCAGCAGTCGCTGGGCGAAAATAGCAACCACACCGGCCTCGCCGTGCGGATCCTGCCGCGGGCCGTACACATTCGCCGGCGCGATGTGCGAGCATTCGAGCCCGTAAAGATTGCGGAACATATTCAAGTACAGTTCGCCCGTTGCCTTTGAGGCGGCATAGGGGCTCATCGGATTGACCGGCACGTTTTCCGTCACCGGAAGCTCCTCCGGCGTGCCGTAGATGGAACCGCCCGAAGATGTAAACACAACCTTGCGGACACCGTGCTTTCGGGCCGCATCGGCAAGTTTGATTGTGCCAATGATGTTCAGCGTCGCATCTCGCACCGGGTCGGCCACGGAAATCCGAACATCAATCTGCGCTGCGAGGTGGAAAATAACCTCCGGGCCGCTTTGCTCGAGCAGCTCGTCCCAGTCCACCTCCAGCACATCGGCGGTTATGAACTCAAAGTCGTCGTTAAGCGATGCCTGCTGGAGGTTTTCCAGCTTTCCGTGGGAGAGATCGTCCAGCGCCGTGACCGCGTACCCTTCAGCCAGTAGCCGGTCAACCAGCGTCGAACCGATAAATCCCGCACCACCCGTCACCAGCGCGCGCGGTTTCGCGCTTGCCGACGATTCTGTCATCGCGGTGGCCGGTGATTCGTTCTTGTGCTTCTCCATAGGAAGAACTATAGGCGCTTAGTAAGGAAAACCGCTTATACGTGTGCCAACCTCACATTGACGGGGTTGATTAGTCTTCCGAGGAATGCGAGATTACTCAGCGCGCTGTGGCAGGTTGACAGTGGAATTGAAGAAAATAACCAAGCCCATCAAGATGGCGATGACCATACCGCCACCGAGCATGACCGGGTAGGTCATCCAGGAGATGGACTCGGAGAGCTTGGTCAGAATTGCCGGGAATGCGAAGCCGACGTAGGTCAGGCAGTAGAAGATACCGGTCAGACCAGCCATATCGCGTGGGCCAGCGATGCGCTGTACCTCGTTGAGGCCGGTAAACATGGACAGACCGTAGCCGGCGCCCAACACCAGCGCTGCAATGAACGCCGTCACTGCGGTGGGGTTGGCGGACATCCATGCGGCCATTCCCATGCCGATAACCACGATGCCAATTGCGATTAGCGAACCGCGGGCGTTGTGCTCGGTCACAAAGCGTGGACCAATCTGCTGAATACCGAAACCGCAGAGTAGCGCGAACAGTGTGACCATCGCGGAGTAGAACACTGGCTGGGAGACGTGGTCCTGCAGCAACGACGGAATGATTGCGTAGGCAACACCGGCTGCACCGAAGACCCACGGCGCTCCCATCGCGGCGACGAGCAGGAAGCGACGGTTAGTTACCGAAGGGGTACGCAGGGACTCCCAGACGCTTTCGTGCGGGGCGTTGCTGCCGCCCAGGTGCGGAGACTGGCGGGTCTCCGGCACAGCCACCAGACCGAAGATTGTCGGGATAGAAATCAGGATGTGGATGATATAAGCCAACTGCCCCGGCAGCGGTGCGAACTGCGCTAGCGTGCCGGCAATTCCCGCACCCAGACCAAAGCCCAAGGTCAGCGCCATGGACTGACGCTTCGCGCCTGAGGTTGACTTGGCCTTGGGGTCAAAGCGCGAATCAGAGAGCTCCTTTACCCACGAGCCGCCCACGGCCATGACAATGCCGACTGCCAAGCCAGAGATAAAGCGACCGGTAAGGATAAGCGGGGCGGTAGTCTCGCCCAACGCAATAAGAGTCGACCCCAAAATCGAGAGAACCGGCGCGGCGAGCATCACCGGCTTACGGCCGATACGGTCCGAGATTGGGCCGGAAATCAGCAGTGCCGGCGCGATACCGAGGGCGTAGACCAGCAATAGAAGGTCAATAAACACCGGCGCCAGGTCGGCATTTTCGCGGTACATCACCATCAGCGGCGTGAATTCGTTGCCACCCCACGCGACGGCGAAAACTGCAATTGCGGCAAGCAACCACAACGGCGTGCCCTTATTGGATTTGGCCCTGCCGTGAGGTACCTCATTTTCATTGCCGTTAGTTCCTGCGTGAGAAGACATGTCGTTTACTTTACGACGGTCCCCAGCGCCTTACGCACAATGGTGCAGATTTAAGCCACCGGAGCTAACCACAAGAGGTGTGCCGAGATAGTTGAGCAGGCGGGGCGGGGCAACTGAGTCGGTTAGTGCTGTGGCGGCTAGTGGAGTGGTGGCTAATGCGGTGGCGTGCCCAGTTTGGTCACCTCGGGTTGGTCTCGGCACAAATGCCCCTGAAACCTGGGGCTCACACCCCCGTCTCGGGGTGGCATGTTGCCGACCTTGCATCCCCGCCCCATCCGGGGGCAATGACCTTTTCGACACTACATCGTTATTGTTCCGTTACTTCTTTCGTATCTTGCGTCACTTTCGCCACACTATTCACACAATTTCTGATTATATAATTACAAATTAGTTCAATGTGGGGGTAGCCGAACAGCCATAAAACGCAGATTTCACCTATTTAAGACTGTCTCACACACGAACGGCCCTCAGCTCGCGCACATCAGGCCGGAAACGGCCCGTCGTTAAGTAGCATCCATTCCACACCCTTTACATACCCCCGATTCCACCTTTTTCAGACATCTAGAAAATGAATTCGGTCACAAACAAAGGAAATCTACCGCCATTCACCAACCCCCATTACCCCCGTTGCCCACTTTTTGTCATCGCTCGCTGAAGTTCAAACGCTGGTCGCTACCGGTCTGGCTGTGTAAGAATTCGACACCGTCAAACAATCTGTCCATTCCCCAAACGCTGGCTGAGAAAAACCTGGGGCGATTTCTGCACGACCGCTGAGATCGCCAAGGTCCTCGATGGCCGTGCGGACGGGTATGTAAAGAAAGTCTTGTTATTTATGACTACTTCGATCATCGCGAATGATCCCAAGCAGCGCCGCAAGGTGCTCACGGGAACTCTCGTGGGTACGACCATCGAGTTTTATGACTTCCTGATTTACGCTCAGGCCGCAGCTATCGTGCTCGCTCCGCACTTCATCGAGCCGGCTGCGAAGTCGAACCCACAGGTCGCTCAGGTGCTCGCCTGGGCAACCCTGGGTATTTCCTTCCTCTTCCGCCCGCTTGGCGCTATCGTCGCCGGCCATATCGGTGACCGCTACGGCCGCAAGATGATTCTGGTCTTCACCCTCATCGGCATGGGTGCAGCTACTTTCTGTATCGGTCTGCTGCCGACTTATGAGTCAATCGGCATCGCTGCACCTATCCTGCTGGTCCTGCTCCGTATCTTCCAGGGCCTTTCCGCGGGTGGCGAATGGGGCGGTGCGGCCCTGATGTCCGTGGAGTACGCACCGAAGGAAAAGCGCGGTATCTACGGCGCATTCCCGCAGGCCGGTGTTCCCCTGGGTCTGACCCTGGCTACCGGCACCATGCTGATTGTTATGGCTATCATCGGCGAGGAAGCCTACATGGACTGGGGTTGGCGTGTGCCATTCTTGCTGTCCTTCATCCTGGTTCTGATTGGTTACATGATTCGTCGCACCGTCGATGAGTCCCCGGTCTTCCAGGCTATGCAGGCTGAGTCTGCTGAGCGCTCCGCTCCGCTGCCGGAGCTCTTCCGCAACCACTGGGGCAAGGTTATCCAGGGCGCCCTGATCTTCGCTGCTCAGCAGGCCACCGGTTACCTCGTGATCGCATTCTTCGGCGCTTACGCACAGAAGACACTGGGCTACCCCGCAACCGTCGCTTGGACAGGCACTCTCGTCGCCGGTATCTGCTGGACCATCTTCATGTTCATGGCCGGCGCTTGGTCCGACCGTATCGGCCGCGCAAAGACCTTCATCATCGGCTACGTCCTAATCATGATTTGGGAAGCCGTCATGTGGAGCCTCCTGGATAAGGGCCCGTTCCTCTACGTCATGACCGTCGCAGTCCTCACTCTGCCGCTGGCACTGACCTTCGGCCCGCAGCCGGCCATGTACTCCGAGATGTTCCCGGCTGAGGTTCGCTACTCCGGCGCTTCCATCGCTTACGCCATCGGCGCTGTCCTGGGTGGTGCATTCGCACCGATGATTGCCCAGATGATCATGGACGCCACCGGTAACCCGTTCTACATCTCCATCTACCTGATGGCCATGGCTATCCCGGCACTGATTGCCCTGTTCCTGCTGCCGAAGGGTCTTGAAGACCGAGACCTCATCGAGCACCCGGAAACTAACCTCGACGAAGTTAAGTCGCGCGTCTAGTTCCCACAGCTAGGGGGTCTGCCCCACCGAGGGTCTGATTACGCGAGCCGTCGTCAAGCACTGCACAACGCAGTATTTGCTTGACGACGGCTTTTGCGTTTCCGCCTTCGTTCTATCCCCGGTAGCTTGTTTCCGACCCGTGGCCCCGATTTCCTCATGAGTTTCTCAGTCGAAAGCGGCTGACAAGCCCCAGATATCCCATTAACGTTGGGTTATGGCACAGACTTCTTCCAGCTCCACGCGAATCCCCCGCCGTCGCTCGACCGACGGTCCGAAGACGCTCCCCTCCCGTCCTGAACCGGAAGTGGCAGGTGCACTGCAAAAGGCCCTGGACGGCTATTTCCCCGAGGCGCGCGCTGATGTCCGCGTCCTTCTAGAAGACCCCTCCCTGCGGCCCACCTCTGGGCTGACCGTGGAGGAGGCCAGGCAGCACACCACCGAGTCACTGTCCAAGGTGCTTAAGACCGGCATGCCCTATGGCGCTTTCCGCACTGACCAGGGCGGCACAGGAGATACCGGTGGCACTCTCACCGGGATTGAAATGCTTGGCCACACCGACTTGTCGTTGATGGTGAAGTCCGGAGTGCAGTGGGGCCTTTTCGGCGGCGCTGTCAGCAACCTGGGAACAGAGCGTCACGGCGAGTTGGTGCGTGACCTCATTGAGCTGCGGGCTCTCGGCTGCTTTGCGATGACCGAGCGCGGCCACGGCTCGGACGTCCAATCACTCGAGACCACGGCACATTACGACCCCGAGACGGAAGAATTCATCCTCAATTCGCCGACAGCTTCCTCTGAGAAATGGTTTTTGGGCAACGCCGCGCGCGATGGGCGCTGGGCTGCGGTTTTTTGCCAGCTCTACACACCAGGACAAGAAGAATCCCATGGTGTGCACTGCATTGTTGCCCGGATCCGCAATGATGACGGTTCGCCTGTCGACGGGGTTGCGATTGGCGACCACGGCACCAAAGGTGGCCTCTTGGGCGTGGACAACGGCACTCTCATGTTCGACCATTACCGCGTGCCGCGGGAGAACCTGCTTAACCGTTTCGCAGATGTCTCGGCCGCTGGCGAGTACAGCAGCGATATTGGCAGCCCCAATGCACGGTTTTTCACGATGCTCGGTGCCCTCGTGCGCGGCCGCGTGACAGTCGGTGCGGCCGCTGGTGCGGCAACCCGCACCGCACTGACCATCGGCACCAAGTACGCACACTTGCGGCGCCAATTTGCTCCCGACGATTCGCTGCCGGAAAAGAAACTCATTGAGCACCGCCAGCACCGAATCCGACTACTCCCCCGCATTGCGCGTTCGTACGGTCTGCAATTTGCCACCAACCTGCTGATCAAGCGGATTCACGACCTCGAAGCGGAAGGGCTGGACCGTGCGAATCTAACCCCGGAGCAGGCTCGCGATCTACGTGAAGCGGAGGCACATGCCGCCGCATTGAAGGTCGCCAACACCGCGCATGCCACCGATGCCATCCAGGAGATGCGTGAGGCCACCGGTGGAGCTGGCTACATGGCGGAGAACCTGTTGACCATTCTCAAAGAGGACTCTGACGTATTCACTACCTTTGAGGGCGACAACGTGGTGATGTTGCAGCTGGTCACCAAGGAACTTTTGGGTGGTTTTGCCCGGGAGGTACAGAGTTTTTCCAACCTGGAAATGGTGCGCTTCGGCCTCGACAATTTCAGTGGCATTTTGCGCCGTCGCACCGGTGCGGACGCCGTCGTTCAGAACCTCTTGGATGCGCTGACTGACGCTGATGAGTCCTCGCTCTTTGACCCCGCCAGCCAGATGCAATTGCTCATCGAGCGCGAGAATCGACTTCTCAAGTCCCTTGCTCGCAGGCTGCGCCCGGCGCGGAAACTGCCTGTGGAAAAGGCCGCGAAGCTGGTGGACAAGGTCCAGGACCACATGATTTCCTGCGCGTGGGCGCATATCGATCGCATGATTTTGGAAGCGTTCTTTGAAGCTGAATCCACACTCACAGATGAGCGCTCTCAAGAGGTGCTCGAGCAGGTTCGCGATGTGTTCTTCCTGTCGGTGGTCTGCGATAACGCCGGCTGGTTCTTGGAGCAGTCACTGCTCACCGGTACTCGCACCAAGGGCGCGCGGGCGGGCTTGGCCGATCTTGTTGATTCCCTTGGCCCCTGGTCTGAGGTGCTTGTCGACGCCTTCGGTGTCCCCAGCACCATGCTGGATATCCCCATGATGGAGCCTTACGACGCGATGACACCGAAAGCTAAGGCAAACCCGGCTAGTTAGCGTGTTGGCCGGTTGGCCGCTGTGGTGGCTGCTGTGGCGGTGACTGGTGTGAGGTAGCTACGGCCTGGATGCGCAGGTTGGCTACTGCGCCAAGAAACCTTCCAACCCAGCCACAGTGGCCTCTGCCAAGCGCTGACGGCCTTCGTTGGAGGTCAAGAGGGCAATGTCGCTGCTATCACGCATGTTGCCGTATTCGACCAGTGCCTTTGGTTTCGTCGATAGGTTGAGTCCGGTGAGGTCAGCGCGCGGATTCAGCCCCTGGCTACCGAGGTAGTTGGATGGAGCAAAACCGGCTGCGACAAAAGCATCGCGCAGCGCGGTTGCCAGCGCGGTAGATCCCTGCTCGTCATTATTGGCGAGCGGCTGCGAAATCGCAGACACATGGAATCCGCGGTTGCCCTCTCCAGCACCATCTGCGTGAAGGCTCACCACGGCATCGGCGTTGGAGGCATTTTCCTTCTCTGCACGGGCATCGATGCAATCTGCACGACCGGTGTCATCGACGCGGCTGAGCAGCACCTGAGCACCGCGCTGTTCGAGCAGCTGCTTAATTTCCTGCGCCATCAGCCAATTGAACTCATGCTCCGGGAAGCCGTCATTGGAAGCGGTACCGGAGGTATTACATGGCTTCTGGCCACCGCGGCCGTCAGTGACCATCATGTCCGCTGGTGGTGGGGTGCCGGCGTGTCCCGGGTCGAGGTAGATGACCTTGCCGGCTACAGCGCTGGAGCCGTCGGCACGCGAAGTAGCGCGATTAGCTTGCTGTTGTTGTGCATCGCCAGAAGCGACTGCGTCGGGGTTAGCAGAATCAGACATTGCAGACTCCTCATTCGGCGGAGTGGGGTTCGGCATCTGCATAGCCTCTTCTTCAGCTGCCAACGACGTTTGCGTTTCTGTCGACGCAGCTTGCTGAGCGCTTCCTGCTTTGGAAGCCTCCGTGTCGATGGTGCAAGCTACAAGACCGGCTGGCAAAATTGCCGCAGCCACCAAAGCCACAGCTAGTCGTCTTGCTGATCGCTGCACTGCTAGTCCCTGGTGTCCGGGCTGCCGCATAGTGCGTTCTCCTAGTTTCCGCGTACCTGCTATGTGCTGAGTAACAGTAGCAAACACTCGATTGAGAGTCGCCGGCTCCGAGATTTCCTCCCCCTTCGTTTCGGGGAATCACCGCACGTCGGGACGTGTGCAGGATTCTTCAGGACTTATCACCGAGGGGTTTAGTGATTCCCCTTCGCCTGTGCTGCCAAACCCGTAAGCATTAAGTCCACAAGCTTTTCTTGCACACCGGGAAAGTACTGCTCGACCGCTGCAGAGTTAGGAAGGGGACGCGACACCACAGCGAGCCCAAGGTGGAAATCAAGCGGTGCAACGTCCTCCGGGCATAGCCCAGCTGCTTTTGCCTTATCCAGCAGTCGCGTATAGCTCTGACGCAACTCCGTCATTCGCTTTTCGATAATGCCATCAATCTTTTTCGCCTCGCTCCCCAAACTGGTATTGAGATCGCTGAATAATGCCTGGGCAAGTGCCGCAACACTTAATTTCGCGATCGCGTGGACTGCTTCGTGCCAAGCGCCGTCCGGATCGTCGTCAAACTGAGCTACGGCTGCCTCAGTAACCCTGTCGATATCAGCTGCAACACGAGCACTGACTGCGCCGAGAAGCTCAATCCTGCTGGGAAAGTGCCTGCTTGCCGTAGCTATACCGACACCGGCCTCCCTGGCAATCGCACGCATGGATACACCGGCTCCTTGCTCTATCAAGAGTTTTCGCGCTGCTTCCACGATGGCATCACTGTTCATCACTGCATCTTGTCTCACACTTGCATCCTAACAAACGGAACACTATGCTCCACTTTGTAAGTGAAACACTCTGCTCCAGTTAGGAGATAGGCCATGTCAACAGCTACGACTGAGACGAAAAAAGCCTCACCCGCCCCCAAAGCAGTAGCCGTGATCTTCGGTATTCCGCTCGTCATCGGGCTCATGCTCTTCGCGTTCCTGGCACCGACATTTGCCTCCGGCCCGAACGATGTCCCCATTGCGCTGACTGCCCCCGCCCCAATATCCGAACAAATCACCCAAGCCATCGAACACAAAGCTGGCGACGATGCTCCTGATATCCAGGTGATGGACACCCCTGACGCCGTACGCGAGTCAATCCTCAATCGCGAAACTGTTGGCGGCATCGTCATCTCCCCGACGGGCGCTACCGCCTACACCGCTTCAGGCAACGGCGCACCTTACTCGCAGCTTATCGACGGCATTGCGACGACCCTCGAGTCTCAAAACATCCCTGTAGAGCGGGAGGATTTGGCTCCAACCACACAGGATGACCCACAAGCTTCCGGTGTCGCGCTCCTCGGCTTGCCGCTGGCTTTCGGCGGTATCATCTCGGCAGTTATAGCCACCTTCCTCTTCCGAGGTAAGAAGTGGACGAAATTGGGTGTCCTCGCTGGCATCGCAGTCTTCGGAGCCCTCGTGGCAACGTGGATGCTCCACTCTGTCTACGGCACGCTTTCGGGCAGCTTCGGCATGGAATGGCTGGCTATTTCTCTGGGAATCCTGGCTACCTCAATGCTTACCGCCGGGCTTGCGGCCATTATTGGCACTCCCGGTGTGGGCATCGGCGCCATTTTGACGATTTTCTTGGCGAACCCGCTCTCTGGACTGTCCACCGGCCCCTGGCTGCTTCCGGCCGGTTGGTCCACCCTTGGCCAGTGGATGCCCATTGGGGCGACTGGCTACCTAGTCAGGTCACTGTCATTTTTCGATGGCAACGGTGCTGGGGCAGCGTGGTGGGTTCTCATCGTCTGGGTTGCCGCTGGATTCGCTCTCCTCATGTTTGACCGATCCAAAAAATAAAAAACGGGACCCTTTTTAAAGGATCCCGTTTCAAACCGAGCCGCCTGCGAGAATCGAACTCGCGACCTTCTCATTACGAGTGAGACGCTCTACCGACTGAGCTAAGGCGGCACGCACATTGCGCCGAGCTTTCAAGCAAGCAGAAATAACCCTGCACAAAATGTACAAGCGGTAATACTACTGTACTGCCCCCATCGCTACCAAAATGGGGCCTGCAGTCCGCTGCATTAGGCGCGGCTACCGGCTTACCTACGACCAACCTGCCCCGCGATCTGCAATTTAGCCATCAATTCATCCATCAAGACCGTCAACTTCACTGCAGTCACGAGCATGCCGCGCACCTCGGTGACAGCATCGATGGAGGCCAATATCGCCTCCGGCGGAAGGCGTCGGGCTAGCTCCGTGGCTGTCCGACGACGGTCTGGATTTATGAGGTAGACCGCGCCATCGCCAAACTCAGAACCAGCACCAAAGCCCGAATCCCCCGAAGCAGTCTCACCACCACGTTCCGCCCCAAACGCCAGCACCAGGGCGTCACGGTAAAGCCCCATAATGTCGGTCAACGACAGGTCGATCAGATCTGACTCCGCGCGCCTGCGCCGCCGCTTCTGATTTTCCTCCAGCTCCTTGATAACCCCCTTAGAGCCGCGCAGTGCCGCCTGCGCACCCTTGCCGGACGCACCTACGCCCAGTGAGCGCTCGAGGTTCTCCAGCTCCTCAGCCTCTAGTGGCTCCATCCGCCGCTTGACCTCGCCTGCTACTTCGTTGGCCAGCTCACGCGCCGCCACGTATGACTTCGCCGGATCGAACACAGCCTCCACGAAATCCAGGGCCTTACCCCGCCAAGCACGCGAGCCCTCATCGGAGACAAAGCCACGCGCACGCCCAATGTGACCGTTGGACACCGTCGCGGCCCAGACCGCTTGCTCGTCGGTAAGCTCTGGCCGCTCGGCGCGCAGGAGGTTTGTGACATCGTCGATATGCGGCGTCGGCACATAGACATGGCGGCAGCGCGAACGGAGCGTAACGGAGAAATCCTCCGCGTTTGTCGTTGGTGCGCACATGATGATGACGGTGCGCAGAGGCGGCTCTTCCACCACCTTGAGCAGCGCATTTGAGGCGGATTCGTTGAGACGGTCGGCGTCTTCGATGATCAGCACGCGGCAATCCGCCGTCGTGGGCATCTTGTAAGCCCAGGGCCGCAGCTCGTCCCTCACCGTCGCCACCGAGATAATGGTGCCCTCCGGGCGCACGATTTTGATGTCGCCATGCGTTCCCGCCAGCGCCGTCCGGCAGCCCTCGCACTCACCGCATCCGGGGTTGTCATGCCTCGTGCACAGCAGCGCCGCCGCAAACGCCGTCGCCGTCACCGACCGCCCCGACCCCGCAGGACCAGTGAACAGCCAGGCGTGCGTCATGTCCGAGTCGCGTGGCACATCGCTTAACGACGACCCCGCGTCCCCACCTTCCGGCGAAACCTCCGCCCCATCGCCTGCCAGCGGTTGACCGTTGGCAAAGCGATAATGCGCAGCGCGCACAGCAGCCTGCAGCCGCTGGCGAACCCCACCGGTTTCGGGCATACGAGAAAACACGCTGCGCTCTGTCATCGGCTCTGTCATGGCCACAACTCTAGCGCGCCCCACGAGACTCTTGTGAGGTAACTACTCCCTGCAATCCGGGGTTGCCACTAAGGTAGTAATCATGCAACGGCTCTGGCGAAATCTGAAATGGCTAAGCGGGACAATGTGGCCTGCTTATGCCTCATTTATCTTCGTCTGCAACCTTGTCGGAGCCATGATTGTCGGCTTGTTCCTCGGCATGCTGTTGCCACTGAACCAAGAAACTCACCTGCCGCGGTTGGCTAATGGGGTCATCTATGCCCTGGCTGGTTACCTGGTTCTGGCAATTATTGCGGGAATCGGCACTACTTGGATCCTGTTCAAGCCGCTGTTGAAATGGCAGCGTCATCCAGAGCTGCACGATCCGCGGCGGGTGCGCTATCTGGTCATGCGCGTGCCTGTCTATCAGGCACTCTTGGGTACCGTCATCTGGTCTCTGGGCGTGATTGTCTTCAGTGGAGTCGCGTTCGCCTATGACAGCAAGATTGGCCTGATGGTGCTGCTCACCTCGGTGCTCGGTGGCGCCATGGTGGCACTGTTGACCTATCTAATTGCGGAGCGCATGGTGCGTCCGGTTGCTGTGGAGGCGCTGGCGCGTAGGGCCCCGGATTCTTCGCTGGAGCCACCGATTGGCCACCGCCTGCGCCAGACGTGGGTGTTGACCAGCGGTGTTCCAGTGGTAGCAATCCTGCTTGTGCTGATAGGTCAGCGCCGTGGTCTATTCACAGATGACGCGGCAGATTTGCTGCCCACCATCACCGCGCTGGCAATTCTGGCTCTGATTACCGGCTATTTCGGCACGATGTTGGCCACTATGTCCATCGTCGACCCGATTCGTGATCTCACGGGTGCGATTAACAAGGTCCGCCAGGGCCAGGTGGATACGCGCGTGCCTATTTACGACGGCTCCGAGATGGGCGTTCTCCAGGCGGGTTTCAATGAAATGATGCGTGGCCTGCAGGAGCGTCAGCGGGTCCGTGACCTCTTCGGCCGCTATGTCGGGTCTGAGGTCGCCCGTAAGGCTCTGGAAGAAAAGCCGACTTTGGGCGGCGAGAATCGCCTCGTCGCGGTGCTGTTTGTGGACGTGATTGGTTCGACCAACTTCGCGGAGAAGAACTCGCCAGAAGTCGTTGTCCGTGAGCTCAATGCCTTCTTCGACCACGTTGTTGACTGTGTGCACCGCAATAAGGGCATTATCAACAAGTTCCAGGGTGACGCGGCTCTGGCTGTCTTCGGCGCTCCCCTGCCCCTCGATGACACGGCTGGTCACGCCCTCACAGCCGCCCGTGAACTGCGCGAGGAACTGCTCGACCTCCAGCTCACCGCGGGTATCGGCGTCTCCGCCGGGCACGTCGTTGCCGGCCACATCGGTGCCCGCGACCGTTTTGAATACACGGTTATTGGTGACGCGGTTAACCAGGCTGCCCGTCTGACCGAGCTGGCCAAGGACACCCCGGGCCGCGTGCTCGCCACAGCTTCCACCATTCGCCTGGCCAACGAGGACGAGCAGGCTCGCTGGACCACCCTGAAGTCCGTGGAGCTGCGCGGCCGTACGCACATGACGCAGCTTGCGCGCCCGGTGCGCCCGACGCTTGCCGACGAGGCCTAGGGGGCAGCGGACTCGTCGGTCTCGCCAACCTGCGTACCCTCCCACAAATCCTTTACGTTGGAGGAATGACTGACAGCCGCTCCAGCTCTAGCACCAACCCCAGACCTCGCATGCTCGTCCCCGACGCTGCGCGCGGATTCGCTCTTCTCGGCATCGCTATCGCAAACATTGCCACTGCCTGGTTGGTTGCAAGCCCCGAGCTGCCCGGAGCATTCTTCGGCGGCGTCATAAACGACAGCATCGCCGACAAAGCCACCGTGCTTTTTACCGCTGTGACCGCGCATAACCGCGGGCTGCCGATGTTCGCAACGCTGCTCGGCTTCGGTGTCGGACTCATTGTCCGCAGTTTGGCCAGGAGGAACTTTCCACGGTCGCGGGCGCGAGTGGTCGTCGTAAAGCGTTATGCGTTCCTGGGGCTGTTCGGCATCGCGCACATGCTGTTTCTGTTCTTTGGCGACATCATGTTTCTCTACGGCATCTGCGGCATCATCCTGGGGCTGCTTATGGGGCTTAGCAACAAAGTGCTGACTATCCTCGCATGGATTGCGCTGACAGTTAATGCGGTATTGAGCCTGCTGTTTTTGGTTTTCACAATTGCGATGCCCGACGTCGGGTTGGACGGTTCCGACATGACCGAGCTCGTCAACGGCGGTGCGATTGAAACAAGTTACCTGGATATGCTCGCCGCGAATCTCGAGGCCCTGACAATGAGCATCACTACTCTGCCGCTACAGCTGTTCCTCTACCTGCCGGTGATGATGATTGGCTTCGTGTGGGCGCGCAAAGGCGTGCTTGACGACGTTGACGCGCACCGTCCCCTGCTTATTCGGTGGCTCGTGGTGGCCGTGATTGTCGCCTTCGGTGTCGGTATCCCTATGGGGTTGGCAGCGATTGGAGTTCTTCCAGCCGGACAGCACATGGCCTTCTTGGTAATTAATAACTTTGCCGGAGTGTTCGCCGGTCCTGGCATCCTAGCCGGGCTGGCGTTGGCGCTGCAGCCGCTCCAGCGACGCCTGAACGAGGGCGCCGCTGTACCAGGTTGGCTGGTGCCGATTGTGGCGCTCGGCAAGCGTTCGATGACCGGCTACCTGATGCAGTCGGTGATATTCTTTGTGCTGGTGTACCCGTTTATGCTGGATATCCCGCGCGACATGGGCGCGTTCGTGCAAACGCTCATCGCTGTAGGCGTCTGGTTGGTGACACTGTTGGCCGCGTGGGCGATGGAGCGTCGCGGCATGCAGGGGCCGTTTGAGAAGGTGCATCGCCGGCTGTCGTACGGGCCGACGATGCGGGCGGAGGTGGCCGGGGTCGGTGGCCCCAAGCCAACTCCGCAGGAGGCGCCGGGCGCACCAGCTCCGCAGGGGGCGCCGGGCGCTTAAGTGCTCTGCACCCATTTCGCCCCTGCCGCGGCTAACGGTCAATGCGCTACTTGCCCTTACGCGTTGCCTTCACCACTCGCTTGGTGGTGCGCTTGACTGCCTTCCTGGTGGTCTTCTTCGCAGCCTTCTTCGTGGTCTTGCGAGTCGACTTCTTCGCAGCCTTCTTAGTGCCACCATCGGCGGCTTCCTTCGCGCGGCGCTCAGACAGCAGCTCGCAGGCGCGGGCATCGGTCAGAGTCTCAGGCGTATCCCCCTTGCGCAGCGAAGCATTGGTGACACCATCGGTGACGTACGGACCGAATCGGCCATCCTTCACCGACATCGGGCGACCGGAGACATCGTTGTCGCCCAGCTGCTTCAGCGGCGGCTTCGCAGCAGCGCGACCGCGGCGCTTCGGCTCAGCGTAGATACGACGCGCCTCGTCCAATGTCACGGTGAAAATCTGCTCTTCGTTAGCCAGTGAACGCGAGTCCGTGCCCTTCTTCAGGTACGGACCGTAACGGCCATTCTGAGCAGTAATAACCTCGTTATCGACCGGGTCGACACCGACCTCGCGCGGCAGGCTCATCAGCTTCAGAGCCTCTTCCAGCGTGACAGTCGACGGCTCCATGGAGGAAAACAGCGAGGCCGTCTTCGGCTTCAGAGTTTCCTCGATGATTTCCGCGGTGCGCTTTTCCTTCTGCTTGGCAGCGGTCTTGGTTTCCCAGTTCTTCTTTCGCTTGCCCTCGGCAGCGCGCTGAGCGTCCTCTTCGGCGCGCTCAGCTGCGATAATCTCCTCAGCCTTGGCTACGACACTCTCGCGCTCTTCATCGGTAACCAGCTCGGTGACGTAGGGGCCGTAGCGGCCATCACGAGCAACAATCATGCGACCATTGGCCGGGTTAATGCCCAGCTCACGACCACCCTGCGGCATCGCCAGCAGCTTCTCGGCGGCGGCCAGATCCAGCTCGTCCGGAGTCATGGCCTCCGGGATGTTGGCGCGCTGCACCTCGTCGGCACCGTTTTCACCGGCCCCCGGGCGCGTACGCTCGAGGTACGGCCCATAGCGGCCAACGCGAACGATGATCGGGTTGCCCTCGGCATCGTCGAAAAGGTGGAGCGAATTGACCTTCCGAGCATCAATCGATTCCAAGTTCACATCGATGATGCTCTTCAGACCACCGTGGGTCGCAATAGCGTCGGCTCCCTTGTGGCGGTGATCCTTGTCATCGCCGAAGTAGAAACCGGTCAGCCAGGTCGTGCGATCCTTATTGCCCGCAGCAATGCCGTCGAGCTCATCCTCCAGCTCGGAGGTGAAGTCGTAGTTGACCAGATCGGAGAACGCTTCCTCCATCAGCCCCACCACGGCAAAGGCCACCCACGAGGGCACCAGAGCGTTGCCGCGGGAGTAGACGTAGCCGCGATCCTGAATGGTCTTGATAATCGACGCGTAGGTCGACGGACGCCCAATTCCCAGGTCCTCCATCTTCTTCACCAAGCTGGCTTCAGTGAAGCGCGCAGGCGGGTTGGTGGAGTGACTGTCGGCACTGAAGTCCGTGGCCGTCAGGCCCTGGCCTTCTGTCAACTGTGGCAGACGCTTCTCGGCGTTGTCGGCGACCTTGCGACCGTCGGAAAGCGCGGAGACCTCGACGTATGCCTTGAGGAAGCCCGGGAAACGAATCGTGCGTCCGGTGGAGGCGAACTCGACGGCGTGCGTGTCGGTAGCACCGGCGATGGTGACCTTCATGGACGTGCCGCGTGCGTCGGCCATCTGCGAGGCGACGGTGCGCTGCCAGATTAGTTCGTAGAGTTTGAACTCCTCGGCATCCAGCGAGCCAGCCAGCTGACCTGGCGTTGCGAACGTCTCACCAGCCGGGCGAATTGCCTCGTGCGCTTCCTGCGAGTTCTTCACCTTGCGCGAGTACTGGCGCGGCGCATCGGCGACGTATTCCGAGCCGTAAAGCTCCAACGCCTGCTTACGCGCGGCGTCGATGCCGGCCTTGGACAGCGTCGTGGAGTCGGTACGCATGTAGGTAATGTGACCGTTTTCGTACAGACGCTGCGCCACACGCATCGTGCGCTCAGAGGTGTAATGCAGCTTGCGGCCCGCCTCCTGCTGCAGCGTAGACGTCATGAACGGCGGGTACGGGCGGCGCGTGTACGGCTTCTCCTCCACCGACGCGACCTTGAGCTCAGAGCCCACGAGGTCCGCCGCCAGAGTTTCGGCGAGCTGCTTATCGACGACCCGAATGCCCTCAGACTTCTTCAGCTGGCCACGGTCATCGAAGTCGCGGCCCTGCGCTACGCGCTGACCATCAACGCTGGTCAGGGTTGCGACGAATTCCTTCGGCTGGTTGGCATCGGAGGAAGCCGAACCGGTGTCCAGAGTTGCGGCGACGTCCCAGTACTCAGCGGAGATAAACGCCATGCGCTCGCGCTCACGCTCGACGATGACGCGCGTTGCCACCGACTGCACACGGCCTGCCGACAGGCGCGGCATGACCTTCTTCCACAGCACCGGGGAGACCTCGTAGCCGTAGAGGCGGTCGAGGATACGGCGACCTTCCTGGGCATCAACCAGGTTCTGATCCAGCTCACGAGTGTTGGCCGCGGCCTCCAAGATGGCCTGCTTGGTGATCTCATGGAACACCATGCGGCGCACCGGCACCTTGGGCTTGAGAACCTCCAGCAAGTGCCAGGCAATAGCCTCGCCCTCACGGTCGGGGTCCGTTGCGAGATAGAGTTCGTCGACTTCCTTGAGCTTGGCCTTCAGGTCAGCGACTTTCTTCTTCTTATCAGCGCTGACGACATACAACGGAGCGAATCCGTTGTCGACATTCACACCCAGACGAGCCCAGGGCTCCTTCTTGTAACGAGCCGGAACGTCGGCTGCGCCACGGGGCAAGTCGCGAATGTGGCCCACCGACGCCTCCACGATGTAATCATCGCCGAGATACGGCTGAATCTTGCGAGCTTTCGTCGCCGACTCGACAATTACAAGGCGCTTGAGGCCGTCTGAATTCGCCATAGAAGTTTTTCTATCCTGCAACGTTGAATGTTTTTGACTGTTTAGATTCTTGTTTTCGTTTAAATCTTGGGGTTCTTGGCCGGACTCTGGCTGGGCTTCAGCTGTGAGAGGCCCGCAATCGGTTCCAACCGGTTCCGATCAGTGCAAATCAGTTCCCGGCCGCGTTCTCCCCGGAAGATTATCTGGAAAGAATATGAAGAATATAAGGAATACCGTACACACAATCTAGTTTGTCGCGTGGATTCCTCAAGTATCGGGCGGATTTTGGGTGTGACTGAAGGGGCTGCTGTGGGGGATCCCCGGTGGCCGGCAGTTGCCGACCCGACGACTGCTGTGCGGCTGGCCATGATTATCCCAGTGGCTGTCAGTGGCTGGCCACGACAGGCCGCAGCGGGCGCAGCCGCCGCAGCGGCCGCGTGATCGCGGGCTGCAAATGTGAAACTGTATGAGTTTATGACACTTTCAAGCCATTTTTCGGGCCATTTTTGTCATAAACGTAGTCAGTAACTCGGATTGACCCACTGCCACCAGAAATGCAAAAATCCCACGCAGAAATTACTTTCCGCGTGGGAGAATCAAGGCTCACCCCATGAACACAACATGGGCCTTGAAAAGCCAAAAAATTCCGCGCGCCAAACCAGACAAAAGCCCAGTTCAACCTGGAAATGATTGACTTACAGAGGCTTCACATCCAGAGCCTGCGGACCCTTCTGGCCCTCACCAATCTCAAACTCGACTGCCTGGTTCTCTTCCAGCGTCTTGAAACCAGTGCCCTGGATCTCGGAGTAGTGAACGAACACGTCGTTGCCACCGTCAGCTGGGGCGATAAACCCGAAGCCCTTCTCCGAGTTGAACCACTTCACAGTACCCTGTGCCATTACAAAACTTCCCAACTTCAGGATTCGATAAAACAAGTATTCGCCACGCACATCCGGCCACACACGATGGGGTAAACACGGCCAAAGCACCCTTTCGCCTCGTGCGAGTTTTTGCTGGGTGCCCGTTGGCGGGCGATACACTCAAAAAGTCTGCCACGTTTGGGGCGCGAGCGCCGATTAGGAACAGCTTCTTGCCACCCCCGTAAACCCGTGTTCGGAGTCCGGAGAAACTGGGGTGTCGAATAGCGAGAATGTGGCTGATAGGAAGCGTCGTCAAGCATATGAAGTGCGCGTTTACAGGAAAGGGTGGTGTCGGTGGAGTCGTTTGGGCGGGAGCTGCTGGGGCCGGTTATTCGTGCGCATCCGCGGGCGACAGTGACGCACATTGCGGACCTTCCTGCGCGCGCTGGCGTGACTGCGCCTTGGCCTGAGTGGGTGCCAAGTTGGCTGAGAGAAGTGCTGGTAGATCGCGGAATTGAGAACCTGTGGACTCATCAGGCGATAACCGCGAACCTCGCCCGCGAGGGCGTGCACTGCGTCGTCGCGACGGGCACGGCGTCGGGTAAATCGCTCGGCTACCTGCTGCCCGTGCTCACAGAACTGTCCGCCACCCCCGCGGCCACCGCGCTGTACCTCTCCCCGACCAAGGCGCTGGGCGCCGATCAGCTGGACACTGCACGCGCGATGGCACCGGCGTCACTGAGTTCGCTGATTTCGCTTTACGACGGCGACACCCCACAAGACGCCCGGCGCGCCATCCGCGACCACGCCCGTTGGGTGTTTACCAACCCCGATATGCTGCATGTTTCGGTGCTCGGCAACCATGTTCGGTGGACGCGGATGCTGCGCAACCTGCGCTATATCGTCGTCGACGAATGCCATGCCTATCGAGGCGTGTTCGGCGCCAACGTCTCTCAGATTCTGCGTCGCCTCCTGCGGCTATCCCGCGAGTACGGCGCCTCGCCGACCGTGATTTTTGCCTCTGCGACGACCAACGACCCCGCTGACCAGGCTCGTCGCCTCATCGGCGAGCCTGTCGAGGCCATCACCGAAGACGGCGCCCCGGTCGGCGAGCGAACGATCGCCCTGTGGGAACCCGGCCTGCTCCCCGACCTCCAAGGCGAGAACGGCGCACCCGTGCGCCGCCCCGCCCCGACCGAGGCCGCGGATATCATGGCCGACCTGCTTGTCGAGGGCGCCCGCACCCTGACCTTCACCCGTTCGCGAAGCAGTGCTGAGAAGGTAGCGCTCGGCGTGCGTGAGCGCCTGGAGAAGCGCCACCGCAGCGATATCGCCGAGCGCATCGAGTCTTACCGCGCCGGCTACCTGGCCGAAGAGCGCCGCGACATCGAGCGCATGCTCGATGACGGCACCCTGCTAGGTGTGGCCACCACCAATGCATTGGAGCTGGGCATTGACGTCGGTGGCCTCGACGCGGTGGTGCAGGCCGGTTTCCCGGGCACGGTCGCTTCATTCTGGCAGCAGGCCGGCCGCGCGGGTCGTCGTGGCCAGGGCGCGCTGGTGGTGCTGGTGGCTCGTGATGACCCCATGGACACGTACTTGGTCCACAACCCGTCCGCACTGCTGGGCAGGCCGGTGGAAAAGACCGTCTTCGATCCCCGCAACCCACATGTGGTGTGGTCACACCTCTACTGCGCGGCTGTGGAGAAACCCGTCACCACCAGCCAGCTTCAAGCGTGGGGAACCATGCCCGTAGCCGAAGACATGGTGGCCGCGGGATGGTTGCGCAAGCGCACCTGGGAAGGACAAGAGCCCGTCTACTACCCAACCGACCGCGATGAAGGGCCGCGTATCGCCACTGCTCACGATGCCGTGAACGTCCGTGGCGGCGATGGTCAGGAAGTGGCTATCGTCGACCAGACCGATGGCCGACTGCTTGGCACCATCGATCTTGGCCGTGCGATGCAGCAGGTTCACGACGGTGCCGTCTACTTGCACCGCGGCGAGTCCTACCTTGTCGACCAGCTGGACTTCGACAGCCTCGTCGCCCTGGTCCACCCCGAGCAGCCGCGCTATTCCACCAGCTCACGCATGGACACCACCATCCGCATCCTCGATGTTGACGATATGCGCCACTACCAGGGCCTACAGGTCGCTTCCTGCCAGGTCGAGGTCTTTCACCAGGTCACCTCCTATCTTCGTCGCCTGGATACCGGCGAGATTCTCGACAGTGTTGAACTTGACTACCCTCCGCAGCGTTTGGTCACGCGCGCCGTGGCCTACACAATGCCCGAGTCCACCCTGCGCTCCTGGGGCGTGGGCTCCGACATCGCGCCGGGGGCTCTTCACGCAGCCGAGCACGCGGCTATCGGCATGCTGCCACTGATTGCCACCTGCGACCGCTGGGACATCGGCGGTGTTTCCACGGTCATGCACGCCGATACCCAGCAGCCCACCGTTTTTGTGTACGACGGGCACCCTGGTGGTGCGGGGTTTGCCGACCGTGGCTACGAGACCTTCGCTCAGTGGATTCGCGCAACCCGCGATGCCGTCGCCGCCTGCGAGTGCGAATCCGGCTGCCCATCGTGCATCCAGTCGCCCAAGTGCGGCAATGGCAACGATCCGCTGGACAAGGCCGGCGCAATCAAGGTGCTCAGTGGGGTGTCGCGCGCGCTTAACGACGGCCAGTAGCAGCATCCTCCACCGCTACCGGCCCTGCCCTGGACGTGGCTTTTCTCTCCTTTCGTTCGACGCTGACCTGCACGTCCTCCCCATCAATCTCACAGGTCACAAGGAGTGCGTGGTTAGCTTTTGCGATTGACCCCGCAGCTTTGCAGGCATCGTCGCTCTCTTGCGCAGCCACAGCGCCGGCCACCGCAGCCAGATCCGCTGCTACCGCTGCTTGCCGAGCCTGCACCACCCTCACCCCGGCTGTAACTCCAACCAAAGTCAGAACGACGAAAGCGGCGATGAACAGTGCAGCTGCGACTGTGGTGGAACCTTCTTCTTCGCGGAGAAGGCGGGCTGTCACGTTTCTCATGACGATGCCGCTCTTTCCCGCAGTGCGACCGCGCGTGCTTCCAGCGAAAATGGCCCCGCTGAGCGCCGAATGGTCACGCGCACGGTACCGGAGGTTTCCGATATCGCGACCTGCCCATCCGCGTCTGCGCGAAGCTCGGCTACTGTCTCCGCATCGCCCCGCGCCTCAGCCCGTGCGATGGCTCCGGCCGCGTCGGTAAGCCCTAGGTACATTGCGATTGTGACCAGCCCGGACAGAGCCGTGACCATGACCGTGACCAGCGCCGCGAGACCGAAAGCGGTTTCTACCGTCGTTTGGCCTTCGTCGCCGACGCACAGGCGATGAAGCGTAGAGCGGATGCGGCTAGACATCGGTGTTGAGCGCCCTTTCGATGATGTCGGTGAGCGCCTGGGTGATATCGCCGCCGGTCACGACGGTGTAGAGCAGGGCTCCGAAAGCGGCGGCAGCGATCGTTCCGAGAGCATATTCCACGGTTGACATGCCGTTTTCCTCAGTTGCCAGAGCGTGCAGACGCTTGTGCAAATACGAGCGCAGCTGGGACTGCGCAGCGGTCAGCGGATTGGTTGGACGGTTGGAGTTTTGAGTGGTCATGAGTGTTTCCCCCCCTATGTGGATGTCGAGTGACAGGACAGTTGTGAGGTGTGATGTGCATTGACGCGCGTTGACGTGCGTTGACGCATCTTGGATTACGGCGCGGCAGGCGGACCACGCGCACAACCGAAGCCACAGCTGAGAGCGCAACCAGCACTGCATCCGGCGCGTGCCAGCGCGCGAGGCTGGGCGCAGAAGTGTCCACGCTTCATGACGGCATCAGTCCTGCAAACATTTCGTCGGCAAGCCCAGCGATGGTGGGCACCAAACCCAGCACCACAAACGCGGGTAGAAAGCACAACGCCAGAGGCCCGGCAATGAGGACACCAGCCTTTTCGGCGACGGCTTGCGCCGCATCGTGCGCTTGACTGCGGTACGTGGCAGCGGTGTCCTCCAACGCCTGCGCCAGAACGGTGCCGGATTCGCTTGCTCGGCGCCCAGCCGTCGCCAGGGGCACGAGCGCGGGTGTGGCAGCAAGGCTGTCCCAAGCGGAGTGCGCGCCCACGGACAACCTGGCGGAACACTGTCGAAGTGGCTCGGCCAGCTCAGGGTTTGCACCATCGGCAGCTGCTGCCATGGCCTGCGACAACGGCATACCGGAGCTCAAACAAGCACCAATGATGTCGAGGGCCGCTGCGGCATCGAGCAGCACAGCCGGGCTGATGCGCTCACCGCCAATGACAGTTCGCACACGTTCCCGCACCTGTGCGGCAATCTGCGCCACCCGATTGGTCACCTGTCGGCGTACGCTTCCTCGCGTGCGAGCATCCGACTCGGCTACCAATTCGGGCAGTCGGCTGCGGACGGGATTGAACGTCGGCAAGCAGAGGTAGACGGCGATGAGAAGTGCGGCGGCAATCATTGTCCGGCCTCCGCACGATCGATGATGGCGACCGCCCATTCGATGCCCGCGCACACCAGCCCGACACCGATGACCAGCACAATTCCTCCGATGCCGCGACTGAGGAACTCGAATGGGGACGCTCCGAAAGCTTGCCCCATGACCAAACCGAACACCGGCAGTGATGCCAAGATGGCGATCGTCATGCGTGGCCCCGCCAGCGCGGCAGACGTCTGTGAGCGATGCGCCTGACGAGCCTGCAGATCACCCCGCGCGCAGTCCAGCAACCCAGCCAAACTCAGACCGTGTTGCTGCGCCACCGTCCACATACGCCCAATCCGGCGCAGTTGCTCCGAAGATTCTTCGCCCTCCCACGGGTCGGCGAAGTGCGCGCGATGCGCCGCGTGCGCGAGATGATCAGCCAACACAGTCTCATCCTCTGACCTGCGCAATTCCGCTGCTGCCGCGTTGAGCGCTCGTGAAGCCGCCGCTCCTACGCGTAACTGCGCGGTCAAGGTCTCCAGCGCTACCGCAGCGCTGTCCGCTTCCCGACGTTCACAGCGCCTCTCCCCCACAGCGCGCACTACTGCCGCTGCGGTGCGGCCCAGCAACAGCCCGGCTACAACGCCTGGAATCCCGGCGAGCCACAGCAACACGAGCGCCGGGCCTGCAGCGATGAGGATTGATAGCCCTGCAGTTCGATTCGCACTGCCAGTGCTTGCTGCACGCGACCCCGTGGAACCAGCACCAAGTCCAACCATGCGCTGCAACCACTTCAGCCCGCCGGACACCTCGCGGGCACGGCCTGCCAGTGCTCGCGAGCGCACCGCCGCCGAGCTGTCCGGCCAGATAGCGACTGCTGCAGCCGCTCCCCCAATGAGCATCGCCACGCTAAACCCTTCCCCCATAGCTGTTAATCTCCCCGTCTAATCCCCTGACTTTTCCTCTAGTCATTCCATCGGGTATTCCACCGGTTATTCCCCGCCGACCAGCAACTTCTGCAACGCTTCCCAACCCGGCCCAGGCCCATCCCGAGCAGTCCAGACCTCCACCACCTCCGGTGGGTTACCGCGTAGCAGCCCGATCTGTGCCAGCCTGCGAACATCAGCGCGTTCGACCACCAACACCACCTGCACCGCCGAGACCAACTGCGCATGCAGCCCGGCGCGACCAAGGCCACCGATCAGCCCCAGGGCCTCAAAGCGCGCGACGACATCCCCGATGCGGTTGGCGTGAATTGTCCCCGCCCCACCGCGATGCCCCGTATTCAACGCTGCCAGCAGATCCACCACTTCGGCGCCGCGAATCTCACCGACGACAATGCGATCGGGACGCATGCGCAACGCCTGCTTCAGCAACTCCTGCTGTCCAATCGCACCGGCGCCCTCCAGGTTGGCGACCCTGGTCACCAGCTTCACCACATGCGGATGCTGAGGCTGCAGCTCCGGAGTGTCCTCGATACACACAATGCGCTGGTCAGGATTAACTTCTGAGAGCATCGCCGCCAATAGCGTGGTCTTTCCCGCACCCGTGCCTCCGGCAACAATAAATGACAGCTGTCCCGCCACAATTCCCCGGAGCACCGGCAGAATCTCCGGCGGAAATAGCCCGACATCGCATAGCTCCGCAAGTCCGCGACGAGCCGGACGCAACACCCGCAGGCTAATCTGAGTGCCGGTCGCCGACGGTGGTGAAAGCACCGCATGAACTCGCACACCACAGCCGCCGACACCACCAGGAATATGGCCGTCGGCCCAGGGTTGCGCGTCGTCAAGCCTTCGTCCACACCGCGACGCGAGCCGCACCGCATACGCGCGCACCTCACCCTCGTCCGCGAAGGAAATCTCGGCGCGCTCCAGTCCGTTGCCGGCGTCGACCCAGACCTCGCCCGGCGCGGTGACCAGCACATCGCTGACACCCGGGCGTCGCAACAGCGCATCGAGCACACCCGCGCCCACCGTTTCCTCGCGAATCGTGCGCAGAATCTCCAGCACCTTCACATCGGAGACAACCCCCGAGGTCTCTGCGCGAATTATGTCGGCGACCTCGCTATGCGATGCCACCCCAGGCCGCTCCGCAAGCGCCGTCCGCACCGCCGCCAACAGCCTGACGTCATCCATCGCCACCACCGCCGACAAGGGCAAACATCGCTTCCAATCCCCGCGTCAGCTTGCCGACGGCCCCAGCGAGCCCGCCCACATCTATCTCGTGAGCTACCTTCTTGCAGTACTCAATCTCACCAACAATGGGCAGGTCGAGAGCGTATTCCACCTCTTCGACACTGATATCGCGGTACTGCTGGTACCTCACTGCAAGATTTGGGGTGAACCCCGCTTGTGCACAGATGCTCGCCAAGGGGCCAGCGGCTGCGATAGCTCGAACGGAGGTGGGCAGGACTATGACGGTGTCATCGGCAAGCGCGCCGAGAGTGGTGACGTACTCCACCTGCTTCGGGCAGTCCACGATGACCGTAATTCCGGCATGAATAAGGCAACTAATGGTGCTGGCAATGTGCCGGACATCGTCGGGCCTGTCGATTCTGTCGGTTCTGTCGGCGCTGTCGAATGTGTTGTTCGCAGAGGCGTGGTTGTAAGTCGTCTCGGGCGTGCGACTGCGAGTCCACGTCAACACTTTCAGAGCGGGTGATCGCGGGCAGGATGGCAGTGCTTCGTAGAGTGCCGCTCCGTCGAGACGACCATCAGCAGCCGAGAAGTCCTGCCACCTCAGTCCCGGTTCCGTTTCCATCCCGAGCACCAGATCAATGCCTCCCGCGAGCACGTCCGCGTCCACCAAACAGATGGGCCTTTCACGGGAAAGAACCAATGCACTCGCCGCCGCGGCAATGGAAGCCCCGGCACCGCCGACCGCAGGAACCAACATCAGGCACGTTGCCGTGGAATCGGTTGTAGTTGCCGGCACGTTCGATACGGGCTCTGTACCCGGTGCCGTAATCACGTCGGTGCTTGCAGGTGACGCTGGGTTCTGATGGTGGTTCAGGAGGCTCGAGCCGTTTTGGTGATTGGTGGGATTCGGAGCATCCGGGCGTACGTCGCCACGGCCGAGCAGCTCGACAATATCGACGTTATCCGCGGGCAAACTAGCGCTGTAAACAGGAGCTAAAACCTTCGCCACCTGCGTATCTTCCGCCTCAGTATCACTGCGGACCAGAAAGATTGCTCCCTCACAATGAGGCCGCCCGGCTAATCTTCGGGCTGCCGACGCATCAACGAACACCGCTGGTGCCCGACGCCACAGGGCCGATGAAACTCCCGCTCCTGTCGATACTGACGATGGGGAAGGCTCTGGGGCTGATGATGATAGTGATGCTGGCGGCGAAGCAAATGTTTGTGCGGCCACTGACGCTGCAGCCACAGGTGGCACGGTCTCCTGCACACAGTCACGACCGGTAGCAGCGACTATGAGCGCAACCTCTTCACGCAGCGCTTCATCATCGACGGCGTTGACTACTGGATTTGTTGGAGCCTCGGTTCGCTGAGCCATGGACAGTTTCTTGATCGCCATGGCCATAGCGTGCACTACAGGGCGGATTCAATGATGCCCACAAGGGGCCAAAACCTCGCTGTCTGTGGATAATTTTCAGACTGTGGATAACTGCAGAACGCCACGTCGCCTTTGCCTTATGCTACTGCGTAGCATGACTACTGCGCGGCCTAGCCAATGCAAGTTAGTGACTGCGTTTATGTCAGGTGGCGTTGGGTCGATGCGAGTTAGTGACTGTGTTTATGACAAAAATGGCACGAAAAATGACTGGTAGGGTCAGGCGGTCATTGCATCATGGATAACACCAGAGATTACCTCCCGGGGAGTTAACCCGTCGAGCACTACC